>JAOLWQ010000017.1 GCA_028342535.1 Methylophilaceae bacterium | reverse complement strand
GCTCTTTATTTTGTAGCTAAAGGTAACAGAAGGCATCATTTTTCAGCTACACTTAAAGAACATAATAGAGCAGTTCGAAAATATCAAAAATGAAATCTAAAGCAAAATTTTTAACACTTGAAGGAGTTGATGGCGCAGGTAAAAGCACATGCATAAAGTTTATTAAAAAATACTTTTTAGGTAAAAACTTTAATTATGTATTTACAAGGGAGCCAGGAGGTACACTGTTAGGTGAAAAATTAAGAGAAATTTTACTGCATGATAAGATGGAGCCAGAAACTGAGACTCTATTGATGTTTTCAGCTAGAAATGAACATATACATCAAATTATTAAGCCAAATCTTAAGGCTGGATTAATCGTAGTTAGCGACAGATTCACAGATGCAACATTTGCCTATCAAAGTGGTGGTAAATATGTTCAAAAAGAAAAAATTAACATACTAAAGAATTGGGTTCATGAGGATTTAAAACCAGACTTAACTTTACTTTTTGATTTACCAGTGGATGTAAGTCTTTCACGACTAAATTCAGATGGGAATCTTGATAAATTTGAAAAAGAAGCAGCAGATTTTCATACTAGAATAAGAGAATCTTATTTAACACTAGCAAAAAGTGAGCCTAAACGGTTTGAAATAATAAATAGCAATCAAAATATAAATATTATCGAAAAAGAAGTTTATCTTGCATTAGATAAATTATTTCTATGAAAATTTACCCTTGGCAAAAAAATTCTTGGACTAAGGTATTTTCAAATACAGAAAAAATGCCTCACGCTCAAATATTTTACGGATCTCAAACTCAAGAAATTAATAAATTTGTTGGTGAGTTAATTAAGTCAATTTTATGTGCTCAACCAATCAAAGAACATTTTTCATGTAATGAATGCCAAGATTGCTTATGGAATGAAACTAGCCACCCTGATCTAAAAGTTGTAGAGAGTAGTTCAGATAAAGATGAAAAAATAAACTCAGACATTCTTAATATTGCCAATGTTAGAGAGATTAAAAAATTTTTGGAGCTTTCCTCACACCAAGCAAACGGGAAAAAAATTGTAGTTATATATGGTGCTGAAAGATTAAATATTGCTGCCTCTAACGCTCTATTGAAAACAATTGAAGAACCACCTCGAAATTGCTTAATTATATTAACTGTAAATAATTTAGCTAACTTACTACCAACAATTACTAGCCGAAGTAGATTAATTTCTTTTACCAAGCCTAGTAAGGAAGATGCGATAAATTATCTCAAAGAAACTAATAATATGGATCTTATTGATAGGCTTGAACTATATAATAATTCACCTTTGCAACTCATTGGCGAGAAAGAAATGCTGAACGATGTCAATATTATTCTTGATGAACTAAGGAAAGGTTATGCAGTAGATTTAATGAAAGTAAATAATATTTGGCTTCATAATGGTCTTGCTTGGATTATCAATTTATTGCAAAAATGGTCTTATGAAATTTTATTATATAAACTATCTGAAGAGCATAATTACTTTCCACGGGATATAAAATTAATCCATAAATTAGCTTTTAATGCTGATTTAAGTAAGTTACTAACTTATCAAAAAAGTTTAAACAAAATAAAGTTTTATGCTAAAACATCAGTTAATAAAGAGATTAACCTTAATTCGGTTATGATTGAGTATAAAAATATTTTTACTAACTAACTATGTACATAGACTCTCATTGCCATATAAATTTTCCTGAACTTAATCAAAAAATTGATGAGGTTCTTGCTAATATGAAAGTTAACAATATTTCTCATGCCCTATGTGTAAGTGTAACTCTTGACAAGATTAATGAAATCTTAGGCTTAACGCAAAAATATTCAAATATCTATGCTTCCGTTGGCGTTCATCCTGATTACGAGGATATACAAGAGCCAGATATTGATACCTTAGTTAGGTATTCTAAGAACAAAAAAGTTGTCGCTATAGGTGAAACTGGTTTGGATTATTTTAGGCTAAAAGGTGATTTAAGTTGGCAAAGAGATAGGTTTAGAACTCATATTCATGCAGCTATTAAGTCAAAGCTTCCGCTTATAATTCACACAAGAAATGCCCAAGATGACACAATAAAGATCATGAGAGAAGAGGGTGCAAGCGCTGCAACTGGAGTTATGCATTGTTTTACAGAGTCATATGAAATGGCAAAAAAAGCAATTGATTTAGGATTTTATATTTCTTTTTCAGGAATTGTTACTTTTAAAAATGCTGAAACGTTAAGGGAGACTGTTAAAAAAATACCTATAGAAAATATATTAATAGAAACTGATTCACCTTATTTAGCCCCAGTCCCAAATAGAGGTAAGCTGAATGAACCAGCAAATGTAAGATATGTTGCAGAGAAAATTGCAGAATTAAAAGGTATAACAATTGAAAAAGTAGCTGAAATTACCACTGACAATTT
>JAOLWQ010000016.1 GCA_028342535.1 Methylophilaceae bacterium | reverse complement strand
AGAAAGCATAAAAATTGAATTAGTAGATAGAGTTAAAGATTTTGTAAGTCAGGGCAGGTTAGTTGAGGCGCAACGCATAGAGCAAAGAACGAAGTTTGATGTTGAAATGTTAACTGAGATTGGTTTTTGTAAAGGCATTGAAAATTATTCGCGCCATCTATCTGGAAGAAAAGAAGGAGACCCAGCCCCAACTTTATTAGATTACCTTCCAGATAATTCAATAATGATTATTGATGAGAGTCATGTAACAATTCCACAAATTGGAGGTATGTCTAAGGGCGATAGAGCACGGAAAGAGAATCTAGTTAATTATGGATTTCGATTACCATCTGCACACGATAATAGGCCATTAAGATTTGAAGAATTTGAAGCAGTAATGCGTCAATGCATTTTTGTAAGCGCTACACCTGCAGATTATGAAGCCACTCATTCAAAAATAATTGTTGAACAAGTTGCTCGTCCAACTGGTTTAATTGATCCTGAAATTATTGTTAAACCTGCTGATAGCCAAGTTGATGATTTATTAGGAGAGATAAAAAAAACAGTGGATTTAGGGGAAAGGGTGTTAGTAACTACATTAACTAAGAGAATGTCTGAAGATTTAACTGATTACCTTACAGAGCATTCTATTAAAGTACGATATCTTCATTCCGAAATTGACACAGTTGAAAGAGTGGAAATTATTCGTGATTTAAGAATTGGTAAATTTGATGTAGTAGTTGGTATTAATCTACTAAGGGAAGGTCTAGATATACCAGAGGTATCATTAGTTGCTGTTTTAGATGCTGATAAAGAAGGATTTTTAAGATCAGAGCGATCTTTGATACAAACAGCTGGAAGAGCTGCAAGAAATCTTAATGGACACGTGATTTTTTATGGCAATAAAATAACCAAAAGTATGAAAGCAGCAATCGATGAAACAGAAAGGCGCAGAAAAAAACAAATACAATTTAATTTAGATAACAATATTACTCCTGTTGGAATTATTAAAAAGGTTAAAGATATTATTGAAACCCTTGAAGACGTTGATGAACATAAAAAAGAGCGTGCACTTCGAAAAGAAAATAGAAAATATGAGGACTTAACTGAGCCTGAGATGATTAAAGAAATAAGTAAGCTAGAAAAGTCGATGCAAGCTGCTGCTAGAAATCTAGAATTTGAGAAGGCAGCAAGTATTAGAGATCAGGTTAAGTATTTGAAAGAGAAAATATATGGGGCAAATGTTAAAGACAAAATTTAGTTTGTAAATGTCATTGATATTATTATAAAAATCAATATAATATCTATTTTTTGAATCCTTGCTTCACAACAACCAATGTTGGAAGCTTTAACCATAAGGAATTTTATGCGACACTACGAATTAGTATTTATTGTTCATCCCGATCAAAGTGAGCAAGTCCCAGCCATGATCGAAAAATACCAAGCATTAATAAAAGCAAGCAAAGGAACGGTCCATCGTTTAGAAGATTGGGGTAGACTCTTACTTGCATATCCAATACAAAAAATTCACAAAGCTCACTACGTTCTAATGAATATTGAATGTAATTTAGAGACTTTAGCTGAACTTGAGCATACTTTTAAATTTAATGACGCAATTATTCGCCATCTACTTTTTGGTACAAAAATAGCAAAGACTTCTCAATCACCTATGATGAGAGAAGAAAAATCTAAATCACTTGTTGGTGATAAAAAAATACAAGAACCTGCAAAAGTAGAATCTGCTGAAAAACCTGCAAAAGTAGAATCTGCTGAAAAACCTGCAAATGAAAAAGAGGGAGAATAGATATGGCTAGAGATATGTATAAAAGAAGACGTTATTGTAGATTTTCTGCAGAAGGTATTAAGGAAGTTGATTATAAAGATGTCAGTTTATTAAAAGATTTTATTACTGAAAATGGTAAATTAATACCAGCTAGAATAACTGGTACTAAATCTAGATACCAAAGACAATTAACAACTGCTGTAAAAAGAGCAAGATTTTTAGCGCTTTTACCATTTACTGACAAACACTAAGGAGTTCTTATGGAAATAATTTTATTAGAAAAAATCATAAATCTTGGTGAGTTAGGTGACATAGTAAATGTTAAAGACGGCTATGGTAGAAATTTTTTAATTCCTCAAGGAAAAGCAAAAAGAGCAACTGATTTAAATAAAGCTGAATTTGAAACTAAGCGTGCAGATATTGAAAAGCAACAAGCAGCTTTACTTAAGCTAGCACAAAAAAGAGTTAAAGGTTTAGAGGGTTATGTTCTAGAAATCAAACAAAAATCAGGTATTGATGGAAAACTTTTTGGATCAGTTACTAATATTGACATTACTGAAGCTTTAAATACTTCTGGTCATGAAATTGTTAAGTCTGAAATTAGAATGCCGGATGGACCATTAAAGAATGCTGGTGAGCATATGATTACCTTAACCCTCCATCAAGAAGTTAGCCTAGAAATAAAAGTCGTCGTAATTGGCGAAGAATAAAATAATTATTTTTATTTATTTAAGCTGCCAATAGGGCAGCTTTTTTTTTATTGGTTATAATCATGTTATGGCTGATGATCAAATTAAAACTTTAAAACTACCCCCTCACTCTATTGAAGCTGAACAATCTTTATTAGGGGGTTTGCTAATTGATAATTCTGCATTAGATCAGATAGCTGATGCTATTTCTTCAAAAGACTTTTACAAACAAGATCATCGACAAATATTTATTCATATAACTAATCTTATTAATTCAAGTAATCCAGCAGATATAATTACTGTTGCTGAATCATTAGAAAAAAATTCTGAACTAGCCTCAACTGGAGGCATGGCATACCTTGGAAGTCTTGCTGAGAATATGCCTTCAGTTGCAAACATTCGAGGTTATGCAAAAATTATTCGTGATAATTCAATTTTACGAAACTTAATTACCGTAGGTTCAGATATTGTTGAAGGGGCTTTTCTGCCAAAAGGAAAAGATGCTCAGCAATTATTAGATGAAATGGAGGCTAAGTTATTTGCTAT
>JAOLWQ010000015.1 GCA_028342535.1 Methylophilaceae bacterium | reverse complement strand
TAGGTATTAACAATAAGAGAAGGAGTATTTTTTTCATAATTAAATTAAATTAATAAAGTATTTATTCCAAGAAAGAAACAGCAGAATAGTAACAATAAGATTCATTAAATTAGATTTATGGTAAAGAAAAGAATATGCATCCGTTATTCTAGGAAAAAACATCGGAATAAGAAAAGCTACTATAATTGCGCCCGTACCAATCATCCAGTCATACTCCAAGAAAAACCACACAATACAAAGCAACCAAGCCCAGCTTGATATCATCCATAAAATAGAATCAAAGAGGTTTTTTTTAGAAGCAAGCCCTCCTCTGACTGCTAGAGTAGATATTCTTCCCATTGTTGCGGAAAGAATTAAACATAAACAACAAGATATTAATTCCATATCTAAACAGTCCTTTGAACCAAGCCATAATAAAAACTTTCATAGTCTTTACAGGTTGAAATATCTTTTCCAATAATGCCGTTAAATTTATTATTTTTTATATAACTTTTTGAGGCTTCATTTTGATAAAAAGCTAGAATACTTTCCATCTGATTTTCTATAGATTTGTCATAATGAAAATTACCTTCTGCATTATCTTCTAGATATATAACTAAATTTGTAAGAATGGTAAAGGCTTTATCATTAAAACTGGTATCAACTGCATCACTATCAATATTTTGCTTTTGCATTTCTTCATACGCTGCTTGGTAGGCAAAGCCACACCGACATGCCACATAATACACATCGTAAATTTTAGATTGCCAATTATTGTTGCTAGCTGTGTATTCTACTAATGGGACAAACTTCTCTTCTGCCATCACCAGATTAGGCATTAAGAATAAGAGTAGGAGTAGTTTTTTCATTCAAACTTCTCCCTAACCTTTTTTTGAAGATATAAACCCAAATGTGCAGAGACAAATCCTAACAAACAAATAACAGCAGCATTTAATAGTATTAATAAAAGTGCAAAAAACCAAAACCAATTTAAGTCATAAATAGCTTTCGTCCCATAACCAAGCATTGCAAAACTACCAATCACAACTGGCAACCCTATTACCCATACTATTATTACATCAGACCACCACAATAACGTACTTTTAATCTTGTCTTTTCTCATAAGACCAGTTTACCCCCAGACAATTAAGCGGGCAAATGAAGTGGCTAATTAAAGGCTGCTAGTTTGGGAAGTGATAACCTGATAAATCTTTCTGCCATTATATATAAAACTATTACCCATGTTGCTACAGTAGTTGGGTTCATTTAGTACCTCCATTTATAATTTTTTGAGAAATTTTTTTAAATACTTAACTCTCCATTTACCATAACTCTCCCAATGCTTTTTTTCCTGCTCTGGAGTTAATTGAATATTTTTGTGTCTTTCTATTTCTTTTTCTTCTTGATTAGTTTCTGCCCACCAGATTTGATGGTTTAGATTTTTTAATACTTCACTTTTTTTCATGCTGTTCCCCTATTTAGCTACTTTGACAATTGTCTAGGTGTAGCAAGTTGGTTTAAATTACCTATATAGAAATTATATAATTGTATTAAGTGTTATTCATCAAGATTTTCATGAGTTAGGTATTAAGAATAAGAGTAGGAGTAGTTTTTTCATTTTCTCAATCTTTTTTGAATATTTCAATAAGAAAAATAATCGCAAAAAATGACATTATAATTGCTCCTATAGAATTTTTTCCATCAAGTTGTTTTATTATGATTAAGACAAAAACAACCAATACAGCTAAATAAGCTAACCATTTAGAGCTATAGAGCAGTATACCCATACCTATATCCCCAAAAATTTTACGCCACATTATCAAGAACCATTCACCTAATTTAATGAAAAACAAGAAAACTAGGATACCAAGAATGGTATGAACAATAAAACTTCCAATTTCATAATAAAAAGAATCCAATTAATTCTCTTTATGCCAAATAGTAAATTTTTTAAATATTATGTAGTTGGGTACAAGAATAAGCACCGCCCAAACTAAAGCTATCATGTAGACTTTCTCTGAATTAAATGGAGGGTCAAAAAAAGCAATAATAGTAAAAATAATTGCGACAATTGTTAATACATTCATCAGTCTTTTTAGCATATCATTTTCCTTTATTTTATCTGGTCAGGATAGGTCCATACGCCAAAATTAGTTACCTTTGCACAATTAAAACCACCTTCATTACAAATTACTACCTTCTGAACTGTATTAGCATAAGCTTTATCTATAAACACATTACTAGCATTTAAGAACAAGCCTAATGCAATAGCCCCTAGTAGTATCTTTGTTGTTTTATCTAGTTTTAATTCCATGTTATTTCTCCTTGTTCCATAAAGTAAGCTTTCTAAATAAAGAAAAGTTTATAACTAAAAATAGTCCTGAAACTATTACAAACACGCGAATGATTTCAAACCATTTTGAGTAAATATAATTTTCTGAAGAGCTAAATTCAAAAAAAATGATAGAAAGAATAAATACAAATAAAAATAATCCGTAAATTAAATTAATAATTCTCTTAATCGCCTCCATATCATTCCCCTTTAGGTATTAAGAATAAGAGTAGGAGTAGTTTTTTCATTTATGTATTTGCTGGTAGATAGTTTGCATATCAGAAATTTTTATGTTGCTAAAATTTCTAATGTTTGCAAAAATAAAAGTTCTAGTTCGGCTACTACCGAATCTTCTACTTTTATATTGTTCACCTCTAATATCTGAATCGCTAGGTACTGGTTCCCCTGTGTATGCGTGTCTATATATATCTATAGAATAAGGTGCTAATAAAATTCTTTTTACTTTGACACCCGTACCAGACAAAACTCCTCCTACTCTTATTTCTATTTCCGATGCGTAATCAAAACTTATTATTACTCCTTTACCTTTATTTTGAATGCATTGTTTAAACATACTTATCAATAAATGTATCTCTGAGGTAGAAAGTGGCCTATTAATTTTTTTAGATTTAGTTGTTTTAGATTTAGTTGTTTTAGATTCAGTTGTTTTAGATTCAGGTGGAGCAAATATATTTTGATAAATATTTTTTAATTTATCCCAATTTTTTACTG
>JAOLWQ010000014.1 GCA_028342535.1 Methylophilaceae bacterium | reverse complement strand
ATGGTTGCAGACAAATTTAACCAAGTTATTTTTAAGGTTAGAAAAAGTGCAACAAAAATGCAAGTAAAAGAAGCAATTGAAACGATGTTTAAGGTAGATGTGAAAGCTGTAAATCTATCAAATGTTAAAGGTAAAACAAAAAAAGCTAGTCGGAACACTATGGGTAAAAGAGCTGACTGGAAAAAAGCCTATGTGAGTATTCAAGCTGGGCAAGAAATTAACTTTACGGGTGAATAGGGAGATATAGATGGCAATTATAAAAGTAAAACCAACCTCACCTGGTAGACGTGGGCTTCAGAAAGTAGTAACGCCAGATTTACATAAGGGAAAACCTTTCGCACCACTTTTAGAGAAAAAACACAGCAAAGCCGGACGTAATCATCATGGCCGAATAACTGTTAGACATCAAGGTGGTGGCCATAAACAACACATTCGAATAGTAGACTTTAAGAGAACTAAGGATGGTATACCAGCAAAAGTTGAAAGAATAGAATATGATCCAGGCCGTTCAGCTCGTTTAGCATTACTTTGCTATGCTGATGGCGAAAGAAAATATATTATTGCTCCAAAAGGAGTTAAGGCTGGTGAGGAATTGATGAATGGTATTGATGCACCATTTAAGGTTGGCAACTCACTTCCACTCAAAAATATTCCAGTTGGTAGTACATTACATTGTATAGAGTTAAAGCCGGGTAAAGGTGCTCAAATGGCTAGATCTGCAGGAACATCGATACAGCTTCTTGCCCGTGAAGGGGCATATGCTCAATTGAGATTAAAGTCAGGTGAAGTAAGAAAAGTACATGTAGATTGCAGAGCAACAATCGGTGAAGTCGGCAATGAAGAACATTCATTAAGATCTATTGGTAAAGCTGGAGCAATGAGATGGAGAGGAGTACGCCCAACTGTTAGAGGTGTAGTAATGAATCCAGTTGATCATCCACATGGCGGTGGTGAAGGAAAAAGTTCTGGAGGTCGACATCCAGTAAGTCCTTGGGGTGTTCCAACTAAGGGATACCGTACAAGAAATAATAAGCGAACTGATAATATGAGACTCAGTCGCAGACCATCAAATAAAAGGTAGAAAATATGTCACGCTCAATTAAAAAAGGACCATTTGTTGACTCACATCTTGCAAAGAAAGTAGAGATTGCATCTGAGAGTAGAGATCGTAAACCAATTAAGACATGGTCAAGAAGGTCAACAATACTTCCAAATTTTATTGGATTAACTATTGCTATTCATAATGGACGTCAGCATATTCCTGTATTAATCGTAGAAAATATGGTGGGGCACAAATTAGGTGAATTTGCATTAACTAGGACTTTTAAAGGTCACACTGGTGACAGGAAGACAAAGGAATAATTATGGCAAATGAAGTTTCAGCAATTTTAAATGGAGTAAGAATTTCTCCTCAAAAAGCCAGGTTGGTAGCCGACCTAATCAGAGGAAAAAAAGTAGACAATGCTTTAGATATTCTTAATTTTAGCCCAAAAAAAGGTGCTGAGATTATTAAAAGGGTAGTTGAATCTGCAATTGCTAATGCAGAGAATAATAATGGTGCTGATATAGATGAACTTAAGATAAAAACTATTTATATTAATAAAGGTACAGTTTTAAAACGGATTCGTGCTCAATCAAAAGGTCGTGCAGGAAAAATTATTAAACCAACTAGTCACATTACTGTGATTGTAGGAAGTTAAAGAGATAATTATGGGACAAAAAGTAAATCCAATTGGTTTTCGACTAGCAGTTAAAAAAAACTGGTCTTCAAAATGGTTCTCAAATTCAAAGAACTTTGCTGGACTTTTACTTAATGATATAAAAGTCAGAGAATTCTTAAACAAAAAATTAATTAATGCGGCTGTTAGTAAAATAGTAATTGAGCGACCAGCTAAAAATGCAAAGATTACAATTTACAGTGCTCGGCCTGGAATTGTAATTGGTAAAAAAGGTGAAGATATTGAAACTCTGCGCTCTAGTTTACAAAATTTAATGGGAATACCTGTTCAATTAAACATTGAGGAAGTTAGAAAACCAGAAATAGATGCTACATTAATCGCACAGAGTATTGCTCAACAGCTTGAGAAAAGAGTTATGTTTAGAAGAGCGATGAAAAGAGCTATGCAGAATGCAATGAGATTAGGCGCACAAGGAATCAAAATTAAAAGTGCTGGAAGATTAAATGGAATTGAAATTGCAAGGTCAGAATGGTACCGAGAAGGAAGAGTTCCTCTTCACACACTTCGTGCTGACATAGATTATGGTGTAGCTAGAGCCCAAACATCATATGGAATTATTGGAATTAAAGTATGGGTATTTAAAGGTGAAATTTTTGAAGATAATAAAAAAGTTAGCATTGATGAGGGTGAAATTGCCCGAAAAATAGAAGATAAACCCAAAGTGGCTCCAAAGAAAACAGTTAAAACTGCTTCTAAGAAAGCGGAGACATCCTCCGAAAAGAAAAGCGTTAAAGTTGCTGTAAAGAAAAAAGTAGTTTTAGAAGACTCGCCTAAAGAGTCAAATGATGAATCTAAGAAAGACGAGGCATAACAATGTTACAGCCAGCTAGAAGTAAATTTAGAAAGCAGCATAAGGGAAGAAATCGCGGCCTTGCAACTACTGGTAATAAGGTAAGTTTTGGTGATTTTGGCCTTAAAGCGATTGGTAGAGGAAGAATTACTGCAAGACAGATAGAGGCTGGCAGAAGAGTAATGACAAGACATATCAAAAGAGGGGGGCGAGTTTGGATTAGGATTTTCCCAGATAAACCAATCACAAAAAAACCTGCTGAAGTAAGAATGGGTAAAGGTAAGGGAAGTGTCGAATATTATGTAGCTGAGATCCAACCTGGAAAAATGTTGTATGAGATGGATGGTGTATCTGAAGAGATTGCAAGAGAAGCATTCAGATTAGCTGCAGCAAAACTACCATTATTAACAGTCTTTGCTACAAGGCATGTGGGCTGATAAGGAGAAAAGATGAAAACTATTGATTTAAGAAAAAAGTCAACCGATGACCTAGAAAAAGAGCTAATAGAAATTAGGAAGGCACAGTTTTCGGCTCGGATACAAATCTCAACTCAGCAATCAAACAAGACTGATCAGCTTAAGAAATTTCAAAAAGATATAGCTAGAATCAAAACAATTCTTACTGAAAAATTAAAACAAGTATAAATTTATGGGTGATAAATAAAAAATGGAAGATAAAGCTAAAACAACTAAAAAAGCTCCTGCTAAAAAAGTAGAAGCAGTTACTAAAAAAGCTCCTGCTAAAAAAGTAGAAGCAGTTACTAAAAAAGCTCCTACTAAAAAAGTAGAAGCAGTTACTAAAAAAGCTCCTGCTAAAAAAGTAGAAGCAGATATTAAAAAAATTGAGCGAACAGTAACTGGTAAAGTTGTAAGTAATAAAATGGATAAAACAATCACAGTTCTTGTTGAGAGAAAGGTCAAACATCCTTTATATGGAAAATATATTAATCAATCAAATAAATTTCATGCACATGATGAAAAAAATGAGATTAATGAAGGAGATATAGTTCAAATTACAGAACATAAACCTATATCAAAAAGTAAGTCATGGATTGTTACAAAAGTTGTTTCTAAAGGACAACAAGGATAGAAATTTAAATAGCTTGAAAGTTGAGGTATTTAGAAAAATAACATATAATGCAGCTCTTTTTGGCGCTCGTATTAAATATAGCTAGCGCCCCAATACTGACCGTGGCGGTGCTTATAAGTTTGAGCTAGTAATTAAACGGATTAAGTTGGAGATTATTTCATGATACAAATGCAGTCAAGATTAGAAGTTGCCGACAATACTGGCGCACGTTCAGTTATGTGCATCAAAGTTCTCGGTGGCTCAAAAAGACGTTATGCATCTATTGGCGATATTATAAAAGTCAGTATAAAAGATGCAGCACCAAGAGGTCGAGTAAAGAAAGGCGAGGTCTATGATGCCGTAGTAGTTAGAACAGCAAAGGGTGTTCGTCGATCTGATGGATCATTGGTTAAATTTGACAGTAATGCAGCTGTTCTTTTAAATCCAAAGCTTGAACCAATTGGTACAAGAATATTTGGGCCTGTAACTCGAGAGTTAAGATCAGATAAATTTATGAAAATTGTTTCTCTAGCATCAGAAGTTATCTAGGAGTATATAAAGTGAATAAGATTCGTAAAGGCGACAAAGTAATTATAAATACTGGAAAAGATAAAGGTAAACAAGGTATTGTTTCTGATTTTGTAAATGAAAAGAGAGTTGTTGTTGAAGGACTTAATATGGTTAAAAAGAGTGTAAAACCAAACCCAGGTAAAAGCGAACAAGGCGGTATTGTGAGTAAAGAGATGCCTTTAGATATTTCTAATATTGCTATTTTTAATAACGCAACTTCAAAGGCTGACAAAGTGACATTTAAAATATTAAAAGATGGAAAAAAAATTAGAATTTTTAAATCTAACCAAGAAGCAATCGACGTTTAGGAAAAAATATGGCGAGATTAAGACAATTTTATTTTGACACTGTTGTTAAGGAGCTTACAAAACAGTTCAAATATACCTCAGTAATGCAAGTCCCAAGAATTACTAAGATCACATTAAATATGGGAGTTGGTGAAGCTGTAGCAGATAAGAAAGTAATGGATAGTGCTGTTGCTGATATGGAAAAAATTGCAGGTCAGAAACCAATCGTAACTGTGGCAAAAAAATCAATCGCTAATTTTAAGGTTAGAGATGATTATCCTGTTGGTTGTAAAGTAACTTTAAGAAAATCTAGTATGTATACATTTCTAGATAGGTTAATAAATATTGCTATTCCTAGAGAAAGAGACTTCCGTGGGTTGTCATTAAAATCGTTTGACGGCAGAGGAAATTATAATATGGGAATTAAGGAACAAATAATATTTCCAGAAATTCAATACGATAAGATAGATAAGTTAAGAGGAATGAATATCACAATCACAACTAACGCTAAAACTGATGATGAAGCAAGTGCGCTTTTATCAGCGTTTAGTTTTCCATTTAACAAAGCAAAACCAGTTGAGGAAGCAAAACCAGTTGAGGAAGCAAAACCAGTTGAGGAAGCAAAACCAGTTGAGGAAGTTCCAGCAGCAGAAAACCAGCATGGAGATAAATAAATATGTCTAAATTATGCATGATTAAACGTGAAGAAAAAAGAAGGAAAGTGGTTGAAAAGTTTAAAGCTAAACGTTTGGCTTTAAATGAGACCATAAATAATGTTGGTGCTTCTAGCGAAGAAAGAGCTGAAGCTAGATCTCAACTTCAGAACCTTCCTCGAAATTCAAGCCCAGTAAGATTGAGAAATAGATGTGCTTTAACGGGTCGCCCAAGAGGTGTTTATAGTAAATTTGGTATTGCCAGAGGAAAATTACGTGAGCTTATGCTTACAGGTGAAGTCCCTGGTATTACAAAAGCAAGCTGGTAAAGGGGATAAGAATATGAGTATGCATGACCCAATCGCAGATATGTTAACCCGAATTAGAAACGGCCAAATGAGAAATAAGGTTACAGTATCAATGCCAGCATCTAAGATTAAGCAATCAATTGCTAATGTTTTAAAAGATGAAGGTTATATTGAAAGTTTCGGCGTTACTGTAAATGATGGTAAACCTTTGCTAAATATAGATTTAAAATATTATGCAGGACAGCCAGTCATAGAAACAATTGAAAGAATTAGTAAGCCTAGTTTAAGAATCTATAAAGGAAGTGAAAGCCTTCCAAGAGTAATGAATGGGCTTGGAGTTGCTATTGTTACAACTTCCAAGGGTGTTATGACTGACATTAAAGCAAGAGCTGCCGGTATTGGTGGTGAAGTTCTTTGCTATGTATCATAGGAGAAAATAATGTCAAGAATTGCAAAAAATCCAGTAGTTATTCCAGAGAAAGTAGAAATTAATTTAGCCATTGATGCAATTATTGTTAAAGGGCCATTAGGCGAACTGAAACAAGAATTAACTGGTGATGTTGAAATTAAAAAAGAAGAAACTACTCTTACTTTTGAGGCTAAGAGATCAACAAAATTTTCAAAAGCAATGTCAGGGACAATTAGATCACTAGTACAAAATATGGTAATCGGTGTCTCGCAAGGGTTTGAAAGAAAGTTAACATTAATAGGAGTGGGATATAAAGCAGCTGTTCAAGGCAATAAAATAAACTTAGAACTTGGATTTTCTCACCCAGTTAATCATCAATTGCCTGATGGCGTTACTGCTCAAACACCAAGCCCTACAGAAATTGTATTAAAAAGCTCAAGCAAGCAAATGATAGGACAAGTTGCAGCAGAAATTCGTGCTTACCGCCCACCAGAACCATACAAAGGAAAAGGTGTTCGATATTCTGATGAGCATGTTGCAATTAAAGAAGCTAAAAAAACATAGAGGCTGAACGATGAATAATGAAAATATAAGATTACGAAGGGCTCGGAAAACAAGGGCTAAAATTGCTGAACTAAACATAACTCGTTTAACAGTGCATCGATCTAATTCGAATATATATGCCCAAATCATAGATGGAAAAAATAATAAAGTGCTTGCAGCTGCATCCACATTAGAAGCAGAAGTAAAAAAGAAATTAAAGAATACTAGTAATAAAGAAGCAGCAGTAGAGATCGGAAAAAGAATAGCTGAAAAAGCTGTAAAAGCTGGAATCAAAGTAGTTGCTTTTGATCGCTCTGGATTTAAATATCATGGTCGAATTAAAGCTTTAGCAGATGCTGCTAGAGATAATGGTTTAACCTTCTAACAAATTTTAGGAATCAAGATGGCACAAGATAATAAAAAAGAAGAATATCAAAACCAAACTGACGGCTTAAGAGAGAAGATGATTAATGTCAATAGGGTGACTAAAGTTGTTAAAGGCGGCCGTATCATGAGCTTTGCAGCACTTGCAGTAGTCGGAGATGGCGATGGAGCGGTTGGTATGGGCAAAGGTAAGGCGCGAGAAGTTCCCTTAGCAGTTCAGAAAGCAATGGAAGAAGCAAAAAGGGGTATGGTAAAAGTTGATCTAAACAACGGCACTTTACATCATTCAGTAATTGGAAGACACGGTGCAGCAAAAGTTTTAATTCAACCCGCTTCAGAAGGAACAGGAATTATTGCTGGCGGAGCAATGAGGGCAATATTTGAAGTAATGGGAGTAACGGATGTGACTGCAAAATGCATTGGCTCAGCAAATGCATATAACGTTGTTAGAGCGACATTAAACGGATTAGCTTCGACTAATAGCCCAGCATCAATAGCAGCTAAAAGAGGTAAAACAGTTGAAGAGATAAGAGGTTAATTTTATGGCTAAAGAAACAGTTAAAGTTACATTAATTAAAAGTCTAATTGGAAGAACGGCATCTCAGAAGGGTACAGTTGTTGGACTTGGTTTAAAAAAAATGCATCACACAGTAGAACTTCAAGATACTCCAGAAGTTCGTGGAATGATTAATGCGGTAAATTTCCTTCTTAAAGTAGAGAGTTAATAAAATGAAATTAAATACAATTAAACCAGCAGAAGGATCAATAAAATCGGCTCGTAGAGTAGGGCGAGGTAATGGTTCTGGCTTTGGAAAAACGGCTGGTCGAGGTATTAAGGGCCAAAAATCTAGAACAGGTGGCTTTCATAAAGTAGGATTTGAAGGCGGACAAATGCCAATTCAAAGAAGGCTGCCAAAAAGAGGTTTTAGATCAGTAACTAAAAAGTTTAATGCAAAGATAAGAACAAGTGAGTTAGATAAATTAGAGTCAAATATTGTTGATTTATTGAGCTTGAGAGCGGCGAACTTAGTATCCCAAATAACTCTTAACGCTAAAATTTATTTATCAGGCGATGTAAAAAAGAAATTTACTATTCAAGGTATTTCGATGACTAAAGGAGCAAAAAAAGCCATTGAAGATGCA
>JAOLWQ010000013.1 GCA_028342535.1 Methylophilaceae bacterium | reverse complement strand
AGCTTTAGCAATGAATATTGCTGAAGCCTGTGGAGTAGATCAAAATAAAGCAGTAGCTATTTTCTCAATGGAGATGGGCTCAGAACAAATTGTGACAAGACTCCTTGGAGCAGTTTCTAAAGTTAATCAGCAAAAAATGCGTACAGGAAAAATGGATGAAGATGATTGGGCAAAAATTGCTGATGGATTAGGTCGGCTTAATGAAGCTCCACTTTTCATCGACGAAGGATCAGCACTTAATTCTTACGAACTTAGAGCTCGTGCTCGAAGGCTTCATCGATCAACTGAAGGCGGCCTTGGACTAATAGTCGTTGATTATATTCAGCTTATGTCAGCCTTGGGCGGTCAACAAGGAGAAAATCGGGCTACAGAAATATCTGAAATTTCCCGTTCATTAAAGTCTTTAGCCAAAGAATTAAATGTTCCAGTTGTTGCCTTATCTCAACTCAATAGAAATGTAGATAGCCGACCTGATAAAAGACCCCAAATGTCAGATTTAAGAGAATCTGGTGCTATCGAGCAAGATGCAGACGTGATCATGTTTATATATCGAGATGAGGTTTATAATCCAGATTCTCCCGATAAGGGAATTGCTGAAATAATTTTAGCTAAACAGAGAAGCGGTCCAATTGGTACAGTGAAGCTAACTTTTGTAGGTGAATTTACGCGATTTGAGAATTACGCTAATCCAGGATATGAGTCTCCAGGTTATTAAAGCTTAATGAGACCACTTAAAGCAACAATTAATCATCAGGCGCTATTAAGCAACCTTGCTCATATAAAAAAGATAGCAAATCAAAGTAAGATTATGTCTGTTTTAAAAGCAAATGCTTACGGCCATAATTTATTAGATGTAGCTAAAACATTGATGGCATCTGATGGTTTTGCAGTTCTTTCAGTTAATGAGGCAATACAGCTGAGAGAAAATAAATTCAAACAAATGATCTTATTATTGGAAGGTTTTTTTAGTAAGGATGAAGTTAATATTGCTTCAGAATTGAGAATCAATGTAACTGTTCATAATCAAAGACAAATTGAGTTAATTAATCAAGCAAAACCAGTCATTCCAATTAATATTCATCTAAAAATCAATACAGGAATGAATCGTTTAGGTTTTATGCCAAACGAAATAAACTATCTACTTGAGTCTTTAGGAAGTAATCCGTACATTGCAGATATAATTTTAATGACTCACTTTGCTACTGCTGATGAAAAAGAAGGAATAGAAAAACAACTTAGTATTTTTAATTTAATTTCTAATAACTATAATTATCCTGCCTCCGTTGCAAATTCAGCAGCTATTATTAGATATCCTGAGTCTAGATTGGACTGGGTAAGGCCAGGAATTATGCTTTATGGTCTTTCTCCATTTGAAAATAAAATAGCTAAAGACTTAGGGCTAATACCAGCAATGTCATTGACGTCAGAAATTATTGCGATTCAAAATATTAAAGCTGGAAATTCAGTTGGGTATGGATTAACTTTTAAAGCAAATAAAGATATGAGGATTGGAATTGTGGCATGTGGTTATGCTGATGGATACCCTCGGCATGCTAAAAATGGAACACCTGTTGCAATTGACGGACATCTCTCTTCTTTAGTGGGCCGTGTTTCAATGGATATGTTATATGTTGACTTAACAGAAATTCAAAGTGCAAATATTGGATCAAAAGTCGAGCTGTGGGGTGAAAAGATTTCTGTAGACACTGTTGCTCAATTCTCAGGCACTGTTGGTTATGAGTTGATATGTGCTATTTCAGCCTCACAGAGAGTCCCGTTAAGGAATATTAATGCCTAAAAGTAAGATTATTTATCAATGTACAGAGTGTGGCGGCCAGTCGACCAAGTGGCAAGGACAATGTCTTCATTGTTTTGCGTGGAATACACTAGTTGAAAGTCTTTCTGAAGGTAAAGGTGTAAAAAGATATGCTTCTTTAGCAAAATCTAATAAATTAACAAAATTAAATGAAGTTGAAACTGTAGATATTTTAAAGAGACAAACAAAAATTTCAGAGTTTGATCGCGTTTTAGGCGGTGGATTTGTCCCTGGAGGAGTCATATTATTGGGGGGTGACCCTGGAATCGGAAAGTCTACAATATTAATACAGGCTTTATCAAAAATAACTCAAGACCCAAGTGATCTTTGTAACGTTATTTATATTAGTGGTGAAGAGTCTTCACAGCAAATCGCTATGCGCGCAAAACGTTTAGAGCTTGAGGTTTCAGATATTTCAATTTTATCAGAAATTAATCTGGAAAAAATAGTTCAAACTATAGAAAAGAATAAGCCTAATGTAGTTGTAATTGATTCGATTCAAACAATTTATTCTGAAGAGATAACTTCAGCACCTGGCTCAGTAACGCAAGTTAGGGAGTGCTCAGCTCAGCTTACAAGAATTGCCAAACAATTAGATATTACAATGATTCTTGTTGGGCATGTCACAAAGGAAGGTACTTTGGCTGGCCCAAGAGTTTTAGAGCATATTGTTGATACAGTGCTCTATTTCGAGGGGGACCCAAACTCAAGTTTTAGAATGATACGTGCATTTAAAAATAGATATGGTGCAGTGAACGAACTCGGTGTATTCGCAATGACAGAAAAAGGACTTAAAGAGGTGACAAACCCATCAGCTTTGTTTTTATCTCACCATCACGAGCAAGTTAATGGCTCATGTATCACTTGTATTCAAGAAGGTTCAAGACCTATGCTAATAGAAATCCAAGCTTTAGTTGACGGTTCTCATGGTCAGTCCCCTAAAAGACTTTCGGTTGGCTTGGATCAAAATCGACTGGCTATGTTATTGGCCTCTCTAAATAGACATGCTGGGGTTGCTTGTTACGATCAAGATGTTTTTGTTAATGCTGTTGGCGGTGTAAAAATAACAGAGCCAGGTGTTGATTTGGCTATTTTATGTGCAATCGTATCATCGTTTAAGGATCAGTCATTAGATCAAAAAACAGTTATATTTGGAGAAATTGGTTTAGCGGGTGAAGTCCGACCTGTTCAAAGAGGCCAAGAGAGGCTTAAAGAAGCTGCCAAACTAGGATTTACTCGCGCGATTATCCCAAAAGCAAATCAAGCCAAACAAAAAATTAAAGGAATTGAAATATTACCAGTAGAGAACCTCTCTCAGGCTTTAAATTTAATTAAGTAATAATTATTTAATCCACTGGTAATTAAGTAAAGTAAGAAGAACAATCGATAATTTTTTTAAGCTAGACAAACTTGCTTTTTGGTTAAGTATATTTTCAGGATTGTTTTTTATAATTTTAGATAATAATTCATAGTAAATATTTCCCATCATTAAACCTGGTTTTTGATTTCTTTTATCCATAACAGGTAACATATTAATCGCAAGCTTATAATAATCATGAGCACGTTTAGTTTGGCTTTCAACCAATTCTCGTATTTTTTTTTCATTAATATAGCTAAGAATTTCTTTTTCGGTGATATTGAATTTTTTTAGATCATCAAGAGGAATATATATTCTTCCCCTTCTTGCATCTTCACCTATATCTCTAATAATATTAGTAAGCTGCAAGGCTATACCGAGATTATGCGCATATTTTAGCGTTTTACTATCTTTATATCCAAATATTTGGGCAGATAATATACCGACAGTTGATGCTACTCGATAGCAATAAAGCTGCAGGTGCTTAAAGGTTTCATAGCGATTAAAATTGAGATCCATCTCCATTCCATCAATAATCTCAATAAAGTAAGCCTTATCAAGCTCGAAATCATTTATATGAGGCTTCAAAGCTTGAGTAACTGGATGTTGAGGTGAGTTCCTATATAAGCGATCAATTTCAGATCGCCACCAATTTAATTTATTTTTACCAATTTTATATTCATTGGATTCGTCAACAATATCATCAACCTCTCTACAGAATGCATAAAGAGCTGTGAGAGCATTCCTTTTTTTTTGATTTAGAAAAATGAAAGCAAACAAAAAATTTGAATGACTTTCTTTGGTTTTTTGTTTGCAGTAATCTTGAGGAGTCATTTTGTAAGGATACATCGATAAAATAATACCAACCAATCTATTTTAGATAATTTGGGAGGGTTAATAAATAAATCACATTCCTCATTTTTCATTCTACTAATTAATAAATTTACTGCACCAATCATAATTTTTATTTGCAATCTAAGTCTTCCATTTGTATTCGATATTAAAGGCTTACCTTCTGATAAAATTATCTCAATTTGTTTTAACCAAGATGCTTTAAATAACTTCCAATTAGCGTTAAATTTTTTTTCATGAATATCAGATATATTAAGGTTAAATTTTTTCATTTCACTCTTTGGTATATATAGTCGATCTTTTAAAATATCTTCATAAAAGTCTTGGCTTATACCAATAAGTGCAAAGGCTTGACAGATTGAATTTGAGTAAATAATATTTTGTTTCGAGTCTTCTTTAAATAATCTTAATATTATTTGTCCTGCTGGGGCAGCTGCTTTATTTAAGTAATTAATTAATTCATTAAAATTGTTATAACGATTATTAATAATATCTTGCTTAAATGCATCAATAAATTTTTGAAGTAAGTTCGTTGAAATTTGATATTGATTGATTATTTGATAAATATCTAGAAATAATGAATTAACATTTAAATTATTTTTTTTTATTTTATTTAAATTTTTTTGATAAATTTGAAGCTTTTTCAACCTTTGTTTTTTTGAAAAAATACCTTCGTCGGCAATATCATCTCCTATTCGCGCAAACTGATAAAAAATTATGACTGCCTCCCGAATTTTTTTTGGGTATAAGAGCGTAGCTACAGGGAAGTTTTCATAGTGTTTTTTTCTTTCTTTTCCTGCCTTCAAGGTAATATAATGGCTCATAAATAAAGTATGACATAGATGTTAAATTTTTTTATAGCATAAGGAAGAATATGTTTGGAGTTATAGGTGGCACAGGTTTAGATAATATTAAGGAATTAGTAGTTGAAAAATACGAGACCATTAAAACACCTTATGGGCCAACTTCTGAACCTTTAACTTTTGGATTGCTTGGAGAAAATAAAGTTATCTTTCTAGCCAGACATGGAAAAAATCACTCCATTCCACCCCACTTAATTAATTACCAAGCAAATATTTGGGCTCTTCATTCCGTAGGGGTTAAAACCTTAATTGCTGTTAATACTGTTGGCTCTATTGAAACAAAATTTATGCCCGGGGACTTTGTATTTCCTAATCAAATTATTGATTATACTTATTGTAGAAAAAATACTTTTTTTGATGGAATTAAAACTCCTGTTAAACATATTGACTTTACTTTTCCTTTTGATAATAATTTGTTAAATAAATTTTTAAAAGTATCAAAACTTTTAAAACTAAATTATCATATAAACGCTGTTTATGCATCAGTTCAGGGGCCTCGACTTGAGTCAGCTGCTGAAATTAATCGCTATGAAAATGATGGAGCTAATATTGTAGGCATGACAGGGATGCCAGAAACATCTCTCGCAAGAGAAATCGGATTAAGTTATGCGTTAATTTGCCCAGTAGCAAACCATGCAGCTGGAAGAGGGCTTAATAAAGATGCAGTCACTCATGAAGAAATTAGTGCTAACTCAGAAAAAATGGCATTAAATATAGCTAATTTAATTAAAGGAATTATTGAAACACATGGCAATTAAAGAAATAATAAAGATGGGCCATCCATTATTGCTTGAAAAAGCAAAGCCTGTAACTGAATTCGACACTCTAGAGCTACATAAATTAATTGAAGATATGATTGAGACTATGGCAGATGCTAGTGGTGCTGGTTTAGCTGCTCCTCAAGTTGGCGAAGGTATTCAATTAGTTATTTTTGGAGCTGATACTGAAAGATACCCTGAAGATGATTCAATTCCATTTACAGTTTTAATTAATCCAATTATTACCCCTTTAAGTGATGAAACTGAAGATGGTTGGGAAGGCTGTTTGTCAGTTCCTGGAATGAGAGGTTTGGTTCCTAGATTTCAAAAAATTAATTACAAAGGTTATGATCAGTTTGGTAAAGCAATGGATAGAGATGTTGAAGGTTTTCATGCTAGAGTCGTTCAGCACGAATGCGATCATTTAATTGGGATGCTTTATCCTTTAAGAATAAAAGATTTAAGATTTTTTGGTTTTGAAGATACATTATTTTCTGAATAAAGCTTCAAGTTACCTATTCCATATGATAAAATTCGCCCTCAGGAAGAGTGGCAGAGCGGTTTAATGCACCGGTCTTGAAAACCGACGTGGGTTCGCGCCCACCGTGAGTTCGAATCTCACCTCTTCCGCCAATTTTTATTACACATTCCCTTTAAAATCAATGATTTATAAGGGAATAACTTTATCTAAATACTATTAATATACGTTATGATATACGTTAAGGATAAAATGACTGCATTTCTTCCTAGTTTGCAGCACACACATAATCCACTAACCTAATAACTATTTATGTACGCTCGGTTGTTAAACTCCACCAATTACTACCTACCAGCAACCCATACCATCATTACATAACTGGGACTCCATGACACAATATACATCTAGATCTGCACAAACAAATATAGTAATTCTCAAAAAACCTCCATGTTTAATATACGTTTCTTATAAAAAATATTTCTAGCAAAATCCCAGCACCCCATTTGCCCACATAATTGTCTGGGGGTAAACTGGTCTTATGAAATTTTTTTTATGGTTTACTGTTGTAATCTATTCCACTTTTAAAATTGACCAAATTATAGGAGGTTATTTTGCCCTTTTTATTTTCAGTCTTTTTATATCGGGCTTTATTTTTTTCAAATTTATTTTTAAAATAAAAGATATTATTCCATTACTTAAATGGGTAATCGGCTCCTCAAAAGAAAACCCACCTAATTTTTTTAAATATGACCCTTCTTTTATTGAATTCTTTAACCCAGCTTTAGTTGAATCAAGACTTAAGGAAGAAAAGAAATATAATGAATTAGAATTAGAAAAAAAATGGAAAAGTATAAGGGAGAAATTAAAGAAAACATCTACTATTGATCTTAACAAAGAATCATTACCAATATGTGTCGAGGTAATTAGAGAAGAAAAAGAAAAATTAAATGAGATAGAAGATAAATTCGATGGCCAATATTTTTTTGAAGATGAAGAAGAGGATAAAGACGAAGATGTAATTATTGAGAATTTTTTAGTAAATTTAGGGTTAAAAAAAAGAAAAGAGCTTGAAAAATATTTTTATGAGGAAACTCATTCCCCTAAAGATGATTTGTTTTTATTACCGAATGATGAAAATTATAAAATTGATGATAAGTTGTTACTCTTTGCTGATGTAAATCTAAAAAGACTATCTATAATTATTCCCAAATTAATTACTGTAAATTACGGTAAGTTTAATAGTCATGATGCTGAAAATCATACTGATAGCCTTTGGGATAATGCTATAAAAGAATATAAAGCATACGCTGCACAGTACTCACAACTACCTAATAAAATAAAAAAAATAGAAAATGCTATAAATAAATTCCACGAAACTTATGGCCCGATTGTTAAAGCTGCATCTTCATATAAAAAAAATAAGACAAACCAAGTAGCAGAAAATCTTGTTAGATGTGTAAATTATCATTTTCCTTATCCCAATTTGCATTGGGATGCAGGAAAAATAGAAGAAGGAAACTTTAATGTAAAATGTGATTCAATCAGTAAAATTCTTATGATTGAGGTTGATTTTCCTATCGTACATGAATTAGATATTAAAATTGGAAAATTAAAAAATGATGACCCAAAATATGCTTCAGCAGCACAAAAAGATAAGTTAATTAAGCGTTCAATTTACTCACTTTCTATTCGTCATGCTTATTTAGCGGCTCTTTATAACTATACAAATCTTTATGATGCTGTAGCCGTAAATATCAAATACTTATGGATAGACAAAGCAACAGGGCACTCGAAGTGGGACACAGTTTCAAGTCTTTTTGCAACAAATGCAGACTTGATGAATTTGAATTTGAATAAACTAGACCCTGAAGAGTGTTTTAAAAGATTAAAGGGAATAAGTATTCCATCCACAACGAACTGCTCACCAATCAGACCAATTTTTGAAATGAATAGGAAAGATAATAGAATTGTAGAAACTAAAGATGTTGATAAAAATTTAGCTGAAAGCCAAAATTTAGCTGCGATTGATTGGGAAGACTTTGAGAGTTTAGTTGCACAACTATTTGAATGGGAGTTCATGAAACAAGGTGTGGAAGTTAAAGTAACCCAAGCTTCAAGGGATAAAGGTATTGATGCCATTATGTTTGATCCAGACCCTCTTAAAGGTGGAAAGTATGTTCTTCAAGCAAAGAGATATACTAATGTAGTCGATGTATCTGCAGTTAGAGATTTATATGGGACTATGATGAATGAAGGTGCAAACAAAGGAATAATAATTACTACAAGTCGTTATGGTAAAGATGCTTACGATTTTGCAAAAAATAAACCACTTTCTCTTGTTGATGGAGACCATCTTCTCGAAATGTTCAGAAAACATGGGAGAAAATACCATATTGACCTGGCTGAAGCAAAAAAAATTAATAAGATTAATGATCTAAATAAAAAAAATACTACTTAATATTATGAAAAAACTACTCTTACTCTTATTCTTGATACCTAATCTGGTGACGGCGGAGGAATCAAAATGGAAAAAAAAAGAAACTATAACCCCAGCTCCCATAGAGCAAACAACAAATAAATATCAAGAGTGGTTAGATGCCAACCCAGATAAAGCGGGTACAGAAGACTATATTACTGTTCAAAAATCTGCAGAAACCTATAACGTAGAACCCGAAGAAAGAACTACTAGTGTAGAACAAGAACGCTCAAGTTGTGCAGCGCAAAGTGCAAGGGCAAAAAGTGATTTTGCAGCAAAAAAAATATATGAGACTTGTTTGGACCTAGTCGGGGTGCCTAAATAATTTTGGAGAGATAGGATGGCAAATGAAAATAATGCAAAACAGTGGCGATATTTTAATGTTGCAGTTTTTATTGCAATAGCTTATTTAAGTTTCTTACATGAAGGACCAACATGGTCGGGGACATTCTACGAGACAGCTAACGGGTTCACCAAAGTAGGATTCCAAGAATTTTTTGGTTTTTTATTTGTGTATCTAGGTTTTACTGCATTAGTATCTTACTGTGCCTTTTGGTCAATCATGAGTTCTCTTCAAAAAAATATTCTTAATATTATTGTTGCTCTAGGCTTTATTCCTGTCGGGGTATACATTATCTTTCAGGAACTGGTGACCGATATTCCATTGTTAGCTGAAATGTTCTATCCCTTTGTTATTGCTGCTTTACTATATGGTAATTCAAGCGATGCTAAGAATAGAGTTATTCTTAAATCTGGTAAGGCCCTAATAAAATCAGGTACTCATAAAAAGAGCTTGATGGATGACTTTGCAACTGCGGCTAAAGTTAAAGGTGGAAAACCAAATACAACCTCACTTAATCAATCCATAAAAATGGCACATGAGCAGCTGTTAGGAAAGATTATTCCTAAAGCAAAGGTTGCGGCAATTGCTAAAAAACTAAATGATGGCCCTATGTCTTATTCGCATGATGACTTAGCATTTTCAGTGGCTTTAAATTTCTTTAAAAACAAAGATTATATTAAATCTTTAGCAACACAGCAGTTAATGGCAAGGTTAGCTTTAAATGAGAGTTTGGGTAAGGAGAATGTGAATCCACTTCTTGCTGTAGCTTTTGAAAATGCTTTATATAAACTTTATAAGTAATGAAAAAACTACTTCTAATCTTATTTATAATACTTATATAGAGCATGACAAAAATTTATCTAATTCAATTACCTGATTTGAAAAATCACGTGCATATAAATGAATCCAAATTAAAGAAAATTGAATACATAAGCCAACTTACAAAAAAAACTAAAAATATAAAATTTATCTATTCTGCTGATATATCTGAAAGTAATTTAAAAAATCTTGATATCGCAAGTTTTAAAAAAAGACATGAATCTGTTTATGGAGATTATATATTTAAGGTTTCAGTCAAGGATGCTCTGTTAGAGATAATTAATACATGTAATGAAAATTTTGAAGTTGACAAAGAATATGAGAAATTAGTTCTAGATTATATTGCCGAAAGAGAGGCGTTACAAAAAGAATATCAAAATAACCTTTCTAATCAGAAAACATTCATTGACCAATACCGTCAACAATTTGAAGAAATTAATGTTTTATGGGAAAAATTCTGGGATTCAAAATGCCTTGAATTTGAAATTAATGTAAGAAATAGTAATTATCCAAAATATAAAAAAAGTTTATTTTTCAGAAAAAAAAATGATGAACAACACCGAATTGAAACGGAAGCATATGAATTAAAATTCATAAAATTAATTGAAAAATGGAGAAAAGAAGCCTCTTCTCTCCCATATAAATTATTGTTTCAATGCCCGTATTGTGATACTGATACTGAAGTTAATCTACTTTTAGCAGGGCCTGGTAGCATGATGACATATGGAGGTCAAAATATGAATACAATTGGAGCTGACCCTGGGTATAAACCCACCAACATGTCCCATTTGCGAGAAGTTGATAAATTAAAACCCAATCACAAATATTATTGGCGAAGTATTCTCTCGATGAAAGGTGAATGTCCAAATTGTAAAAAAAACATATTTATGGATAATGGAATCGGATTAAATTTGACTCCAAACAGTTTTGGTCATTGTTCAATCTATCCCTACGATGATAAAAAATCTTTGATGGAGTGGTGTGGGGTGTGGGTAACTTTCTACGATTATTTATCATTAAACTATGATATCAAAACAGCATCTAGCGGTATTTTTTTGCGTCATGAATATAAAGAGAAACATCCATATTAAATGAAAAAACTACTCCTACTCTTATTCTTGATACCTAATCTAGTGATGGCATAAAGTAGTATATTTCTTTTATGACCTACCAAGAACTCAAAGACTTCATCACAACAAAAATGAGAATGTCACATGTCTATCAGCCTGTCATGTTGGTAGAGATTTTGAAGAAAGGCGGTTACGCCTCTACCGAGCAAATTGCTAAATCCATACTCAATCATGACCCTACTCAAGTGGATTATTACAAAGAAGTTGTTAAGAATATGGTGGGTAAAGTTCTAACTTCTAATCGTGGAATTACTTCTAAAACGGGCGATACTTATTCGCTCATTGATGCTGAAAAACTCACTAAAACACAAATCAAAGAACTTATCACCCTATGCCAAGATAAGATAAAAGAATACGATATTAAACGAGATGGGTCGCAATGGGAGCATCGTAAGCGAGGCAGGAAGCCGATTTCAGGCTCTATTCGTTACAAAGTTATTACTAGAGCCAGAGGACGATGTGAGGCGTGTGGGGTATCTATTCAAGAGCGAAGTATTGAGGTTGACCATATTCACCCTAAAAGTCTAGGAGGAAAGGATGACTTATCTAATTATCAAGCCTTATGCTATGTCTGTAATACCCAAAAAAATAATAAAGATGATACGGACTTCCGATACCTTGATGCCGAATTTGATGCTAGAGAAAAGGACTGCCTATTTTGCGATAAGAAAAAAGGAGTCATCCATGAGAACAGTCTTGCCTATCTTGTAAGAGATGGCTTTGCTGTAACTAAATACCACTCCCTAATCATACCCAAGCGACATTGCAAAGATTACTTTGATTTAACTCAAGCAGAAATTAATGCTACTAACCAACTCATTCACACAGAAAGAGAGAAGCTATTAAAACTTGATAAAACTATTACTGGGTTTAATATAGGAATGAACTGTGGTGAGGATGCGGGACAAACTATATTCCATTGCCATGTACATTTAATCCCTAGAAGAAAAGGGGATGATGAATCACCGCGAGGTGGCGTTAGAAAAGTCATAGACGGTAAAGGAAATTACTAAATGAAAAAACTACTACTCCTCTTATTGTTAATAC
>JAOLWQ010000012.1 GCA_028342535.1 Methylophilaceae bacterium | reverse complement strand
GGATAAAAGTGCAGCAAATATTGACTCATGGTTGAATACTTCAGGTATTGAAAAAAACCAACCAATTATAGATCAGATTGATATTAAAGATGGTTGGGATACTGCATTTGGATATTTTCTCGAAGATCATATACATGCATACGAAGTTACAAATTTTGATATAAATACATTAAACGAGCGTCCAAATAAATCTATTATTTTAATCAATAAGCATTCTCACGAAGCATCATTTAAATATAAAGAAAAATTGATTACTGCAGTAAGCGTGGTCAATGCAAAAGATAACCATGTTAGTAATTCATTAAATGAATGGCTCTGTAATGTTTACTTGTCAGATGAAGTTCAAGTAGATGGCCATAGAGAGTTGATGGGTTATGGGGATATGTTAATTTTTAAAAATGGAGATATTTACGGAAAAACATATCAAATAATTCGATCAAAAAATGGAGCTAATGTAAATGTGCTTGCACGAAAAAAACAACTAGATGAGTTATCATCCAACTTGCCATTAATTAAAAAATCGTTTGAAAAAGCAAATGAAGAATTAAATCAAATTCAAGAAGAATCGAAGTTAAAAGAAGAAGCATTTGCCAATCAAGCAAATGAAGAATTAAATCAAATTCAAGAAGAATCGAAGTTAAAAGAAGAAGCATTTGCCAATCAAGCAAATGAAGAATTAAATCAAATTCAAGAAGAATCGAAGTTAAAAGAAGAAGCATTTGCCAATCAAGCAAATGAAGAATTAAATCAAATTCAAGAAGAATCGAAGTTAAAAGAAGAAGCATTTGCCAATCAAGCAAATGAAGAATTAAATCAAATTCAAGAAGAATCGAAGTTAAAAGAAGAAGCATTTGCCAATGTAAGAAATGAGCTTATTGAGTCTGATAAATTAAAACAAGAAATTGAATTTAATATTAAACTAGCCTCAAATAAAAGTAATGATTTATCCGAAAAAATTAAAAGTATAAATCACGAAAAAAGTGATCTAGAAAAAATAATTGACGATACCATTATTCAATTAAAAGATAATAGTATTGAAAGCTTCGAATCTGACCTAAAAATTAAGATAGTAGAAAAAGAAAAAGCCGAGGAAGATTTAACTGCAATTAGAGAAGTACTAACAATAAAAGAAGAGAAATTAAAAACATTGGAATCCTCACGTCTAGAGAAACAGCATTCACTTAGTCCGCTTCAGGAAGGCTTGCAGAATATAAAAATTGAAGAGCGAGAGGCAAAAATTATCTTCGAGCAATGCTGCAGCGAGTTAGAAAAATCAGCACTTAATGAGGATGAGCTTTTAAATAAGATTAGTGCCGAAGATAGTATTGAAGATATCGAAGAGAAATGTATAAAAATTACAGAAAAAATAGAGCGGTTAGGGCCTGTAAATTTGGCTGCTATTGAAGAACTGGATGTTATCGAGAAGAGGGAAGGCTATTTGCAGAAACAAATGGATGATTTAACTAAGGCCTCCAACACGCTTGAGCAAGCAATACGAAAGATAGATATTGAAACAAGGGAAAAATTAGCAACAACCTATAAGACTGTGAATGAAAATTTTAATTTTTATTTCCAGAAGTTATTTGGTGGTGGCCGTGCTCAATTAGAACTAATAGGTGAACAAATCTTAGATTCTGGATTTCAAGTAGTAGCCCAACCCCCAGGTTTAAAGAACACAACAGTTGTTAATCTTTCAGGTGGCCAAAAAGCACTAACAGGTATTGCCTTAGTATTCGCTTTATTCAAACTTAATCCAGCACCTTTCTGTATTATGGATGAAGTTGATGCCCCATTAAGCGATGGGAATGTAGATCTATTCTGCGATATCGTCAAGGCTATGTCAGAATCGACTCAAATTATATTGGTAACCCATCAAAAACCAACCATGGAAATGACAGATCAATTAATTGGTGTTACCTCTGCTGAAAAAGGGGTATCTAGAATTGTTGAGGTCAGCTTACAAGATGTTGAAAAAGTGGAAGTAACAAACTAAACTAACGATTATGAGCGATGTTCAATTAACTCTTTTATCTCTTGGTTTATTTGTAATTCTAATCATGCTTATCCATAATTGGATCCAACTTAGAAAGCATAATAAAAATAATAATAAACCCAATAAATCATCTCAGAAATCAGAAATCACAGATGAGAATGATCCCTTATTTAATCCAGCTAACCCTATATTTGAAAGAGAGAGCAAGTTAAATCCAGAATTAGAAGGATATGCATCCGAACAACTAATTAGAGATAATTTACCTAATGGTATTTTTAGAGAAATTGAGACTGTTGTATCTATTACTTCAAAAGAAATTCACAATGGTATTAAAAGTTTATTTTTAGACGAATTATCTAAAATATCAGATGCTAGGATTTATGTTCGCCATGAAAATGAAATTTGGTCAACTGGAGTTGCTATTGATGAGACAATCAGGTTCAATCAAATTCTAATAGTTTTGCTAATAACATCTAGAAAGGGGCGCAAAAGTGAACTTGAAGTTAAAAGCTTTCAGTCCTTTGTTGAAAAAATAAAAAGCTCAGTCGACGGCTCTCTTTTTTGGTTAGCAAATCAAGATATTGCTGAAAAAGAAATTGAGCTAAACAACTTTAGAGTTGAAGTAGATCAATCTTTATTTCTAAAAGTTATTCCAAAATCAGATTCATCGTTTGAAGTAGGCGCCTTGTTAGAATTTTTTGAGGATCCTAAAATAGTTTCTAATGCAAATGGGATACATGAGTTAAGGAATTCAACTTCTGGAACAGATAATATATGCCAATTACTCTCCTTGGCTGGCAAGAAGCTTGATATAAATCCTGATATTTTTTTACAAGGTATCTTATTTAAGATGGATATTCCAAATACTAAAAATATTACTTACTCTTTTAATGAAATGATTAAACTAATTGAGCTTTGTAAAAAAAGGTTAAATGGAGTCTTGGTTGATGTTAAAAGCAATGAATTGGACGAAGATAAAATAAGTAAGATTTATGTTTCGTTAAAAACTATTGAAGATAAAATGATTAAGAAAAACATTATGCCTGGTAGTGGCATTGCAAAAAAAATATTCTCATAAAATGCAAACTAAAGCACAGACAAAAAAAGAAATAGAAAAATTGAGAATTCAAATACAAGAACATTCTTATAAATATTATGTTGAAAATGATCCTATTCTTTTGGATGAAGAGTTTGATATCTTATATGCACGACTAGTCAAGCTTGAAACTGAATTTCCTGAGTTGATAACTCCTGAATCACCTACACAAAGAGTGGGCTCTGAAACAAGCCAAGCTTTTAAGCAAGTAAAACACTTACAACCAATGCTTTCATTAAGTAACGTTTTCACATTTGATGACTTAGTTGCCTTTGATAAAAGAGTGTGTGATGAGATAGGGGTAAAAGATATTGAATACTCTACAGAACCTAAATTTGATGGCTTAGCTGTTTCTTTAATTTACGAAGAAGCAATATTTACCCTAGCTGCAACTAGGGGAGATGGTGATGTTGGTGAAGATGTTACTCATAACCTTAAAACAATAAAGTCTATACCTTTAAAATTGGAAGGTAAGAATATTCCAAAAAAAATTGAGGTAAGGGGTGAGGTTGTGATGCTTACTAAAGATTTTGAATTACTTAACCAAAAACAGGCAGGGCTAAACCAGAAGTTATTTGCGAATCCTAGAAATGCAGCAGCAGGAAGTTTGCGTCAAATTGATTCAAGCATCACTGCAACAAGACCTTTGAGCTTTTTTGCTTATAGTATTTTTCTATTCGAAGATCAGCACCAATTAATAACTCACTCAGATGGCTTAAAACTATTAAGTGACTTTAAGATTCCGACTTCTGACTTAGCATCAACAACTAAAAGTGTTGATGGTCTTCAAAATTATTACGATGAGATAGTTGAAATACGGAGTAACTTACCATTTGATATTGATGGAATTGTATACAAAGTGAATTCATTAAATCATCAAGATGAATTAGGTTTTATCTCTAAAGCTCCTAGATGGGCTACTGCCCACAAATTTCCAGCAGAAGAGGCAGAGACTCTTGTGTTAGATATAACAGTCCAGGTAGGGCGTACTGGTGCAATTACCCCTGTAGCCAGATTAAAGCCAGTTATTGTTGGAGGAGTTAAAGTTACAAATGCAACATTGCATAATGAGGATGAACTTAAAAAGAAAGATGTAAATATTGGGGATTATGTCAAAGTAAGGCGAGCAGGGGATGTTATCCCTGAAATAGTTAGAGTCATTAAAGAAAAAAGGACTGGCGTAGTCAAAATATTCACTATGCCAAGTGAATGTCCCGTATGTGGATCAATATTATCAAAAGATGAAGATGGAGCAGTTTTAAGGTGCCTTAATGGTTTATTCTGCAGCGCTCAAAAGAAACAAGGATTAGTGCATTTTTGTTCGAGAAAAGCTATGGATATAGATGGTCTAGGTGAAAAGATTGTGGATCAACTTATGGAAGAGGGAATAGTTAATGACTTCTTAGATATATATAAACTTAAGAAAGACAAATTAATTCAATTAGAAAGGTTTGCAGAAAAATCAGCAGAAAACCTTATTGAAGCAATTAGAAAGTCAAAAAATACAACACTTGGTAAGTTTATTTATGCGATAGGGATAAGAAATGTAGGAGAGTCAACAGCTTTCGATTTGGCTAAATATTTTAAGTCTTTAGAAAAGATCAAGGAAGCAACACTAGAAGAGCTTGAAGCGGTTCCGGATATAGGGCCGACTGTTTCAAAGTCAATTAATGAATATTTTAATAGTAAAGTAAAATATGATCAATTAATGGCTATATTAGATATAGGGATAGTTTTTGAACAAATACAAGCTAATAAAAAAAGAACTAAAGAACTAGATGGTTTGACGTTTGTCCTAACTGGGACATTACCAACTCTTAAAAGAGAAAAGGCAAAAAGTATAATATTAAGCTCTGGTGGCAAAGTTGTAGGAAGTGTGTCGAAGAAAACCGATTATGTAGTAGCAGGCGCTGATGCTGGGAGCAAACTAAATCTAGCTGAGAAATTAGACGTTAGAATCATTAATGAGTTAGAATTATTAAAACTAACTAAAAATATTGGAAGATAATGAAAATAGAAAATACTTTAAGTTTTATAATTATACTATTGTTTTCAAGTAATATTTATTCATATAATTCAGATAATGTATGTGAAGAATTAATTGATAATGGAGATAATGTAGCTGCTATTAAGTCAGTGAAGAAAATTACTAACCAATATGATAAAAACTTTTGTTTAGGTAAGGCATATTTTAGCGAAAACATGTATCAAGAATCAATAAAAGCATTTCAAGAAAGTGAAAAATATGCTAATTTACCAGTAAATCAAATGTTTTCAATACTTTACAAAGGTATAGCTGAAAGAGATTCCGGCGAAATAAGTACGTCATCAAAAACGTTTACTAGAGGTCTTGAAACTGCAAAGCTAGGTAATAGTAAATACCTTGAAATGGAGCACAGATTTCTTTATCAATTAGGCAAAACCACCTTAGCAGAAGAAAAGTTTGATGACTCAGTAGATTATTTTTCAAAATCTATAGTTACATCGTTTAATGATGATGACAGAGCTGATGGTTACAAAGGTCTTTCTAGAGCCTACTACGGGAAAAAGAAGTTGGCCAAGTCTATTGAATACGCCCTAAAGTCTTCAAATATGTATCTTAAAACTGGTGATCTAAATGAATATGCTGATTTACAAGTTATTTTATCAAGCTACCACCTAGAAGATGGATCATCTAATAGGGCTTTAAGGATCTTATTAAAGCTTGAAAAGTTTGCTGTTGACAATGGGAGCCAGTATTATGAAGCCAGATCTTTACTGGAGCAGTCACTAGTATCAAAATCTATTGGTGACACATCAAAATCTAAGGAGTCTTATAGTAAAGGTATTTCTATTGCAAATGCAATAGGCGCTAAAGACTTATTATTGATTAAATAGTATATGTCTATTTTACATAATATACATTATACGAAGTAATATGTATTAAATATTAATGACACCTCTTTTAATAAATATGTAAAAAAATTATAAAAAACAGTTATTTAAAATATAAATCTAATAAAAGTAATGAAGTAAATAATTATATATTTCCTGAGCCCATATAAAGCATTCCACCGCCATAGAGAAACCCTGTCATTATGAATATAACAAATGTATACCCCAATATTTGGCGCATATGAAGTCCCGCAATAGCAAGTATCGGTATTGTCCAGAAAGGCTGGATCATATTAGACCATTGATCACCATATGCAACGCCTAGGACAACAACGGAGGGATTAACATTAAGGGATAATGCAGCCTCAATCATAATAGGGCCTTGAACTGCCCATTGCCCACCCCCTGAGGGAATAAACATGTTAACAAGACCTCCAGATAAGAAAGCGAAAAATCCTAGTGTTTCAGGCGTTGAAATAGAAATAATCCAGTCTGTAATCACTTTCATCAAACCAGTTGTCGCCATCATACCCATAATTCCTGAATAAAATGGGTATTGGAGAATTATTGGGCCAACTGTAGCTGCTGCATTATTAATTAGCTTTATAAAATGCATTGGCGAAGAAGCTAAAATCAAGCCAAAAGCTAAAAAAGTCCAACTTACAATATTAAGGTTTAATGAGAAGCCATTTTCTGTATATGTCACAACGATGTATGACACGAGTGCGAAGCCAAGAAAAATATTTAAAGCCCTATGATTTTCAAATTTTTCGATTAAAGTTAACTCACTTTGTTTATCTAAGGCACTGCTGTTATCACTCATATTAATTTTATCAGGGGTAAATTCGATTATATCTTTGTCTTTAGGCTTCATAAGTGGACAAATAATTGTGATAATTGCGAGAGCCATTAAAGCCAAAACTATATTAGTTGATGAAAGTATTGTCTCAGTAACCGGAATTATCCCTATTCGATCTTCTAGTAAGTGCCCAGGAGTAGAAACAAATAAGGCGGCTGATGATGAATAACCCATATGCCAGATGACAAAACCTGAATAAGCTGATGCAACCAATAACGGATAATGTATTTTAAAAGATTTTTTAGAACATTCGCTCGCAACACTTCTTGCAACAATAGCACCAATGACTAACCCAAATGACCAAGCACATAAACTAGCAATTCCAGATGTAAATGCCACAAGTGAGTAAGCTTGATTGGCAGAGTTTGGTAATTGTCCGATACGTGTCAAAAATTTCTGGACAGGATTAGTATGGGCTAAAGCATGCGCACCAACCATTATTATGGTTATTTGTGCTGTAAATTTAAGTAGCATGGGTAAACCATTACCCCAGGCTAATAATGTTGAAGTAACCGTAGAATCTGTTAGGAATAATGCTGATAAAAACGTTATTAGAGAAAGTACAATTACAAATATAAAAGCGTCAGGATAATAACGTTCAACAAATGAGACAAATGGACGTGCTAATGTTTGAAATATTTTCATAATATTTTTTATTTTAAAAAAAACTCATGCTGATAATATGTTCACAGCATGAGTTTTTTCTATATTTTATCTAATTAATCTTATAAGTCACAAGTTTGCCTTCAAGCATCATAGGTATGATAATTATATTTTTCTCATGAATGATTTCGTGGTCTGCAACACCTTGAGATAGCTTTAATACTTCTTTAAATCTTCCATTACGCTGAATATGAAGTAATTTACCACCAACCCAATCTGCAACATAATATGCACCGTTGCCATCAGATTCAACTCCATCTAAATTGCCGACAGCTTTTCCATTACCAAGAGACTTTATTTTTTTTGTTTTTAATGAAATGGTTTTAAGATGGCCTACTTCTGCAGCTGTCCAACCGTCAGTTGGATGTCCCCAGCTACCAACTATTAATTGGCCTTTTTCGTAGTACAAGCCATTTGGTGCTTGTAGTTCAGGGCTATAAAGCCATTTTGTTAGCTGCCCAAAAGTATTTAATCTGTAAATAGTATCTGTAAATGTATCAGAAACATAAATATTTCCTTTGCTATCAGCTGCAACATCATTTAGTAAAGCTGCACCAACTGCATCATATCTATTGCTAATCTTACCTTTCTTTATATCTATTTCTATAAGTTGATCTACATCGCCCACATAGAGTTTTCCTTTTGAAATAGCAAGTCCTTTTGGAGCATTTAAACCTTTAACCCATTTTAGTTTTACAATATTTCCATCTAGATCTACTTTTGAAATAAATCCATTTTTATCTTTTTTAAAAGGGTCATCTTGCATATTTGAAACATACAAAATATCATTTTCTTTATCGTAGATAACAGATTCTGGTAACTTAAAGTCTGTCTTTGTTTCCCATAATTTACTTAATTCTGGCGCAGCATTTAAAATAGTTGATAGTGTAATAATTAGAAGACTTATAATAATCTTACTTAGTGTTAATTTTTTCATAATTCTTATCCCTTTTATAAATATTAATAAAGTTGTTGATTTAACTAGTTAACCTACTAATTTTTTAAATCAGTTGACCCATAACTTGTCATAGAAAATTGTTTTCCCTCCCTAACGCCATTTGAAGGCCATCTCTGAGTTATGGTTTTTCGGCGGGTATAAAACTTAACGCCATCTGGCCCATAGGCAAATAGATCGCCAAATAAAGAGCGCTTCCATCCACCAAAACTATGATATGCAACTGGCACAGGAACAGGAATATTAATTCCTACCATACCAACTTTTATGTTGTCAGAAAAATAACGAGCTGCTTCTCCGTCACGCGTAAATATACAAGTCCCATTTCCATATTCATGATTGTCAATAAGTACCATAGCTTCTTGCATAGTCTTAACTCGAACAACCTGTAATACAGGTCCAAAAATCTCTTCTTTATAAGAAAGCATATCTGAGGTGACATTATCGATCAAAGTGCCTCCTACAAAAAAACCGCCCTCACATCCTTTAACAATTATATTCCTGCCGTCTTCAACAATAGTAGCTCCTTGGCTTTCAGCACTATCTATATAAGAAGTAACTTTATTTTGGTGCTCTTTTGTAATAAGTGGACCAAAGTCATTACTACTTTCACTATACTTACCTACTTTTAGATTTTTCATTGCTTCTTGTATCTTATGAATTAATTTATCTCCCACCTCATCTCCAACGACAACTGCTACTGAAAGAGCCATACAGCGTTCACCGCTTGATCCGAATGCAGCTCCCATTAGCTGAGAAACAGCGTTATCGATATCTGCATCTGGCATCACAACAGCATGATTCTTTGCTCCGCCCAATGCTTGGCAACGTTTACCATTTGCAGTTGCGGTGGTGTATATATATTCGGCAACAGGTGTAGACCCAACAAAGCTGACTGCTTGGACACGCTTATCATTTAATATGCTAACTACAGTCTCTTTATTACCATTTACAACGTTTAAAACACCTTTTGGAAGGCCTGCTTCATGAAGTAATTTAGCAATGTATAGAGTAGAGCTAGGGTCTCGCTCCGAAGGTTTGAGCACAAAACAATTTCCACAGACAATAGCTAATGGATACATCCACAAAGGAATCATTGCTGGAAAATTAAATGGTGTGATACCGGCAACGACACCCAATGGTTGCAATTCACTCCAACAATCTATTGCTGGCCCAACATTTTTACTGTGCTCACCTTTTAATATTTCAGGTGCAGAGCATGCATATTCAACATTCTCAATTCCTCTTTGCAATTCTCCCATAGCATCATGAGAAATCTTACCGTGCTCCTCCCCTACAAGCTGGCAGATCTTGTCTGCATTTTTTTCAAGTAATTCTTTGAAGCGAAACATTATGCGAGCTCGTTTAATTGGTGAAGTATTCCTCCATTCTGGGAATGCAGCTTCAGCCGAAGTAATTGCCTCATCTACAGTTTCTTTTGTTGCTAGTTGTATTTGTTTGCTCACATATCCACTGGCTGGGTTAAACACATCTAGCTTTGGCCCACTTCGATTCTGGATATTTCCATCTATTAAATGTCCTACTGACATTATTTTTTTAGACTCAACCATTTCGCATCTCTTACCTTTGAATTGACTATTTAAGAAAGATACTATTCTTTTTATTTATGCAGTACAATAGCAATTTATTAGTTTTCATAATGCATTAATGCATTTTATGATTTAAGATACAGAGGTAATAAAATATGCTTGATTGGAATTATTTACGCTCTTTTTTAGAGCTAGCTCGAAAGGGAAAGTTGACTGGGGCAGCAAAGAGACTAAATGTTGAGCCAACAACAGTTGGTAGGCATATTGATCGTTTAGAAAAAGAGCTAGATGTTCATTTATTTGATCGTTCACCAAAGGGTTACTCCCTAAACGAAGAAGGCTACAAATTACTTCCTTATGCAGAAAATATAGAAACTAAAATTAACTCAATCTATCAGTCCATTTCGGGAACAGATACCTTACTATCAGGAACAGTAAGAATGGCGGTCCCTGAAGGTCTAGGGATTGGGATTATCTCGAAATATATTAAGGCCTTTAAAGAGCAACATCCTGCGATTGAGCTTGAATTAGTAGCTGATACAAGATCAAGAAGCTTATCTAAGCGTGAGACCGATATAGCTATTACTTTAGCAAGACCAACTACAGGAAGATTGGTCGCTTGGAAATTAGGGGAATATAGACTCGCCTTATATGCTAGTTGTGAATATTTAAATGGTCACAGCATAATTAAATCAGTTAAAGATTTAACAAGTCATCCATTCGTAAGTTATATTGATGACCTCATTGAATTCCCACAACTAAAATATATGCAGGATTTGCTTCATGAAGTAAATATTGTATTCAGGAGCAGCTCTTTACAAGCCCAATATCAGGCAGTTGTTGATGGGATTGGCCTTGCTTTATTGCATGGTTTTGTAGCAGCAGACGATAAAAAATTACAAGTTATTTTACCTAAAAAAATATTTGCTACTCGAGAATACTGGATGGTTGTTCATGAAGACTTGCATAGATTAGCAAGAGTTCAAGCTGTAACCACCTTTTTCACTGAAGTTATCAGAAAAGAACAAGATCGACTTATGAGAATTAATTAATTAAACTATTAAAATAAAAAATAATCGCACTAGCTTGTTATAAAATATTAGAAATGAAAATATTATTTCTCAGTATAATTTTACTTTTTACTGCTAATAGCCTTATTGCTGAAAATTTAAACAAAAAAAATAAGGTAGCAGTTATGTATAGTGATCAGTTCTTATTGCACGATACAGGTAAAAATCACCCCGAAAATCCAAGTAGACTTTTATCTGTAGTTGAAGATTTAATCTCTAACCCCCTTCTTAAACCTTATCTTATTTGGCCTAAATTTACCCCTGCCACAACTGATCAATTGCAGTTAGCTCATACAAAAAGTTATATTAAAACTGTTGAACTAGAAACTGACTTATTAAAAAATAACTCAATCTCTTATTTAAGTACTGGCGATACAGTTATTTCTAAGCAATCTAATCATGTAGCTAGACTTGCTGTTGGCGCAGGTATAAAAGCTGTTGATATGATTATGTCTGAAGAAATAAATTCAGCATTTGCACTGGTTAGACCTCCCGGTCATCATGCAACAGCTTCAAGGGGAATGGGTTTCTGTATATACAATAATGTAGCTATTGTTGCTCGCCATTTACAGCAACAACATGACCTCAAGAAAATATTAATCGTAGATTTTGATGTTCATCATGGTAATGGCACACAAGATATATTTTATGAAGATAATTCTGTTTTTTACTTCAGTGTTCATCAACATCCCTTTTACCCACAAAGTGGTCGCCCCACTGAAAAGGGTATTGGAAAAGGTAAAGGGTTTACCTTGAATGTTGATCTCCCTAAAGGCTCAGGAAACAAAGAGCTATTAAATACTTTTAAGAATCAGCTAAAACCTGCAATGGATAAGTTTAAACCTGAGTTTGTTCTTGTGTCTGCAGGTTTTGATGCACATGAGGGCGACTTATTAGGTCAGCTAAATTATACTTCCACTGGGTATAAGCAAACGGCTTTAATATTAAAAGATATTGCTGAAAAATATGCTTTAGGCAGAACTTTATATATGTTGGAGGGAGGGTATGTTGCAAAAAATATTTCACAATCCGTAAATGAAATTCTCGGTGTTTTGGCTAATAAATAAAATTAACTTCAATGTATAATGGTTATTGAGTATATCGATTTTGGGGGATTAGCTCAGTTGGTAGAGCAGTTGACTCTTAATCAATTTGTCGCGAGTTCGAACCTCGCATCCCCTACCAATTTTATTTTGGTACTTTTTCTTTCTTTGGTTTACCTTTAGATTCTTTTTTCTTGTCTCGATTACCCATAATTCATTGCTCCTAATTAATTTATTACTTTAGCATAATGTTTAGAATCTTATCGATGGAATTCTTGGTGCTCCTTGGGTAAATCACTCTCTTCTACAGTAAATTCCATACCTGACATTGACCCGACATAAGTGCCATTCCTATATTGAAGATATATTTTAACTGTATTTAAAGATACTTCTAAATGATCTTTGGGTCGATAGTTTAATATATAGCCAATCACAGATTTTCCATTATCAGTGCATGTAACTGTTATTTCATCCAAATTGTTCATCAAATAGTTCGAACCTCAACTAAACAATCGTGGGAGGTTTGTGCATTACCCATGTCCCCAAAAGCACTAGAACTTACTGAATTCACAGTACCATTGTTAAGCTGTCTCCAATAGCCAAGCGTGGTAACAACAATTCCCTTATTAACATCTGAAGTTATTTTAGCTACTGCGTCAAATGACCCTCGATCATTAAAAATTTTTATCATTTCACCTTCCTGAATACCTCGATCTATTGCGTCAGCTTGATTTATTAAAATAAATTGTTCACCCTGCCCTTTAAGTTTATTCTCGATGTTTCCATAGCATGAATTTATAAAACCATGGCTTTTAGGTGCAAGAATATTCAATGGATATTTTTTGAATAATTCCGGATTAGCTAATTCTGATTCCTTTGAAGGAATATAATCTGGTAGCTCAGGAATATCTTGTCCAGGCTGAAAGTCCTCGTACATTTGCCTAAAGGGTCCAGCTACAAAATTCTTTGCCCC
>JAOLWQ010000011.1 GCA_028342535.1 Methylophilaceae bacterium | reverse complement strand
AGAGGATTACCATGCAAAGATAAAGCTGGCAGATATTTTTTTAGATTGTTTCCCTTATGGAGCACATACCACTGCAAGTGATTTTCTTCGATCTGGGATACCAGTTGTTACTTTAAGAGGATTATCATTTGCTAATCAAATTGCATCCAGTCTTTTAACTAACTTAAATCTTTTTGAGTTAATAACTAAAACAGAATTAGATTATGAAAGCTTAGCAATTAAACTAGCTATTAACCCACAATTTTTAAAAGAAGTTAAAGCTAAATTACTTTTAAATGTTAGTTCTTCTTCTATTTTTAATAGCAAAGAATATGCAAGGAGTATTGAATCAGGTTATATTCAAGTTTATGATAGATATCATAATGACTTATATCCTGATCATATCAATGCATTATAAATAATGTCTAATCTAAATAATTTACAAGCTTCTGAAGAACAATTAGCCCCAGTATATAAATTGTATCTTGATGGCCATTATAAAGAAGCACTATCTGCTCTCGATAATCTTAACCATGACTTTCCAAATGACCCAATTTTATTCATTATTGGCGGCGATTGTTATGCGTTATTAAAACAATATGATTTGGCAATTGTATGTTACGAAGAAGCATTAAAGGTATCGCCAGAAAATATTTCAATATATAAAAAGAAAATTGAAGTATTAGGATTTCAAGGAAAAGTAGAAGAGGCGTCAGATTTTTGTCAAGAAGCGATTAAGGTAGCTCCTAATGATTCTGATTTATATATTTTTCGAGGAGACATCTTTCATAAGTTAGTACAATTTGATAAAGCGGTTGATAGTTATTCCAAGGCAATTAAATTAAACCCCAATAGTGCTGTAGCTTTCTGTAATAAATCTAATTCATTAATTGAACTTCAAAGATATGAAGAGGCTGTTGCTTCTGCTAAAAAAGCTATTCAAATTAAATATGATTACTCATTAGCTTTTTTTAATCTTGGAGTTGCTGCAATGAATCAAAGATTATTTGATTTATCTATGCAAAATTTTAATAAGGCCATTGATTTAGAACCAAATTCTGCAAAATATAAATTTGCAAAATCAACACTTCTTTTACTATATGGCGATTTTAAGAATGGTTGGACTCTTTGGGAGTCCAGATGGGAGCTAGATGAATTATTTTCGCCTAAGCTTGAAACTAATCGCCCAGTTTGGACTGGAAATAAAAATGTTAGGTTATTAGTTTGGCCGGAACAAGGAATAGGGGACCATATTCTATATAGCTCATTACTTTCTGATCTTAGTAAAAAGTGTTTAGATTTAATTGTGATATTAGACGAACGTCTTGTCGATCTTTTTAGAAGATCGATGGGTGATTTTTGTACCTTTTATCCAGATAATAATAAAAAAATTGAGTTAGATTATGATGAACACATTTCTATTGGAAGTTTATGTCAATATTTAAGAACCAATGAAAAAGACTTTGAAAGTTCACGATATGGATATTTAAAGGACGATCAAGATAAGACTGATAATATTAAAAAAGATCTTTTAGCTTTAACCCCTTTAAATAAAAAACTATGTGGTATCAGCTGGGGAAGTACAAGTAAAAAAACGGGAACGCACAAAACAATACCTCTGAAAACCTTTATCCAAATGCTAGATTTAAAAGGATATACCTATGTGAGCTTGCAATATGGTGACACAGCTGATGAGATTAAATTAGTTCAAGATGAGCTGGGAGTTGATATAATTTCATATAACAAAGTTGATAATTTTAATGACATGGATGGCTTAGCTTCATTAATTCAAGCTTGCGATACTATCATATCTGTTGATAATATTACTTGTCAATTAGCTGGTGCATTAGGCAAAGAGATTCATGTTTTACTTACATATGGTTCATGGTGGGGATGGACAGCTAATAGGATCGATAATCCTTGGTATGATTCAGTTAAAATCTATAAAAAAGGAGTTGACGAGCCTTGGCTTAGTTTATTCGATAAGCTTAAGGCAAATCTTTAAATGAGTATCTCATTAAACCCTTAGAAAAAATTTATTTTATCTTAAGCATAAAAGCTACTTTTTTATATTTATTTGATACTTATTGAATTATCAGAAGTTGAAATATTTTTTAATGTTGGGTCTTCCTTATGAATTGCTAATGAATTCATTCCCATTGGAAATATCTCATATCCTAAGGATGATAAATTTTTATTTATTGTATCTGGATTTGACTTTAAGACCTCAATAAATAATATTGGCTTTAATTTTTTTATAGTAATTTTTGCACCTTCAAGAACTGCCTCTTCCATACCTTCCACATCTAACTTAATAAAATCTACTCTTTCCAAAGCAAGTGAATCAATTGTTTTTAAGTCAACATCAATTGTTTTATTGTAATCAATTTTTTGGCCAATATCCCCATTGTTAGCTCTCTCTTCTAAGTCCAAAGATCCATAAGATGAGGGTAGTAAATAATTCGGTTCAGGAATTGCCATTGTGCCCAGCTTATTTCCAACTGCAGCATTAAATGCATCAATATTTAAACAATTATTAAGCACAATATTTCCAGCAAGAGCATAAAATATTTTTGCTTGGGCCTCAAAGGAAATTACTCTTCCCCATCCGGTCATATATCTAGCCCACTCAATTGAGAGTACTCCAATATTAGCACCACAATCAACCACCACCAAACCGTCTCCATGATGCCTTCTTCTGACACCAAGTAAGGCTATAGTAAAATTAACTTCTTCTTGATCATAACTGCAAGTCTCAAGTAGCTGATGGCCAACACCAACACGTACATTTTTACCATTCTGCTCGAACTCTCTATAGTCATTTTTGTGTACAATCATCATGCCATGATTAGTTGAGGCTAAAACAAACGTAATAGGTTTTTTAATGTTAATCAATGAAAACACCTTTTTTAAAATTTTTTATTAAATAATTACTTAATGTACCATTATTTAAATTAGTTTTGCGATATTGTTAAAATTTAGTTATTCTAAATATAATTAATTATTAATTTATAAAACATGAAAAAAACAAACACAAAAACAAGAACATTGTTAGAAATAATTAATGAAAAAGATATAAAAGAACTTCTAACAGTTGACCCAAAAAAACCAGTTATTGAAGCGTTACTTATTATGGCTAAATATAAAATTGGAGCGTTAATAGTAATGAATGGATCAAAAATGGTCGGTGTTATATCTGAAAGAGATTACGCTAGAGAGATAATATTAGAAGGTAAGTCATCAAAAGATACAAAAGTAGAAGAAATTATGACTAAAAAAGTCATAACACTTTCTATTAATGATAAGTTTGAAAAAGGCCTTGATATTATGACTCAAAAAAGAATTAGACACATGCCTGTGATGGATGGAAAAGAATTGATAGGCATGGTCTCGCAGGGCGATTTAGTAAAAGAGATGATATCCTATCAAAAAGAACTAATAAAAGAGTTAGAAGCTTTTGTTTATTGGTAATTAGCCCCCGAAATCGTCTAGCATAATATCTTCAGCATCAACTCCCAAGTCTAGTAACATATTAGTAACAGAAACATTCATTATAGGTGGTCCACATAGATAGTATTCACAGTCTTCTGGTGCAGGATGGTCTTTTAAATATTGCTCAAATAATACATTATGAATAAAGCCCTTATGGCCTTTCCATTTGTCATCTGGAGCTGAGTCAGATAAAGCAACATGCCAAGAAAAGTTTTCATTTTCTTTATCTAGCTTTTCAAATTCACCTGTATAAAACATTTCTTTTTCAGAGCGTGCTCCATACCAAAACGAAGCTTTTCTATCTGTTCTAACCCTTTTTAGTTGGTCAAATATAAGACTTCTCATTGGAGCCATACCAGCTCCCCCACCTATAAAAACCATCTCTTTTTGTGTTTCTCTGGCAAAAAAGTCACCAAAAGGACCTGAGATTGTGACTTCATCACCTTTTTTTAAATTAAATATATAAGAAGACATCTTACCTGCTGGGATTCCCGTTGATCCAGGAGGAGGTGTTGCTATTCGAACATTAAGCATCACAATACCTTTTTCTGCTGGATAATTTGCCATAGAGTAGGCTCTCTCAATCGGTTCATCAATAGATGAATTTACATCCCAAATTTTAAACCTATCCCAATCCTCATGATATTCTTTTGCAATATCAAATTCTTTATAAGAAAGTTTGTGGATGGGTGCTTCAATCTGAATATAGCCCCCAGCTTTAAAATCGACATCTTCATTTTTCGGCAACTCTATAATTAACTCTTTAATAAAAGTAGCAACATTATCGTTACTTAAAACTTTACATTGCCATTTTTTAACGCCGAAAACCTCTTCAGGAACCTCGATTTCCATATCTTGTTTCACAGCGACCTGACAAGAAAGTCTGTCTCCACAAGACGCATCCTTTTTGCTAATATGCCCTTCCTCAGTCGGTAAAATTGAACCTCCCCCTGAATGGATTCTAACCTTACATTGCGCGCATGTTCCACCACCACCGCATGCAGAGGGCACAAATAATTTTTCAGCAGCAAGCGACTGTAGCAATTTTCCACCAGCTGGGACTTTTATTGTTTTTTCACCATTAATAGTAATATTAACTTCCCCAGAAGACACAAACTTACTTCTCGCATAGATAATTACTGTCACCAAGGACAATACTATTAAAGTAAAAAGAGTAACTCCAAGAATAAAAGTATCCATAAAAAATCCTTATAATTTAACACCAGAAAAACACATAAAGGCCATTGCCATTAAACCGGCTGTAATAAAAGTTATTCCAAGACCTTGTAAGCCTTCAGGTATATCGCTATATTTTAATTTCTCTCTAACCCCAGCCATTGCAGTAATTGCTAAAGCCCATCCAAAACCAGAAGATACACCATACGTTAATGCTTCAGAAAAATTATAATCTCTTTCAACCATAAATAAGGATCCACCTAAAATTGCACAGTTTACAGTTATTAGGGGTAGAAAAATACCCAAGGCATTATAGAGTGGGGGAAAGTATTTATCTAAAACCATTTCTAATATCTGAACCAATGCGGCAATCACACCTATATATGAAATTAAACCAAGGAATGTAAGGTCTACATCAGAAAAACCTGCCCAACTTAAGGCGCCTGGCTTTAATAGGTAGGTAAGAATTAAGTTGTTCGCTGGGACTGTAATTGATTGAACAACCATTACTGAGATACCTAAACCTATCGCAGTAGTTATTTTTTTAGATACTGCAATAAAAGTGCACATACCTAGAAAAAAAGACAAGGCTAGATTCTCAACAAAAATAGCCTTTACTGCTAATGAAATTAAGGCCTCCATTAATGATCCTCAACCGTTTGAATTTTAAATTCAGGCTCTTCAACTTGGGACTTTTTCCAAACTCTTAAACCCCATATTAAAAAACCTATAATGAAAAAAGCAGAGGGAGGGAGTAATAACAAACCATTAGGTACGTACCATCCACCATCGCCTACTGGATTTAATATTACAATTCCAAATAGTGAGCCTGCCCCAAATAATTCTCTAACCACGCCAACACACATCAATAACAAACCATAACCTAAACCATTTCCAATTCCATCAACAAAAGAATCAATTGGTTTATTCTGCATAGCAAAAGCCTCCGCTCTTCCCATAACAATACAATTTGTAATAATTAATCCAACAAAAACAGATAGGGTTTTAGATATTTCATAGGCATAAGCTTTAAGTAACTGATCAACAACAATTACTAAAGAGGCAATAATTGTCATTTGTACAATAATTCTAATTGAAGTAGGAATATGATTTCGTAGCATTGATATAAAGAGCGATGAAAACCCAGTAACTGCAATAACTGCAAGAGACATAACAAAGGCAACTGTTAGTGATGACGTTACAGCTAACGCTGAACAAATTCCTAACACTTGAAGGGCTATAGGATTATTGTCTACAAGCGGGTCGACCAGAAGCTTTTTTCTAGTTTGTGACATTACGTTTTTCCATTTTTAAAATTAGTAAGAAATTTCTTAAACCCTGCTTCACCAACCCAAAATCTAACTAAACTATTAACTCCATTAGAAGTTATAGTTGCTCCTGCAATTGCATCTATGTGATAATCACTCGGACCAGGAGTTTTTGCAACCTGTATCATCAATTTCTCATATTCATCTCTAAGTTTTTTACCTTTCCATTGAGCCTTCCATTTTGGATTATCAACTTCAGCACCTAAGCCCGGTGTTTCTGCGTGCTTATAAAATTGAAGACCAAATATTTCATTGGTGTCTTCCTCTAAAGCAACAAACCCATATAAAGTTGACCATAATCCATAGCCATGTATTGGTAAGATTAATTTATCGATAGTTCCATCATTATTCTTTAATAGATAAATAGTTACATAATTTGATCTTCTGCCAATGGATGCTGGATCTTCCGTTAAGGCAACGCTTAATAAGGGATCCGACGCTGCTTTAAGGTCATTAAAGGTCTTGGGATTAAATTTATCTGTAAATAAACCACTTTCAATATCCACAATTCTTGGCTCAAAAGAGGCAAAGGTTTCTTCTATGTTAATACCCTCAGCATATAATCCTGCAACTTGTAATACATTTTTCTGTTTATCACGAAGTTGATTTGCTTGCTGAATAGATTTAAGTTTTACAGCTGCTACAGAAACTATCATTGAACAAAAAAGACAAAGCGTTATTGCGACAAGTATAGTTTTGGGAATACTATCAATTGGCAGTTTCTTAAATTTGGAAAAAATATTATTTCTCTCTTCACTAGACATTGAGTGTTACCCTCCGCCTAAGAATATTTGCTTTAACGACAAAGTGATCAATTAGGGGTGCAAATACATTACCAAATAATATTGCAAGCATCATTCCTTCAGGAAATGCTGGATTTAGCACCCTTATCATTATCACCATAAAACCTATTAAAGCTCCATAAATATAACGCCCCGTATTTGTATGGCTTCCAGAAACTGGCTCCGTAACCATGAATACCAACCCAAAAGCATAACTTCCTATTACGAGGTGCCAATACCATGGCATACTAAACATTGGGTTTGTATCAGAACCAACCCAATTCAAAAAAGAGGAAAATACTATCATACCAACCAAGCAACCAACTATCATTCGATAGTTTGCTATCCTAGTTGCAAGTAAGAAACATAAGCCAATAATAATTGCCACTGTTGATGTCTCGCCTAGTGAACCTTGTATTGTTCCAAAGAAGGCATCTGACCAAGTAATGCCATAACCAACAAGAGACTCATAACCTTCAGAAGCTGATATACCCAATGAGGTTGCTGATGAAATTCCGTCAACCGGTGTCCAGACAGAATCACCTGACATGTAGGCAGGGTAAGCAAAATATAAAAATGCTCTTCCAGTTAAGGCGGGATTTAAAAAATTTTTCCCTGTTCCCCCAAAAACTTCTTTTCCTACAACAACTCCAAAAGAAATACCTAATGCAACCATCCAGAGAGGCGTTGTTGCTGGTAATGTTAGAGAAAACAGCATGGATGAAACTAAGAACCCTTCGTTTACTTCATGACCCCTTGTTGTGGCAAATAAAACTTCCCACAAACCACCCGCAACCAATGTCATAATATAAATAGGCAAAAAGTACAAAGCCCCATGAGCCATATTTGCAAAGATACTTTTGGGGTTTAAAGATATGTCAAATAACTGTAATAACCATATTCTCCAACCCGCTAATTCGGGGGGGTTTAAATTTTCTAAGGCTAGATTTGTTTGTAGTCCTGTATTATAAAATGCCCATAAAATACATGGAATTAAAGAAATGACTACATACGTCATTATTCTTTTCATATCTACAAAACTTCTAGCATGAGGAGCGGCTTTAGTTACTGTGTTGCTGGTGTAGAAAATCGTTTCAACCATTTCAAAAATAGGATAAAGTTTTTCATATTTTCCATTTTTTTTGAAAAGTGGCTCAACAGAATTAAAAAATTTACTAAATGCCATACATCAGCCTTCCTTTTCAATTTTTTTAAGACTATCTCTTAAAGCAGATCCGTATTCGTATTTGGCTGGACAAGCAAATGTAACTAAAGCGAGATCTTCTTCATCGAGCTCAAGGGCCCCAAGTGATTGTGCAACATCAGTATCCATTACCACTAAAGATCGAAGTAATTGGGTTGGTAAAAAATCTTGAGGCATTAGGGTTTCAAAAATACCAGTTGGTACCATAGCTCTTCTGCCACCATTAAGATTAGATGTTAAATTAAATAACTTAGATTTTCTAAAAGCCGAAATCAGAACAGGCATTATTGAAAATTTATTTGGTTGTGGCTTGATCCAACCAAATGAGATTTTTTCTTCGTCTTCTTTTATTAAGGTAATTTGACGAGCATATCTACCCAGGAATGATAATTCACCTTCAGCAATATTTCCTGACAGAACTGAGCCTGAAATAACTCTGCATGGGTCATCATTTAAAAATTCATTTTTTAATAAATCATCTAAAGCAGCACCCATATATGTTTTAATTAATCTTGGGGATTTAGCCAAAGGACCACAAATTGAAACAACCCTCTCTATATCTAAAAATCCAGATATAAATAACTTCCCAATTGCAATAACGTCTTGGTATCCTATAGACCAGACAGTTTTTTCTATACTTGGCGGATCTAAGAAGTGCATATGTGTGCCTGCCAAACCAGCCGGGTGAGGGCCGCTAAACTCATAAGTCTTAAAATTTTCTATTTCAATCTCACTGTCTTTTTTCTTGCAAGTAAAAACATTTCCTTTGGTTAATAATGAGATTCTTTTAACCCCTTCTTTAAATGCATCAAGATTATTATTAATTATCAAATCAGCATCAGGGCATAAAGGTTCAGTATCCATAGCTGTTACAAAGATTGAAGAAGGATCTGAATTTGGCGATGGAACTTTAGAATAAGGGCGCGTTAAGAATGAAGACCACAGTCCGCTATCCAGAAGACATTTTCTAATAAACTCTACTTCCGGTTTGATTTTGCTATGTAACTCAATAAAATTAATGCCATTATCTGATAAATTTTCTATAGCGATTACCACGCTAAGAAGGATGCGTCGCTCACCACGATTTATTCTTTCAATATAACCTTTGCAGGGGGAAACATACATAATTTCAGGAAAATCTTTATGACAAAACAATGGAGTGCCTCTTTCCACTTTATCACCCTCAGAAATTAACATTTGGGGTTTTAAGCCTTCAAAATCAGTTCCTAGCACTGCTAAAGTTTTTGGCTTTTGTCCATCGTATATTTTTTGTTCTGGAGAGCCTAGTATGGGGATGTTTAAACCACGCTTTAAAGAAAAGTTCGTCATTAAAAATATATTCCTAATATATATGTGTATTCAGGCAAAACTATTGTAACGAATTATATTCTAGTTCAAGCGTTTGATAAATTAAAAAAGTTAATTTTTATGCCGATAAACTAAAATACTTTTAAATTTAATTAATTTCACTCGTATAGAGCATAAAACATACTTATAAGTTCCATTTATGATGTCTGAAATAGACAGGATTTTATATTAATATGCAATTATGGAATAATAATTTATAATTTGTTGAAAATACTATGATAACTTTTATATTTACATTCATTTTTTTAATGCTAGTAGTCATTCTTATGTCACTGGGAGTTATACTTATGGGTAAAAATATTAAAGGAAGTTGTGGAGGATTAAATGCTGTATCAGGAACAGATAAATGCCTTGTTTGCAATAAAGACATTGACCCCAATAATCCATTGATCTCTCAATTGGACTGTAAAAAAAAGGTTAAATAAGTGGCTAGTAAGTTTGTATATCAAAGGGCACTAAAACTAATATAAAAAAAGAAGCTGATGATAATAGTCCGTAAACCCATGATTTTAAAACCCATCTATTTTTTTTATTCTTCCAATTTATCCTAAAAGCTTGTCCAGAAAAAATCATTGATAATAATAAAATTAGACCAGCGTAAGAGGGCAGATAGATATCAGGTAACATATAAATAATTTAACATAAACAACTATAATCCTATGACAATTTTTTTAATTATCTTTTCAGCTATTTTCTTTGCAAACCTTCCTTGGGCCTCTAATTATTTTTTAATTTTTTTTAAAAAGCCAAAAAAGAATATGTTTTTAATACTAGTTGAATTAATTCTGTTTTATTTTATTTTTGGCAGCTTTCTTTTGCTATTAGAAAAGCAAATTATTGGAAACACTCACAATCAAGACTGGGAGTTTTATGCAATAACTTTTTGTCTCTTTCTTGTTTTTTCATTTCCAGGGTTTATTTACAAAGTCATTTGGAAAAAATAATTAAAAAATTAATAATTGTTGGATGTGGAAGGCTAGGTCAAAAAATAGGGAATAATTTATCCGCATTGCCCATACAAGTAATTGGAATTAAGAGACAATTACCAAAGAATACTCCATCATTTAGAATACTTTCTCTTGATATTTTCTCAGATAAATTTTCAGAAAGTATTAATCAAATTAATCCAGATTTTGTTATTTATTGTGTTTCATCTGATTCTCAGACGGAAGAGAGCTACCAAAAAAACTATGTTGAAGGATTAAGGACCACTATAAAAATATTAGGCCAATTAGATGATTTTCAGCATTTATTTTTTGTATCAAGCACTCGTGTATATGGGCAAATCACAAAAAACTGTTTATCTGAATCAATAAATCCCCAGCCATCTGATTATGGAGGTAGGGCATTGTTAGAAGCTGAGAAATATTTAAAAAAAGCATTATTTAAATCAACTATTCTTAGGCTTTCTGGAATTTATGGAGATGATAGACGACATATGTTAGGAATTGCTTCTGATATTGAGAGGTGGCCATCGGAAGATCGCTGGACAAATAGAATACATGAAGAGGATGCCGTTTCTTTTATTAGCTTTTTACTTACCCAGATACTTAATAAAAAAGAGATTGAGAATTTATATTTGGTAACAGATAACGAACCTGTTTCTTTGTATGAAGTTCTTAAGTGGATTAGGAGCGAGCTTGGACTATCATTAGATATGATTCCTGATTCTAATAAAATTAATGGGAAAAAGCTTATATCAAAGATACTACCAAGGCTAAATTTTACTTTTAAACATCCTAATTATAAATCTGGATATGCTCAGATGATTGATAAAATAAAGAAAACAATTGATTAGAATATTGATTGAAGATTCAGGCTAGGATAGAATGGCGCGTCGGAAGAATTGTAATAGGCGCGTAGCTCAGTTGGTTAGAGCACCACATTGACATTGTGGGGGTCGTTGGTTCGAATCCAATCGCGCCTACCACTTTTCTTCAATAACTCTATCTTGATTAACTAAAACCTTATAAAATAAAGGTTTATAAACGAAATTAATTATGCCAGACATTAAACTACCAGATGGTTCAATAAGGCAATATAAAAAGCCTGTAACAGTAGCTGATATTGCAAGTGATATTGGTGAAGGATTATTTCGTGCAGCATTAGCTGGAAAGGTTAACAGCCAACTTGTTGATTTAAATTATAAGATTTCAGAAAATTCAGATTTATCTATTATTACAGCAAAAAATTTGGAAGGTCTAGGGATTATAAGGCATTCCACCGCACATTTGCTTGCACATGCAGTTAAGGAGCTTTATCCAGAAGCGCAAGTAACTATTGGGCCTGTTATTGATGATGGTTTTTATTATGATTTCTCTTATGAAAGACCTTTTACACCTGAAGATCTTGCTTTGATAGAAAAAAAGATGATGGAATTAGTTAAGCAAAATTTATCAGTAACTAAAAAAATAATCCCAAGAAATGAAGCTGTTAAATTTTTTAAAAATTCTGGGGAGAATTATAAAGCGGAAATCATTCAATCCATCCCTAAAGAAGAAGAAGTTTCTTTATATTCTCAAGGTAGCTTTACAGATTTATGTCGAGGACCTCACGCTCCTTCAACTGGAAAATTAAAAATCTTTAAATTAATGAAAGTTGCCGGAGCTTACTGGAGAGGAGATTCTAACAACGAAATGTTACAGAGAATTTATGGAACAGCTTGGGCAACAAAAGAAGACATGGCTTCATACTTGCTTCGCTTAGAGGAAGCAGAAAAGCGCGATCACCGAAGGCTAGGTAAACAACTCGATTTATTTCATCTCCAAGATAATGCCCCCGGTATGGTTTTTTGGCATCCAAAAGGCTGGTCTTTGTGGCTTCAGGTAGAAAAATATATGCGAGAGATGTTTCAAGAGTACGGCTATCAAGAAATTAAAACACCAACCATTCTTGATAAGGGGTTGTGGGAAAAATCAGGACATTGGGAAAGCTACCATGAAAATATGTTTTCAACTTCCTCTGAAAATAGAGAATACGCAGTAAAACCTATGAATTGTCCAGGACACGTTCAAATATTTAATAATAATCTTCATAGTTATCGTGAACTTCCCTTAAGACTCGCAGAGTTTGGCTCGTGTCACAGGAATGAGCCTTCTGGAGCACTTCATGGGCTAATGAGGGTGAGAGGATTTACTCAAGATGATGCACATATATTCTGCACTGAAGATCAAATAAAAGACGAAGTAATTAACTTCAATGAAATGCTTTATAAGGCTTATGCTGATTTTGGATTTAAAGATATCTTGGTAATTTTGTCGACACGACCAGAAAAAAGAATTGGCGCAGATGAAATATGGGACAAGGCTGAAAAATCTCTTGAAAATGCCTTGAAAGAAACTGGACTTGAATATGATGTTCAGTCAGGAGAAGGAGCTTTTTACGGCCCAAAGATTGAATACACATTAAAAGATAGTCTTGGCCGTTTATGGCAATGCGGCACAATTCAGCTAGATTTCAATTTACCAGAAAGATTGGGTGCTGAATATATTGCAGAGGATAATAGTCGCAAAGTACCTGTAATGCTTCATAGAGCAATTGTCGGATCTATGGAGAGGTTTATTGGAATTTTGGTAGAACATTATGCTGGATTAATGCCTTTATGGCTCTCCCCAATTCAAGTTGTAGTTTTAAATATTGCAGATGCTCATTCATCATATTCTGAGAAGGTTGTCGAGATTCTTAAGAAAAGCAATATTAGATGCAATTCAGACTTGAGAAATGAGAAGATTACCTATAAAATACGCGAACACAGTATTCAGAAGGTCCCTTTCTTATTAATAATAGGTGACCGAGAAGTAGAAGAAAAACATGTTACCGTGCGAACCCAAACAGGTGATGACTTAGGTTCAATGTCAGTTGATGACTTTATAAAGCATCTTGAAAAAGACATTAAATCTAAAGCCTAATATTAAAGGTTGCACGGTTTATTTTTTTATAAAAAGGAGTTTAGACTATAGCTTTAGATAAAAATGTGCGAATTAATAGCGATATTACAGCTCAGGAAATTCGTTTAGTCGGTTTAAAAGCAGAGCCTTTAGGGATTGTATCCTTAAAACAAGCTTTTGAAATCGCAGATGAGCAAGATACTGACTTAGTTGAAATAGCACCAAAAGCAGTTCCACCAGTCTGTAGGTTGATGGACTTTGGAAAATTTAAATATGCACAGAGCAAGCAAATGCATGCGGCTCGGTTAAAGCAAAAAAATGTACAAGTAAAAGAAGTAAAATTTAGGCCTGGAACTGATGATGGCGACTATCAAATTAAATTAAGAAATTTAATACGTTTTTTATCAGTAGGTGATAAAGCCAAAGTAACTTTAAGATTTAGAGGTAGAGAGATCGCCCACCAACAACTTGGCTTGGCTTTGTTGAAAAGAGTGGAAGCAGACTTATCAGATTATGCTATTTGTGAGCAGTTTCCAAAAATGGAAGGAAGGCAAATGGTAATGGTTTTGGCTCCTCTTAAAAAGATAAAGCCAAAATCAGAAGCTAAAGCTTCTAAAGAACAAGATGCAGTAGAAAAGAAAGATGCAGTAGAAAAGAAAGATGCAGTAGAAAAGAAAGATGCAGTAGAAAAGAAAGATGCAGTAGAAAAGAAAGATGCAGTAGAAAAGAAAGATGCAGTAGAAAAGAAAGATGCAGTAGAAAAGAAAGATGCAGTAGAAAAGAAAGATGCAGTATAAAAGAAAGATGCAGTAGAAAAGAAAGATGCAGTAGAAAAGAAAGATGCAGTAGAAAAGAAAGTAATTGAGAGTGATAAGGCCTAATAGGCATGCCGAGGCACTCATAATAAAAGGAGAATAAAATGCCAAAAATGAAAACAAAAAGTGGAGCAAAAAAACGCTTCAAATTCCTAGGTAGTGGCGCTATTAAGCGTACAAAATCTCATCTTCAACATATTTTAACCAAGAAGACAACAAAGCAGAAAAGACATCTTCGTGGAACTGAAATTATTTCATCATCAGACGCAAAGCGCGTTCGTGCGATGATGCCAACGCAATAAGGAGAGAATAATGCCTAGAGCAAATCGAAGCGTACCAGCTAGAGCAAGACATAAAAAAGTAATTGATGCAGCAAAAGGATTTCGCGGTAGAAGGAAAAATGTTTATAGAATAGCAAAGCAGGCCGTTATGAAAGCTGGTCAATATGCTTACCGTGATCGCAGACAAAAGAAGCGTGTATTTAGAGCTTTGTGGATAGCAAGAATTAATGCTGGCTCAAGAGAGTGCGGTTTAACATATAGTCGGTTTATGAATGGGTTAAAAAAAGCTTCAGTTGAGGTAGATAGAAAAGTTTTGGCTGATATGGCTGTATTCGATAAGCCTGCTTTTGAAAAATTTGTTGAATTAGCTAAAACCGGTCTAGGAAATTAAATATTATAAGTTTTTTTAAAAAAAAGGAGACTTATGCGTCTCCTTTTTTATTAGAGTAAGCCTATGGATCAACTAAAAAAATTAATTGAATTAGCAAAAATAGATTTTGAGAAATGTGAAACTCAAACAGAGCTTGATAACGCAAAATCTAAATATATTGGTAAAACTGGGCCTTTAACCGAGGCTATGCGCGGACTTTCGAAACTATCTAATGAAGAAAAGCCGAAAGCAGGAGCTTTTATTAATGAAGTTAAGTCGTCAATTGAAGTATTATTAAGTAATAGAAAAAATGATATTCAAAAAGCAGCAATGCTTTCTCAATTAGAAGATGAGTATATTGATGTGACCCTACCTGGACTTAAGCAGTCTGAAGGGAGCCTCCATCCAATCTCTTTAACAATGCATCGAATAGAAAATATTTTTCATTCCATCGGGTTTGATTTGGCAACTGGCCCAGAAATCGAAGATGATTATCATAACTTTACTGCTTTAAATATTCCAGAGGCGCATCCTGCTAGAGCGATGCATGACACATTCTATATTGATAAGAATCATGTTTTAAGGACGCATACTTCTCCAGTCCAGGTTCGATATATGCAGAATAATCAACCTCCTTTAAAAGTTATCTCACCAGGAAGGGTATATCGAGTAGACTCAGATGCAACTCACTCCCCAATGTTTCATCAAGTAGAAGGTTTATGGGTTGATAAAAATGTAAATTTTGCAAACCTTAAAGGTGTAGTTCAAGATTTCCTTCAAAAATTTTTCGAAGATAAAAATTTAATAATTCGTTTCAGACCATCCTTTTTCCCTTTTACAGAACCATCTGCTGAAATTGATATGAGTTGGAATGGGGGTTGGCTTGAGATTGGTGGCTGCGGTATGGTTCACCCTGAAGTGTTAAAACAGGTAAATATAAATACTGAAGAGTTTCAAGGTTTTGCATTTGGTTTAGGAGTTGAACGATTAACTATGCTGAAATACCATATTGATGATTTAAGGCCTTTTTTCACAAATGATTTACGTTTTTTAAAACAGTTCGGAGGCCGGTAATGCAATTTTCTAAGGCATGGCTCCAAGAATTTTTCGATAAATCAATTGACGATGTCAATTTAGAAGAAGTTTTGACGATGTCAGGGTTGGAGGTTGATGATGTCCAAGATTTATCTAAAATATCAAAATTAGTAGTTGTGGGTGAAATAGTAAGTATAGAAAAACACCCAGATGCAGATCGTTTGAACGTATGTCAGGTAAATACAGGATTAGAAAAGCCTATTCAGATTGTGTGCGGCGCACCTAATGCAAGAGTTGGAATTAAAGTTCCTTGTGCTTTAGTTGGGGCAAAATTACCAGGTTTTGAAATTAAAAAAGCAAAACTAAGAGGAGTTGAATCCAATGGTATGTTGTGTTCCGCTAATGAAATAGGAATTAGTCAGGATTCTAAAGGGCTTTACGAGATTGGGTTAGATAAAAAAGTAGGTGAGCTAATAATTGATGCCTTAGAATTAAATGATGTTGTTTATACCCTTTCTTTAACACCTAATCGAGCTGACTGTTTGAGTATTTTAGGTATCGCAAGAGAAGTATCAGCATTATTAGGATTGCCTTTAAAAGATATAAATCATCAATTAGCAAAAGAAAGTTTTACTTTAGATCAGAAGGTTAAAATTTATGAAGAAGATGACTGCCCAAAATATTGCGGTATTCAGATTAAAAATATCAATAATAAAATTACTTTACCAGTTTGGATTGAGCAGAAATTAGAAAGAAGTGGTATTGGCTCCATTAATGCAGTTGTAGATATAGCAAATTTTGTTTTAATTGAAACTGGGCAGCCACTTCATACTTTTGATCAAGCGAAAATTAGTGGTGAAATTTCAGTTAGAAAAGCAAATAAAAATGAATCTCTTCATTTGCTTAATGATCAAAAAATCAAGCTTGAAGGTTCTGAATTGATTATTGCAGACGAGCAGAAGGCTTTAGCACTTGCTGGAATAATGGGCGGAGAGTTTTCTTCCACCAATACTGAAACTACAGAAATATTTATTGAAAGTGCATATTTCGACCCTACAAAAATTGCTGGTAGAGCAAGGTCATTTGGATTAAATACAGACTCATCTCATAGGTTTGAAAGAGGAGTAGATTTTAGATCTACATCAAGCGCACTTCAAAGAGCCGCCGTATTAATAGTTGAATTTTGTGGGGGCGAGTGCTCAAATATATTAGATATCGAAAGTAATCTTCCAAAAAGAGAGCCTATTAAACTGAGAACTAAAAAAGTATCAGATATTATGGGGTTAGCCTTAAAAGATAATGATATAAAATCTGTTTTAGATAAATTAAATTTAATTTACTCTCAGAATAAAGATCATTTTTTAATAACACCTCCAAGTTTTAGGTTTGATTTGTCAATCGAAGAAGATTTAGTTGAGGAGATTATAAGAATCTATGGATATAACAATATTCCAGCTCTAACTCCAACCAGTCAAGACAGAATGATAGGATCCCCAAATAATAAAAAAAGTATTTATTCAGTTAAATCCTCTCTAGTAAATTTGGGATACAACGAAGTTGTAAGCTACAGTTTTATTGATAAAGATATTGAGGAAAAGTTACATTCCAATTTAAATATTATTCAATTACAAAATCCAATTGCTTCCCAAATGAATGTTATGCGATCAAAATTATGGGGGAGCCATATAGATACATTATCTTATAATCTAAATAGAGGCCAAAGTAATATTAGAATTTTTGAGATTGCGCCTGTATACCAAAAGATAAAATCTGGTTTTAAAGAAACTTTAATGTTATCAGGACTTGTGTATGGAGACAGTATTCCGGAACAATGGAATAATAATAGAAGGGAAGTTAACTTTTATGATATCAAGGGTGATATAGAGATAATTTCAAGTAACACATTAAGTATTGAAGTTCCTAAAAATATCGTTCCAGAAATTTTTCATCCTGGTCAGGCCGCTGAATTAATAATGAATCAGGCTTCAGTTGGATGGCTAGGACAACTTCATCCTGAGTGGCAACAAAAATATGAATTAATAGGAAAAACCTACCTATTTGAATTATCAATGGAAAGTTTAATTAATATAAAAGACTTAAAAATTACATTACCTTCTAAATTTCCACCATTAAGGCGTGATATTTCTGTATTAGTTGATAAGGATATAAGGGTTGGAGACATAGTAAATGAGGTAAATGCACAAGTAATTGATGGATTAATTGATTTCTATCCTTTTGATCTATACGAAGGAAAGGGGATAGAAGAAAGCAAAAAAAGTATTGCTTTTCTGATACTTATGCAAGATACTTATAAAACTCTTGAGGATGAAAATATTAGTAATATTGTCAATCAAGTAATTAAAATTTTAAAAAATAAATTTAACGCATCACTTCGTTAAGAAATATCTTATTAAATTTTTAAGAATATAAAATTATGGCATTAACAAAAGCAAATTTATCGGAAACTTTATTTAACAAAGTTGGACTTAATAAAACTGAAGCTAAAGAAATGGTTGAAGCATTTTTTGAAGAAATTAAAACTTCTTTAGAAGGTGGTGATAGCGTAAAAATTTCTGGTTTTGGAAATTTTGAGTTAAGGACTAAATCTGAAAGACCAGGTAGAAATCCAAAAACTGGTAAAGAAATCCCAATTAAAGCTCGAAGAGTAGTAACGTTTCATTCGAGCCAAAAGTTAAAAACTAGTGTAGAAGAGATATCCCCTGGAAAGCAAACATAAAAAAACGCTCCCCCCGATACCTACAAAGAGATATTTTGCGATAGGGGAGGTGAGTAAACTTTGTGATCTGAAGCCACACGTTTTAAGATATTGGGAGCAAGAGTTTTCTCAATTACAGCCTGATACAAGAAGAGGAAATAGAAGATACTATCAGCAAGAAGAAATTTTATTAATTCGAAAGATTCGCCAATTATTGTATTTTGAAGGATTTACAATTCAAGGTGCAAAATCTAAATTATCAGATCGACAATTTGTAAAAGAGACAACTTCAAAAGTTGAAATTGAAAAAGCTCAGTCTGAGTTAGAACTTTCTGATGAGCAACAATCAAAAAATACTCCAGAAAATCTTGATAATCTTAAAATTCAACTAAATGAAATTCTAAAAATTTTAAAGTAACTCTTTTTTCGGGGCGTAGCGCAGCCTGGTAGCGCACTTGCATGGGGTGCAAGGGGTCGTGAGTTCGAATCCCACCGCTCCGACCAATTAAAAAACCTGATAAATTTACCTTTAAATACCCATCTCTTGATACATAAGCGATGTAAATAATTTTATTGAGTAATGCTTAAAGCACTTGATTGGAATTATTTTTACGGTAATTTCCCTATTTTATTTATGGCGTCAGTCAAAGCTCAATATTCTTATCACATTTGTTGGAATACTAAAAAAATTTATTAAGGAACGATTTAATATTGACACAACGTCATAAAATTGACACAGTGGTATATAACGAATGAAAGATTATACTTTTAGTTTCGTTAAGAAACGGAATTTTATTTAAACTAAACAGGAGTAGTTTATGAAAAAAATATTATTAATCACAGCTCTAGGCTTTTTTATGCTTGGTTGCGCTGCGCAAGAAGAAGTTAAAGCCTTTCATCCAACAGATGATGTTAGTTCTCAAGCACAAGGTGGCAAAGGGCACACAAGTGATGGATCAGAAGTTTACTTACCTTAATTTTGTTAATAAGGTGATTTTATTTAAACTTAAAAGGAGTAGTTTATGTACAAATTATTATTACTTACGCTCATAGGTTTTATAACGCTTGGTTGTTCGCCAGAAAATCA
>JAOLWQ010000010.1 GCA_028342535.1 Methylophilaceae bacterium | reverse complement strand
ACCCAAGGAATGTTGGCTCGTTTGATAAGGAAGATCCAACAGTTGGAACTGGAATGGTCGGTGCTCCTGCTTGTGGTGATGTTATGAAACTACAAATTAAAGTAGGTGAAACTGGAATTATTGAAGATGCTAAATTTAAAACATATGGATGCGGTTCAGCTATTGCATCGAGTTCGCTTGTTACAGAAATGCTAAAAGGTCGAACTCTAGATGAAGCACAAGCCATAAAAAATACTTCTATAGTTGAGGAATTGGCATTGCCTCCAGTTAAAATTCATTGTTCAGTGTTGGCAGAAGATGCAATAAAAGCAGCGGTAGCTGACCTTAAATCTAAGAAAAATGTGTCGCTCAATTAAAAAATAAATGAAGAGGAAGAATAAAAATGACGACAGCTGAACTAGCAATGCCTACCCCGATTAACTTTACTGATAACGCAGTAAAAAAAGTTAAGGATTTGATTTTGGAAGAAGGTTCGCCTGACCTAAAGCTTAGAGTTTTTGTTAGTGGTGGTGGATGTTCTGGGTTTCAATATGGATTCACTTTTGAAGAGGCTGCTAACGAAGATGATACACAAGTTGTTAAAGATACGGTCACTCTTTTGGTAGATCCAATGAGCTTACAATACTTAACAGGTGCAGAAATTGATTATCAAGATAATGTTCAGGGCTCACAATTTGTAATTAAGAATCCTGGTGCAAAAAGCACTTGTGGCTGCGGCTCTTCTTTTTCAACTTAGTTGTTTGGAGTGCCTCTTCTAAATTTACTAATATCAACTTGTCTACGGTAACTTATTTTAGACTAATCATCAGCTAGTATTTGGTTCAAATAAGCAACCCAAACAGCAGTGACTAAATTAAATTTAAAAAAATAAAATATTCTAAATAAAAACCTTTTAGAGTTAATGGCACGAGATTGTAGTAAACAACAATGAAGGACTATGGACTATAAAAGGTTGTGGATAGGGCGATTTGAAAGGGTTTTGATAGAACGATGAACTATAATATAAGCGAAATCGATGCCCCCCAGCTCCACCAATTTTTAAAACTAAACCATTGATTCTTAGGGGTTTTTTTACATCTGCCATCGGTAAACTCTAACTTGTATGTCACTCTGACATTAATTCTGCATTATTTTTTAATCCAACTCATAACGATCCTCATAATTTTCTCTAAGTGCTTTGTCTTGTTCATCTTTTAAGAGAAGATAATTACCAACCGCCAAGACATCTAATTCAGTACCCATAAAGCATTTAAACGCATCAGTTGGATTGCAGACGACTGGTTCGCCGCGTACGTTAAATGAAGTATTAACAACTAGCGGACAACCAGTTTTTTCTTTGAACTTAGAAATTATCGCATAATAGAGAGGGTTTGTATCTTCATGCACCGTTTGGATGCGAGCTGAGTAATCGACATGCGTAATCGCTGGAATTGAGGAACGTGGTACGTTCAGTTTATCTATCCCAAACAAGGCTTTTTCCTCTCCTTTAACTTTAAGGCGTTTATCTTTTTGAATATTTGCCACAAGCATCATGTAGGGGCTATCAATATCGATCTCAAACCAGTCAGCAACATCTTCTTTTAAAACACTCGGAGCAAAAGGACGGAAGCTTTCTCTGAACTTAACTTTTAGATTAAGCTGCTTTTGCATTTTGAGGGAACGAGGATCTGCAATAATACTTCTCCCACCAAGGGCTCGGGGTCCAAACTCCATTCGACCTTGCATCCAGCCCACTGCTTTCTGATCTTCAAGCGCAGAGGCTACTTGTTCAATCAAGCCTGATTTAGAAAGTTTTTTAAACTTTGCACCACATAAATTGAGCTCAGCCTCAATTTCTTCATTACTAAAGCTAGGACCAAGATAAGAACCTTTCATTGCATCGCGCTCACTAGATATATTTCGCTCTTTAGAGTGATGTAAATACCACGCACATAATGCAGAACCAAGAGCACCACCAGCATCTCCAGCTGCTGGTTGAATCCATATATTGTCAAATATTTTTTCTCTTAAAAGAATGCCGTTAGCAACACAGTTAAGTGCAACCCCCCCTGCTAAGCAGAGGTTTTTTTCTCCGGTATTTTTAGCAATTTCTTTAGCTATGAGAACAATAATATCTTCTGTTACTTTTTGCACTGATGCTGCTAAATCCATTTCTCGTTGCGTTAATGCAGTCTCAGATTTGCGGGGAGGCCCACCAAACAGTGCGTGAAACTTCTTATTTGTCATTGTTAGCCCAGTGGCATAATCAAAATAATTCATGTTCAATTGAAAGCTGCCATCTTCTGCAATTTTAATTAGCTTTTCTTTAATTAAGTCTGCATACTTTGGCTCACCATATGGTGCCAAACCCATCACTTTATATTCACCAGAGTTAACTTTGAAACCTGTGTAATACGTAAATGCTGAGTAAAGAAGTCCTAATGAGTGAGGAAAGTGAATTTCTTTGATAACTTTTAAGTCTTTACCTTTTCCTAAAGCCACAGAAGTTGTTGTCCATTCACCAACGCCATCTAATGTAAGAACGGCTGCACTGTCAAACGGTGAAGGATAGAAAGCACTCGCTGCATGAGATAAGTGATGCTCAGAAAACAATAAACGTTCCCGCCAGTTAATGCCTGCTCCAAGTGTATTCGTGAGCTCTTTAATTAGTATGGATTTTTGGAAAAGCTTATCTTTAATCCATGCTGGCATTGCCATTGCAAAACTCTTGAAGCCTTTAGGAGCAAATGCAAGATAAGTTTCTAGCAAACGTTCAAATTTTACAAAAGGCTTCTCATAAAAAACTACGTTTGCAACTTGATCGGCAGAAATACCAGCATGTTTTAAACAGTACTTGATTGAGTGATGAGGAAATCTAGCATCATACTTTTTGCGAGTAAAGCGTTCTTCTTGTGCTGCAGCAATAATATCTCCATTTTTCAGTAAGCACGCAGCGCTATCATGATAAAAAGCCGATAATCCTAAGATATACATAGACATATAGAAATTTTTTTTCTTAGAATAATGTGTAAATAAATGGCGCAACTACTGAACCTTCCGCCAGCATTAATAGCCCACCTAAAATAAGCATTATGATAATAATTGGGGCTAACCAAAGCTTCTTGCGAACTCGCAGAAATACCCACAGCTCTTTAAGAAATTCCATTAACTTTTTCCATTTTAGAATTGACGTTTAAATGTGTTAGTTTGTGCATCACCCATATCACGTTCTTTCCAATGTGATTTTCTATCAGCAATAAATTTGAGACGAAGTTCATCACGTCTAAACAACTTCATCAATAAGCTAATAGGGGTAAATAATCCAAAGAATATAATCCCTAAAACAATTGGATTGACAATCATACCCAACAGCAAGCCTAATTTCATCCACAACTTATTCAGGGGTAACAGCGCATCAGCTTTAATTAATGTAGTAAGAAGAAAAACCGCAGTGATTGCAAACATAACATAGGCTGTAGAATTTAAACCCACAAAAAGGAAATACAAGCTCAGCAAGGCAAAAACTGAAGTAAAAAAGAATCCAAATTTACCGTTGGCCGGTAGTTTTATATTTTCAATAGGTTTTTTCATGTATTCAGTATACTATCGGCAACTATATTTTTAAATAAAGATGACCAATAAAAATCGCTTATGAAAGACTACATTAAATAATTATGAACTTGACTAATCTTTTAAAAAATATCTCTCTATTCTTGTCTTCTGTATTTATTGCCTTATTGCTTGCGGAAGGTCTTGCTAGAATTTTTTTAGATGATGTGCATAATTCTGAATCAGATAATATTTATAGATTTTTTGAATTTGATGATAAATTAGGCTGGAAAAATAAATCTAACTATAGTGGTATATTTAAAAGACAAGAATTTGAATATAAAGTTAATATTAATAGTGAAGGAATGAGGTATAAAGAGATTCAAAAAGAAAAATCTAAAGATAAAAAAAGAATCGCTGTTATGGGTGATAGTTTCACATGGGGTATAGGAGTTGAAGACTCTGATAGATTTACTGAAATTGTAGAAAAGAATAATACTAGTAACTATGAAGTTTTAAATTTTGGTGTTTCTGGTTATGGCCCTCTTAGGTTCTTCTTGCAACTTGATAAGGTTCTTGAATTTAACCCAGATATTATTCTTTTAACATTTTGTCTTGGAAATGATTTTGCAGATAATGTTTTTTATAAGCGTTATGATTACTTTGGCCCATATACTGTTCATGATAATAAACCTGAATTACAAATTTATGGGTACCCACTCCCAAGAAGCGGTGAGTTTTATAACTTCATTGATGTATATATGCCTTCACTAAAATCTTTTTTTGAAGGATCTAGACTTTATTACTTATCTAATTTATTTTTAAGAAATTTAAATACTGAGAAATTACCAAGAGCAGAGGGAGGCGAAAGTCCTCGTTATTTGTATAAAAATCAAATAGGTTTTACTCAAGCTGGACATATTGGTGCTAGCGAAATTCAAAAAGATATTTATGTTCCCAACCATTCAAATGAAGCAAAATTATATGCGCAAGACATGGCCGCGGTTAATAAAAAAATATTATCTAAAATAAATAATAGATTAAAAGCTAAAAATATTATTTTTTCTGTCATTGTAGGTCCAACAAAATGTGATTATGGACTATGCTTTAAGGGCTTACCACAAAATATAGATGGTATTATGAATAAAAATGCTAGAAATCTTTTAATAAATGACCTTAATGATTTAGAAATAGACTTTATTGACCCTTCAGACTCAATGAGTTCAGATGACTTCTATGATATAGATAGTCATTGGTTACCAAGTGGGCACATAAAAATTGCTAACCATATTTTAAAATGGTTATCAAATAATATTGTCATTAAAAAATAACCCACTTAATTGTCTGGGGGTCAACTGGTCTTATGAAAAAACTACTCCTACTCTTATTCTTATTCTTAAAAATTAAAATAAATTTGGTTTATAATAAAACCATCTAAGTTAATACTTTAATTTACCTACCTCATATATGACCATGCAAACTATCAAAAAATATTTAATTTTAGCCTTAACTTTTTTTGCATTTCAAGCAAACTCAGTTGATGCAAATAATTACGACACTCAATGGCCTAGAAGTTTTGGGGGAGATAGATCAAAAGCTTACTCAGATGCAGATCAAATAAATAAAATAAATGTTACAAAGTTAAAAAAAATATGGCAATTTAATTCTGGCGCAATTGTAGCTAAGGATACAATTCAAACACCACCAATTTTAGCAAATAATGTTCTTGTCACATCAACCATTGATGGTTTTTTAGTTGGCCTTGAGCCAGATAGTGGAAAGGTAAAGTGGAAAACAGAAAAACTTCCAACACCTGTAGCAAGAAGAGGCTTAACATTTTCTAATGGCAATATCTATGTACCTACGTCCGCTGGTATTTATGTTGTTGATCACACTAATGGGTTATTTTTGAGAATGAAAAGCTCAGGAAAGCCAGCGGTTTATGGTTCTAACATGTCTTATACACCTCCAATAGTAACTAATAAAAGTGTGCTTGTTGCTCATTTTGGATATATGGCATCTTATGATTTAAATACTACGCAAATGTTGTGGCAAACTTCTTATACAAAAAAAGATGTAACTGCTAGAGTTTGGTCTGGAATTTCATATGATAATGAGCTTAATATTGCTTATATTTCCACATCAAATCCCGCTGAAAATTTTATCGGAACTAATATTGGTGATGGTCAGTATTCTAACAGTCTTATTGCAATTGATGTGTTGACTGGAAAAATATTATGGCAGTTTCAAGATACTAAGCATGACGTTTGGGATCTCGATGTGGTTGGACCACCTTTACTAACGGAAATAAAACTTAACAATCAAACTATCCCTGTTGCTATTGCGCTGTCAAAAACAGGTAATATATTAATGGTTAATAGAAAAAGCGGTAAGCCAATATTTGATTACAGTTATCAATTAGTTGATTCTGGTGAATACCCAAATCACCAAACATCAAAAAAGCAAAAAAAATTCACCTTACCTGAGCCTATTTCTTCAATTAATTTTGATATGAAGAATGATGTTACCAAGCTGTCAAAGGAACAAGAAAATTATGTTAGGCATAAGCTAAGAAATGCACAGGCTGGAAATTACCCCCCGCCAAACCTAAAAAATGATGTCGTTATATTTGGTATCCATGGAGGTCCTGGATGGCCTGGTGGGGCGATTGATAATAAAAATAGATTGGTAATACCTTCTAATAAATATCCAGCGATAATAAGAACATGGTTTGCCATACCTAATAATAAAATAGATAGCAATGAAGAGATAATAAAGCTTGAATCGTACCAAACATATTTATCGAACTGTGCTTCTTGCCATATGGCCAATCTATCAGGATACAATGAAGGTGAATATACTGGAGATAGTTATTTCCCTTCATTAGTTGGTATTTCAAGGCTTAAAAGTAAAGAAAGTCTAACTTCATTAAAAGCATTTAAATATAACCATAAATATTCAAATGATATTAACTTAATGGAATCAGATTTAGACGAGTTATATAATTTATTTACCAGAATAGATTTAATAACGAAATCTGACCAGATAATCGTAAGCGATTTCCAGCTGCTATTGGATAATCATAAGTTACCAGGATCTAATCCTCCATGGGGATATATAAGCTCAACGGATTTAACTTCAGGAAAAGCTTTATGGAAAGTTCCTTTTGGAACTGCAACTGATAAAGTAACAAAAAAAGTTTATCCTGGGGATATGAATTTTGGTGGGGTGATAACAACAAAATCTGGGCTTATCATAGCAACTGGCACAAGAGATGAATACAGTAGATTTTATGATGCAGATAATGGTGCAGAGCTCTATAAAATTAAATTACCTTATGCAGGTTCGTCTCCACCAATTTCATATATGTATAAAGGTTGTCAGTATATAGGATTTAATTCTACAGGAGGTCGTTTTGCAGGGTACGGTAAAAACGGTGATGCATTTATTGTTTTCAAGCTTGATTCTTGTGTAGCTGAAGGAAATATATAACTATTTAAATCTGCAAAGGTTTATATTTTTGCAGTAACATAAGGCATCAAATAAAATGTTAAAGTCGGCATTATGAAGGAATATACAATAATTTTTGGAGCAACTTCCCTAATAGCTCAAAATATAGCTAAGGAAGTTTATCGTAAAGGCCACGACTTAATATTAATAGCAAGAAGTAGTAAAAAATTAAGTAATTTATGTAACTCATTAAAAAAAAGTGATAAAAATGATAAAACTAATTTATTGACTTTTGTATCTTCATTAAAAAATGAAAATGAAATAAAAAAAAGTATTGATTGGGTTTTGAGAAAGCGAATTACACCCAATCTAATTTTCATATGTCCTGGATTTATTTTTAATGACGATGACGAAGTGCAAGTAGATGAATATATAGATTCAATATTCATTAATTCCATACTTCCAATGTCTATCTTTAAGGCTTTTGTTAAAAAGAAAAATATTAAGATTGTTACCCTGGGATCAATTTTTTCAAAAGTACCAATGAAAAATAAACTTTTTTATTCATATTCTAAAAAAATATTTGCATTATTTTTTGATTATCTTTCTCTTAATAAAAAAAGAGATAATTATTTATTTAAGTTGGGACCAGTTTATACCCCTATGTACACAGGCCCCAGTCGACCCTATGTAAGCTCTCCATCTGATATTGCTAATCAAATTGTAAGAATTATTGAATCGAAAAAAGGAGGAGTCTATTATTTACCAAAGTTCTGGGTTCCATTACTGCCATTTATATTTGTTTTTAATTTAATTTAGCCTTTATGAAAATTATTATTCTAGATACGTATAAAAAAACTCCTTATCGGGTATCAAAAGATACTAATGGCGGATATGGCGTTGAAAATGATCTTGGATCTGGCATCGTCGCATGGACATTATCAAGAATAGCTAAATATAGTATATTTTGGCCACCGCTAGCAGCATTAAATTTGGTAAGTGAATTTCATGCACTTGGGGAAAGTGTAAAATACACGCAGAGTATTAATGATGTAGATTCATCGATTGACTATTTATTTTTATCTGTTTCAATTGTTAATTCAAATCATGAATATAACTCGCTAATAAGTCTATTAAAAAAGTATCCCGAATTAAAAATTTTTGCATTTGGCGCATTTCTTCCTTTTGATAAGGAAAGGTTTAAACAAGCAGGAGCTGCAGTAATAATAGGTGAGCCAGAATTTTTAGCGCAGCAAATCAAACTAAGCAAAAGCAATCTTAATTTATTATTTGCTCAGGGAGAAATAACAATACAAGCTAATGATCCTGATAAGCTTGCCCCAGCTCATTGGGCAAAACATATCATTGCCAATAAAAATTATATTCTTGGAAATTTTTCATCGTTTGCCCCAATTATTGCCTCTAGAGGTTGTCCTTATAGTTGCTTTGAATATTGTACCTACCCATTGCAGCAAGGAAGAAAGGTGAGATCAATGTCACCAGAAAAGGTAATTGAAGACATCAATTTAATAAATAAAGATTCAGGGGCAACTAACTTTGTTTTTAGAGACCCTGTTTTTTCAATAAATAAAAATTATACCTATAGCTTGTTAGAAGCCATGTCACTTAAGTTAAATGGTTTTAAATTTACTGTAGAAACTCATTTAAATAATATCGACGACAATATGGCTGAGCGCCTTAAAAGTGCCTCTGTTGAATGGGTTAAATTTGGAATTGAATCTTCAAGTAAAGAGGTGCTTGATAATGTTTCAAGATACAGCATTGCCCAGAATGAAGAGAAAAAAAATATACAAATCCTTAAAAGTCATAAGATTAAAACAAATGCAATGTACATTGTCTGTCAACCAATTGATACTTTTGAAACTACAAAAAAAACAATTGAATACGCAATCGACCTTAAAACAGACTTAGCTCAATTTTCAATGTTTACACCATACCCTGGTACACCTTATTATGAAAAAATCAAAGACACAGAACTTACAACAAAAAATTTTGAAGACTATACACAGTTCAAATTAGTTTACAACCATCCAATATTTTCTCAAAAGGAGGCACGTAAAATTTTAGGGGATGCATATAGCAAATATTATCTAAGCAAGTTGTTATTTTGAGAATAGTTCTAAAGCTTAACTATATTTCTAATATATTAATTTATCACCCTTTACTTATTTTTGTTTTTCATTTTCTATAAATTTTTTAATAAGATAGATAGGTCTATTTTTGGATTCAATAAAAATGCGCCCTATATATTCACCCAATATACCAATAACAATAAGGTGAATACTTCCAAGAAAAAGAATTACGGTCATGAGGGAAGCATAACCATCGATATCGATGCCGTAATATATAGTTTTTACTATAATAATAGTTCCATATATTGCAGATGCTATGGCCCCAAGATAGCCTAAAAATGATGATATTTTTAAGGGTGCCACTGAGAAACTAAATAAACCATCTTGTGCTAATTTGAGAAGTTTTAGAGCTTTGAATTTTGTTTCTCCTGAAGACCTTTTTGGTCTTTCATAATCAATGATATGAAAATCGTAACCAACCCATGCAAAAATACCTTTCATAAATCGCTCTTTTTCGGGCAATAATTTAACTGAATCAACAACTGATTTATCCATTAGTCGAAAATCGCCAACATTTTTCGGTATTGTTATTGATGATAATTTGTTATGAATAAAATAAAATATGCTTGCAGAAAATCTCTTAAACAGAGTATCTTCTGTCCTATGTGTTCTTCTGGCTAGCACTAGGGGAATACCTGAGTGCCATATCGAGATCATTTCTTTAATTAATTCAGGGGGGTCTTGCAGGTCAACATCCATAGGCACTACTGCATCAGCTTCTACATGATCAAGCCCCGCACTTAATGCCGCTTCTTTTCCAAAGTTACGAGTAAGGATAATTAATTTAACCCTACTGTCAGTATCGATAATTTCTTTAATAATTTCTGAAGATTTATCAGAGCTTCCATCATCAATAAAAATAATAATAAAGCTATGATCTTTAATTGAATCAATAGTAATTTTTAAGCGATTATAAAAAATTTTAATTGTTTCTAATTCATTAAAAATTGGAACTATAATTGCTACAGTTTTCATAACACTTCATCTCTTTGTAATAAACAAAACATAAAAAAATTATACATCAAGGCCGTTGATATTAATTGATAGGTTAGTTAGCTTCTAAAATCTTTCAATCTATAAATTATTCCTGATTTAAACCCATAGTGTTTATTTAGGTTAACAGGGACAACTTCGACCTTTTCATAAAGATCAATTTTATCAATGATTGCTGACATAGCCGCCTCACCTGGATGCCAATCTGTTGTCACAATAAGAGTAGGTTGATGTTTCTCTATAATCTTTATTAGCTTATCCTCATTAAAATTAAGTTGTATAAATAAATACCTTAACCATGATAATTCAAATGTTGGTGGAAGTAGCTCTGTAAGTGGATATAATACTTGCATTCCTCCACTAACAACCAATGTTGAGTCTTCTCTTGAAAGACTATAAATCTTCTTTGCTAGTGTTAAATATTGACTTTTTTCAATGTGATTTTGACTCCGAAATGAATTAGGGGCTTTTGCCCATTTAACTGCATCTGATAGAGTAAAAATATTATTATTCTTTATTGTCAGAACACTTATGGTCGGTAGAATTATAAATAAACTCATTAACCCAACTAGTATTATTGATAATGCCTTTGTTTTTTTTGACTCCTTAAGGCTTAAATATTTCCAACCCATTGCACTAAGTCCCGCAAGCCCTATAAGAGAACTAGAATAATGATAATGAAAAGCAACTTTAGCTATTGGCTCTATAAGCGGAATTAACGCTACTAAAATCCAAAAGTAAATACGATTCACGCTCACTGATTTTTTATCATCAAATTTTAATTTAATAAAATATATAATTGAAGCTAAGGATAGGGTGAAAATAAACCAACCGTTTTTTATTAAATTCAATATACCTGCTACAAAAGTTATGCCCATATCTATGTAGTCTTCATATGCATCGCCAAGGAATATGTATCTATCAATTAAATTATTTAAGTCCCATCCTCTGAACATTAAAATAAAGCTGATTACACTAAAACCAAGTAATGCAGAACCAAGCATAAAGTTAATTGAGTTACGTCGACCATAGCTAATATATATTGCTATAAAAGTAATTAGATAGAAAGGTAGAAAAGCCTCTCTCAATAATATTCCTAGTGAAACTAGAGCGCCAATTAGATAAAAAGAAAAATTGTCTTCTTTACTAGACTTTTGCCAAACGAGAAGTGCTAAAAATAAAGGTAGATAAGCAGCCCAAATGCTATTGCTAAAACCAGTCCTTATAATCTCACTATCATTCATTACCAATAATAAGGCAGCTACTAAAATTGATGTGAAAAGAGCGCTACCGCTTTCTTTTAAAATAACTTTAAATAAGACAATAGAAGCAGCTATAGCAACAAGCCCATCAATAATTCTTAACAGTATGATTTGATTTACTTCAAGACTATAAACCCATGCTGTCATAAATTGATATAAAAAAAGCTTCGAATCTTTTATAGGTATATCCTGGGAGATTGCATTAAAAAACCATTGATTTGCAAATGTATATATTCCGGCATCTGATGTAGGGAGCCCTGCAATAAACTGTAATCTTGAAAAACCAGTAGTGAGGAGTGCTATGATCACTGCAATAAAATTAGGGTTTTTTAGATATTCTAAATAGGGCATTGTTTGCTTTTGCATTTCAGGCTCTTATCTTTAATTATGAATATTATAAGTGATGAACCATTTTATGGGTATTTTGTTCTATATTTTTCAACATAATAAGTGAAGCCTTTGTGTTTATTAAATGAAATCAAATTTACAAAGAAAATATTATGGGGACACCCAAAATTCTTTACGACTATTTTTTGTGAATATACATTTAGCTCGACAGTGGCCACTTGAAGATAATTGCAGGACATCCATTTGCTTAAATTTAATATTAATAACTTCAAATCTATCATTGGAACTATTAAATTCATAATCTCTAGCAGATGAAATTTTCTTGCCTGGAAAAGGAATAATCTTATAGTCATCTCTTTGCTTATCATTTAATTTATCCCAATGAGTTTTTTTATTTTCTACAATGGACGCTTCTCCATCAACTTGGACCTGAAGCTTTTGTTTCTGGTCCCAAAATAATAGCGAGCAATTTTTATTATGTTGCAATTGATAATATTTTTGACTTTCACGATCTGTGAAAATTAATAATGAATGATCATACTCATCAAAGTTTCGCGAAACAACAATCCTTTGAAAAACTTTATTATTTAATGTAGATGAAAGAACCGGAAGTCGAAAAGATGATTTTTGATCAACCGTACCTCGTTGTATTGTTTTTAGAGACATCAAGATAAATTCTGAAATATTCATATTAAATCCTTGTTTGTTATATCTTTCGTCCTAGAAAACAACTAATTGTTCATTTATTTAATTTTAATATTAACTAATTATAAATTTAATGGTCATAATTTATTATAGTAAAAAATATAGGTTTTGTGGGTTAACAAATTTTATAAGTAGGTGTGATTTTTTTTAAGGAATAACTTTGAGTTTATTTGATATATTTGTGGCTAGTTAATATATATGTCTAAGAAAAAATATATAAATATTGTTTGGCTTAAAAGGGATCTGAGACTTACCGACCATCTCCCTTTGTATGATGCAATTCAAAAACAAGAAAACTTCTTAATTCTTTATATCTATGAACCCTCATTAATGAGAGATGTACATTATGATGAACGTCACTGGAGATTCATAGAGCAATCATTAGCTGATATTCAAGAAGAACTTCAAGTATACGATAAAAAATTGACAGTTACTCATGGGGAAGTAGCTGAAGTATTTAAGCTCTTACTAGATAAATACTGTATTAAAAATATCTTTAGTCATGAGGAAACTGGTCTAAAAATTACTTATTCTAGAGACAATCAGCTTAACCTACTATTTAAAAAAAATTATATTACATGGAATGAGTATCCGTCTAATGCAGTTATTCGTGGCTTAACTAATCGTAAAAATTGGGAAAAGCATTGGAATGATGTAATGCGTGAACATATTGAGCGAATTAATTTATTAAAAGCTAAAATTATCAACCATGATTTTTGTGCAAAAAATTTGCCAACTTTTCCTACTAAAAAATCCTATCAAAAAGGTGGGTTTAAGAGTGCGCACATTGAGTTAAAAAGTTTTTTTATTGTTAGGGGTAGCGAATATTCTAAGAATATTTCTAAGCCAGAAAAAAGTCGATATACCTGTTCAAGACTTTCGCCATACATTAGCTATGGAAATATAAGTATCAGAGAGATTTATAAAGCATTATTAAATTCATGGGATAAGCCTGGGTGGAGAAGGTCAATGAAAGCATTTTCATCAAGACTTCATTGGCATTGTCACTTTATTCAAAAATTCGAAAGTGAAATAACAATTGAAAACGAGCCTGTAAATAGTGGGTACAAAAATTTTCCATACTTAATTATTGATAAAAGTCATAGTAATTTTCAATTATGGGCTCATGGCAAAACGGGATATCCTCTTGTGGATGCATCTATGAGAGCATTGCAGTCAACCGGCTATCTTAACTTTAGAATGCGCGCAATGTTAGTTAGTTTTGCATGTCATTATTATCTGATTCACTGGAAATTAGTCGCGGAACATTTAGCAACATTATTTTTAGATTTTGAACCTGGTATTCATTACCCTCAAATACAAATGCAAGCAGGCGTAACTGGTATAAATACTATTCGAATTTATAATCCTATGAAGCAAGCAATTGAACATGATATAGATGCATTATTTATAAAAAAGTGGGTAGAAGAGCTTCGTGGATATGATTCAGGATATATACTTAATTTACCCAGTAAAAATTATGATTTATTTTCTCAACTTGAAAGTCATTATCCTCAACCTCTTTATGATTTCCTAGAGAGAGTAAAAAAAACAAAAGATTTATTATGGCAATGGAAGAAAAGTAATAAAGTTAAAAAGAATAATTTAAAAATATTATCAAAACATGTCAAGGTAAGAAAAAATTCATGGTCATAACTAAGAAGGACAATATAGTGGAGATAGATGCACCCCAGCTCCACTAATTTTTATATCCACTCTCTGAAAATATTAAATTGTGTACCACTTAATATTTAAAAGGCATTAAATAGTGTTGTATACGATATTTCAGGAAAACCGCCATCTACCATTGAATGAGAGCAGGAATGAGTAATGAAAAATTTTTTAACGACTTTAATTGAGTAGAATATAATCATATTATTATGAAAATTTTAACACTTTCTGAAAAGCGTAAGCAGATTGCTGAAGCAAAAAAAAGAAAAAAGGCTAAGAACCCTTCTCAAGATCAATTGGTTAAGCTTCTTGAGTGCTATCAAACTGGACAATACGATGATGCTGAAAAGCTAGCGGTATATATAACCCAAGAATTTCCTTACCATCACTTTGGCTGGAAAGTACTGGGGGCAATATTAGGGCAAACAAGTAGGATATCTGAAGCAGTAAATGCCAATCAAAAATCTGTGGAATTAGCGCCACAAGATGCCGAAGCCCACTACAACTTAGGTATCACGCTCCAAGAACTAGGAAGATTAGATGAAGCTGAAGCGAGCTACACGCAAGCGATAGCATTCAAGGCTGACTACGCCCTAGCCCACAACAACTTAGGTGCCACACTCCAAGAACTGGGCAGATTTGACGAGGCTGAAGCAAGCTATACTCAAGCAATAGCGTTGAAACCTGGCTTTGCCGAACCTCACTACAACTTAGGTATCACGCTCCAAGAACTAGAAAGATTAGATGAAGCTGAAGCGAGCTACACGCAAGCAATAGCGTTGAAGCCTGACTATGCACTAGCCTACAACAATTTAGGCGTCACACTCAAAGATCTGGGAAGATTAGATGAAGCTGAAGCGAGCTACACGCAAGCAATAGCGTTGAAGCCTGACTTTGCCGAAGCCCACAGTAGCTTGGGTGTCGTTTTGCATATGAATGGAGATATAGACTCTGGGTTAGAAAGCCTTGAAAAAGCAAATAATATTGATCCTGATCTGCAAAATAATCACATAATTCTGGCAATTTTAAAGGCAAGAAAGGCTCTTGGAGTAGCTGAATTCAGTGCTGATAATATTAATAATCTAGGCTATAGTTCAGAACAATTTCCACAACCAGTTATTTTGAATAGATCAATAGAAGCAGAGCTTATTTCCAGTCTGTACAAAATGAAATCTATAGAACTAAGTAAATTTGATAATAGCAGCATTTCGGATCCTCGCTTTGGTAATGGTAAATGCTCACGAGACTTTAAATTATTTAAAGATGATAGCCCTATGATAAAATCTGTAGCAGAAGATTTAACGATTATTATGAGGAAAGTGGTTAAATCAGATATTTATATATCTGAATCTTTCTTCAATATCTTTGGGGCTGGTGGAGGTTCAACTCCTCACAATCATTCAGGCAAAATTGATGCAGATGAATACCTTAATTTTGGGAAACAAAAGTATAGTCTTGTTTATTATCTTTCTGTAGGGGATCAAAACTGCATGGATCCAGGTATTTTAAAGCTTTATGATCCTAGCGAAGACATTCTTCCATATGAAGGCATGATTGCTATTTTCCCTGCTGACAGGAAACACTCTTCAATTTATGGAGGGAAAAAAGACAGGGTTATGATTGGTGTTAATTTCTATAGTCTTACTTGTTAAACATAAGAGCATTCTAAGTTAAGACAATCAAAAAAACCACCTATGGTGGATTTTTTGATTGTCTAATTTCATTTGGCATACAAAAGATATAGAACCTAATAGAGAGTGGGACTCGATACTTCCAAAACTAGGACTTTGATTTCTTCATTAGATAGATGCTTAGACATAAAAATAAAGAAACAATGACCTCAATAGCTATTGCCTTAATTAGGAAGTCTGCTCCATGAACTAACCCAGCATAAATTCTAAAAATTGCAGCAGAGCCTAATAAGCTTAATGTTGTATAGAGCCAAATATGCTGATTTCTATATGTTCCTATGCAAGCCATTAACCCGGCAGTAAAAAAGAAGGCAGTAAAATCTCCTATTTGTGTGTTCATGCCCATAGTTGTATCTCCAGGTCCATCAACTAATACCATCGCTAAACCCGCTGCGGCAGTTTCAGGATCTAAAATCCATCGAAATGCTGAGCTAAGCAAAACTAAACCAATTGACCCTGATATCACTCTTGCAATCATCATATTCTCCAATTTGTACAAAAACAGTTTACCCCAGACAACAAAATTTTTTACTTACTCTTTTATAAACTTTAGAGTCATTCGGTCAGATTCGCCAATTTGTAACATTACTTCTTTGTTTTCATCTGTAATGTCTCTCAAATTTGGCAGTAAGTTCCAAACGCCACCTGGGTGATCAGATGAGTCATTAGGATTAGCGTTTATTTCAGATGATGCCTCTAATCGGAAACCATTTTTTTCTGCTAATTTAACAACATACTCAACTGTCATATATCCACTTTTAATCTGCTGGTCTATCGGGGTAGCTGGCTTAGCCCTATGTTCGATAAGCCCTAGAACACCACCTGGTTTCAAGGCTTTGTTAAAGCCAGCAAACATTGATTCAGCTGTACCGGCTTTTGCCCAGTTATGAACATTTCTAAATGTCAGAACCATATCAACGGGGCCATCTGGTGCAAAATCTGGTTGATTTGATTTGAAATGTACCCATCGGAGTTTCTTATAAATATTAGGGTTTAATTTCATTTTTTCTTTGAATTTTTTTTCCATTTTAATAAAAAAAGGATTTATATCTTTATGTAGATTGTAAGATGTATAGTAATACTGCCCTTTGTCATGCAAAAGAGGAGCTAATATCTCGGCATACCAACCAAATCCGGGGGTGATTTCAACAACAGACTGCTCCGGCGAAATACCAAAAAATAGTAATGTTTCTTTAGGATGACGAAATTCATCCCGATTAACATTAGAAGGTTTTCGATGTTCGCCTGCTAAAACCTTATCAATCATTGGTTCTATACCCGAATCACTACAGCTTGTTAAGGATAACAATACAAAAATTGCAGCAAAAGAAAACTTTAAAAAATTAAAAATATTAGGTTTTTTCATATAATTAGTTTGCCCCCAGACATTTATAAATTAGATATTTTTTTTAAATTATCTTGAAATAGCTTTAAATCGTCCCCAAGTATTTTTTTGGTTTTATTTTGCGCCTGTTTCCAATAAGGCAATATTTTACCGAGCACTTGATTTCCTCTCTTACTTAACTTTGTAAACTTCATACGCCCATCTGTTCCAGAATAATTTTTTATCCATCCTGATTTATCTAGAACCTTTAAATTTCTCGTCAACGTAGTTCTTTCCATTTTGAGTTTATTTGATAATTCACTAATAGTCTCTTTTTCAATCTGTGACAATAATACAAGAATTGATACTTGATTCGCATTAATTTTTTCTCCGGATTGTTGTAAATGTTCACTATATATTTGCGAGATATTTCTTGCAGATCTTCTTAGGCTAGTGCATAAGCAATCTATTAGTTCTGAATATTTTTCTTTCTGTGAATTCATATATATTTGTTTACATTTTAATTGCTATAGTATACATTTAAATATTAAGTGTATATACACATAATTTAAAGGAATTAAAATGAATAAAACGAAAAAATTTGAATTGGATGATGGAACTTATATAAGATATAGGGAAGAGGGCTCGGGCGAACCTTTATTGTTACTTCATACGATAAGAAATAGAATTGAGTATTCTGATAAATTATTACCCTATCTGACAAAAAGATTTAAAGTTTATGTGGTAGATCTTCCTGGGCATGGTGATTCATCGATAAATAAAAAAACAAATTACGATCAAAACTTCATGACTCAATCTATTGTGTCATTTATTGAGCATTTAAATTTAAAAAATCTCACCATTGCAGGCGAATCAATCGGTGCTGTTTTATCTGCAACTATAGCTAAAAAAATACCCAATCGTGTAAAAAAAATATTTTGTTTTAATCCTTATGATTATGACAAGCTATTTGCTCAGGGAGTCATGAGAGGTAATTTTATGGCTTTTTTTTTATTATTTCATGTAAGTTTGCCATTTGGGCTGGGGGTATTTTTTGCCGCGCTAGAATCTTTTCCTACTTTATGGATTATTTTTCGGGGAGGCGTGCATAAGAAATCTGCTGTAACAAGTGAATATATAAAACTTCTTTGCACGTCTACAAAAAAAACTGGATTTATCTATCATGAGAGGAATGTCTTTCAAAACCATAAATCATGGTTAAACGATGGGTCTTTATATAAGGACATTAAGACGACCGTTAATTTAATTTATGGAGAAAGCGATTGGTCTAAACAAGATGAAAAATTAAATACAATGAAGGCACTAGGACTCAGTTCCTTTCATACAATGAATGAAACAGGTCATTTTTCTTTTTTGGAATCTCCTAAAGAAGTATCTGAAATTATTTTAAGTTAACTATCAATAAGGAAAGGTCATGGAAAAAGTCGCATTTATAAGTGGAGCAAATCGAGGGATCGGTTTTGAGACATCAAAAAAATTAGCTGAATTAGGTATAAAAGTTATATTGGGCTCAAGAGATTTAAATAAGGGAAAAGAGGCCATTGAAAAATTAACATCTCAAGGAATAGAAGCAGACTTAATCCAATATGATGCAGCAGATCTTGAAGCACCACAAAAAGTTTATGACTATATTGCTGAGAAATATAATAAATTAGATATATTAATAAATAATGCCGGGGTTCTTTTGACTGGTAATCTTTTTGTTACTAATACCTCAACTGTTTCTGACAGAGATATAAAAGAAACATTTCAAACAAATCTTTTTTCAGTTATCTCTCTCACACAAAAATTACTTCCGCTCATTAAAAAATCTGATGCAGGAAGAATAGTTAATGTTTCAACAATTCTGAGTTCCTTAACTCTTCATTCAGCAAAAGATTCTCCGATTGCACCAGCAAAAGAATTTGCATATAACGCATCAAAAACTGCATTAAACGCATTTACAATTCATCTTGCAATAGAATTAAAAGAGACAAATATTAAAGTAAACTCAGGCCATCCTGGATGGGTAAAAACAGAGTTGGGTGGGCCAAATGCCCCGATGGAAGTAAAAGATAGCTATGAAACTTCATTGTATTTATCTACATTAAGTGATGATGGTCCAAGTGGGGGTTTATTTCATAAAGAAGAAACTTTGCCTTGGTAGGTAAAATATTTAAGAATTGCTATATCTTAAAATACTTATAATTCTCTCTTTCCAAATAGCATTGTTACGTTAATGCGACGATTTTCATATCCGTCTTTAAACTGAATATTATCTGTTTCATGAAATAAATTTGAATTGAAAATTACAACTCGATTTTCATTATAAGGTACGATAGTTTTCCTCTGACCACACCTTACAATCTCTTCACGGATTCTTTCTTCATCATTATTATATGATTTAAAATCCCATTCTAAAGGTGCCTCAGCATTATATACAACTAATCCCCCTGACGATGGATCTAAGTTTGCCGACTTTGGGGTGATCCAAAAATTTACATTTACAGCTGCAAAATCTGCATGAGCTCTTATTCCTGTAAAAGAATTATTTTTTTTGCTAGCCCGGCTATCATACTTATATGCCCAGAGTTGGGTTAACCGATGGTTTTTAAATATTTTGGGGAGCTTCTTCCTTAGATCTTCTGCAATTTGCAGAATCAATGGAGAAGCCAACCCTTCACTTAGATAAGCCCCTATATACCCACCAGGATGAAAAATATCGAACCAAATTGTGCTTCCGAGTAAAAATTTTCGAAGAGAATTAAGGGTAGTAGGGCTTAAAAAATCGTCTATGAAAGTTAATCCAAACTCATGCTTAAAATAATCCGCTGTAATCTTACTTGCATCAAGATTATCTCTTATCGCTGACTTGTCTAATGAAGGGGCTTTAAGTATGTGAATAGGACGATTGTAAGTATTTCCTAAAAGACATTGATGTTTATAACTTAGATGAGAAATATCCGTGTCTAAAGTACAATTAATTTCAGATGACACAGTCTTGTAAAGTGAAACAAGTTCGCGAAATTTTTTAGCATCATAACCCGAGGCAGCTAAATACTCGAACTGCTCAATGTCGTGATCAATTTTAGCTTTAGTGATTGCTTTAAAAATTTTATCATTCAGATTAACAGAATTTACCCCCCTTTTTAATTGAAGATTTCTTTCAAAGTGCTTTAGGGCGCTTTCTTTTAAGCCCATTGTGTTCAGAGTAAGGGCCAAGTTGCTGTGAACTTCAGTAAAGTCAGGTTTTAAAGCTATCACTTGCTTATAGCTTGCTTCGGCCTCTTTTAATCTACCTAGTTCT
>JAOLWQ010000009.1 GCA_028342535.1 Methylophilaceae bacterium | reverse complement strand
ATTGGCTTTAAAAAAGTAGGAGAATCTTGTAGCGAAATGACAACACAAGAAAAAATTATTCAATTAAGAATGTTACAAACAATTAGAAATAGTAGGTCTAGTGATGATGATGAGGAGGAGGATGTTGATGGAGCTTGTTATGATGGGTATAGGAAATGTAAAAGTGATTGTCCATCATCTGTTTACGATTGGGAAACAAGCGAATATCTTTATAATACCGATGCAAACTCAAAATGTGAAGATGCTTGTAAAAGAGGTAAACGTGCATGTGAATATGAAGATAATATAGATGATGCTTGTTATGCATTCAATAGGAAATGTAAAAGTGATTGTCCATCATCTGTTTACGATTGGGAAACAAGCGAATATCTTTATAATACCGATGCAAACTCAAAATGTGAAGATGCTTGTAAAAGAGGTAAACGTGCATGCGATTAAAATCTAATTAAATGAAAAAACTACTCCTACTCTTATTGTTACAAATCTAAATCTTGATTATCAATGAACTCTTGAGTCTTTTGTTGCTGGGCTACCCAATTTTCAATTACTGCATAACTCCACAAGGTTGTTCTGTCGCCTATCTTCTTAGCTGGCGGGAACTTTCCGTCTTTAATCCATTTCTTGAGGGTATCTTTGTCTATCTTTAGAGAGTTTGTAATGTCATCAATATTTAAGAAACTGTCTTTCATACTCTAAATACTAGCAAAAATTTGAGTACCGTGCCTCTATATATAGACAGGGGAGTTACAAAAGAAATATTGTGTTTATTTAAAACTGAACTTTTAATATTAGATTAATCAAAAGTAATTAAGTCATAATTTAATATAAATATGAGAAAGGATTTTAATGAAGGAAAATACTCTAGATTTCAAACATTTAGATAAAGTTAAATCAAGCTATCTAAGGCACTTATTCTATGCGTCAAAATTCAATTGTGTTGGTTTGTTAATTTTTATAACAGGATTGATACATAGTTTTTTACCTTTTTTATTTGCATATACCCCATATAAATTAGCAAAATATATCGTTGACGAAACGGAAAAACATCTTGGAAAACCTAAAGAATAAATTAAGTGAGGGTGTCTATGTTAATTCTAGTGGAACCACTGGATTACAAAAAAATATTTTTCGAACGCCGGAGAATCTAAAGTATTGCAATAATGTCGCAATAGATTCTCAAAAAATTACAAAGAATTCTCGTATATACACTATTTGCAAAATGGAGCATGCAGGTGGAATGTTGGCGCAAACTTTGCCAGCTATAAGTATAGGTGCCGATGTTGTTGTTGAAGATTTTAATGTAAAAAGATTCATTAAAGAAATACATAAATATACTCATACCCATATTACTCCAAGACAAGCTCAGATTATTATGAGTAGTAAAAATTTTTCTGAAATAAATTTATCTAATATATGGATAACTTGTGGGAGTGATCGGATAGATTGGGAAGTGATAACAGCATTTGTAAGTAAAGGTGCAACTTTTATGGCCAATTGGGGAATGAGTGAAATCGGGCCATGCGCAATAAATACTGTTTTTTCAAATATAGACTATGTTAAAGATTATATCTCATTAGCGCCAAACAACTTAACTATAATAGGTGAAAATTTTTATTGTGATTATCAAATATCTGAGTCAAACGAATTAATTGTTAAGGGGGATATATGTGTTTATGATGATTGGTTTTTTACTGGAGACTTAGTGATAAAAAAAAATAAAATAACAAATGACAAAAGCCCTGTTCTTTATTACTTAGGCAGGAATTAATCTTTACAGTATATTTCCTCTTAAACCTCATTTGCTCGCTTAATTATCTGGAGGTAAACTAACTTTATGAAAAAAATACTCCTACTCAAAATATGTTTTATTTTATTTGTAACAATTTTCTCAAGTGCTTATGCTAATGAATTTATGGAAAATTTAGAAGAAGTAAGAAAAAATAAAGATAATGCTGCTTTTACATTCCCAGGTACACTTAATGAGTATATATCTAAAAATTCATCCTGGAACTTATCCGATAAGTCATCACTTTCATATATAGCATCCAGGTGTGGAATACTGAATAAAGTTATTTCAGAGCGCTTTAAAAATGACGCCGCTGCTCAAGATATTTATAATTTATCAGTATTGGATGCTGTTTTTTTCTCAAGAGCTTCATCAGATATTTATAAAACAAGATGTATTAATTATGCATGTATTAAAGAGAAAAAAATAATCTCTCAAGAAAGAGAAAAAAAATGGGCATTGATATATAAAGAAGAGGTAGTAAAGAATATTGATATTTATGGCAAGATAATTCATGGTGATATAAAAAGTGATTTCTCAACTTGTACGATTAAAGTGAAGCCTGTTTTAAAATAACTAGGGAGATATATTATGGAATTGGTTTTGTGGTTAATAGTCATTGCGATTGGTATTTTTGGTATGTTCACATATGTAACAAAAGCAGTTAAATTTATTAAGACAGATAAAATTCATGACACTGCAAGAGAAAAAAAATTAAGAGAAGGGCAATTGGAAGAAGAACTAGATAGCCGCAGTAAATGAATATAGAAGATATAGACCTAATAGAAAACCCAAGTCATGATAGATGGGTATGGTTGCTTAAAAGAACAGTTATGGATAACAACTGGAGTAATCTTCATGAAGGGTTTAGGACAGGCAACTCATACTTTAGAGAGTTAGCAGATACATTAGATTATGTGAATGACGAGGTTAACAATGTTCACCCTATGCACCAAGTAAGGCAATCTATTAATGGTGCTATTGGTGTATTCAAAGTCTTTAGAGAAGTGTTTGCATTGGATATGTTTAAGAAGCATACGGCTACCACTTATGATTCTAACCTTGTAATTTCTATGTTTAATAGAACAGTAACTTTTGAGGAAAATGATAAAGAGTTACTTAATGCCATCAAAGATTCATTCAATAAAAGAAAGTCAGATGTTTATCCTTTAGTAAATAATTTAGACCAAGCTTTTCAATTAAGCAGAGTTGAAGGTAGATCAACTAACCCATATAAAGTCCCTGAAAATATTAGACAATTAGTAGCTATGATGATTGATGAGGATATGTCTAGGAATACTTGTATTACGAAGTTAGATGAGATGGCTAATAATCATTCACTTAAGACTAAAGATAATAAAGGGTTATGGCGAACTGCTAATAGTCAACCAAGACCACAGATATGGGGTGCGGATAGATGGCAAGATGAGATGAATAAATACAAATGGACTGCTCTTAATGACTACCTATATGAAAGAATGGAAAAGGGTAGATCAACTCTAGATGATAGAGAACTCAAACGAATCAAAAGTAATTGGGATAAGATTATTATGCCTAATGAACTAGTTTGCTATCCAACGTTTATAAAGCTAGGAATAGGGACTTTTAAGGTAGGTAAGACTGAAGTAATTAAAGCGAATAAAAACTTACATTAGTAAGGGTAATCAACTTTTGCACACTTAATTGCCTAAGTGAAGACTAAGTTACTCTAGATAAGAATCATTTATGAAAAAATTTAAAGTTTCAGTTGTAATCCCATTATTTAATGCTTAATTATCAATAGAAAAATTAAAAAACTAATCAAAGTATGTGTTGGCTTCATCAACTTGCCAAGGCTTTAACATTTTGGCAAATTTAAATCGTACTTCTTCATCCATAGAACCTTGCTCTACTTTCTGATTCATAGCTAATAATGTTAAAACTCCTAGCCTTTCAAAAGCTTCTTTGGCTGCGGCTGGACCGGTATCTTCCTGAGCCATTGTTTTTATATATAGAGATCTAGCCATAACATGGCTAGTTTGCATACCTAACCCATACTCGTACATTCGTCCTAGATTATATGAGGAATTTGCTAACCCTTGGTTCGATGCTTTTAAATACCAAAAGAAGGCTTCTGAGTAACTTTGATGTAGTCCATTTAGTCCATTTTGATAAGTAAATCCTAGATTATGTTTTGCATACATAGACCCCTGATGATTAATATTGGCTACCTCCTTGCAGGCATCAATATTTATAGTAGGATAACCAAAACAGTCCATTTGTAGCTGAAGAGCTTGCGGATATTCTGAAATCATTTCAACTACTTTTTTAGGTAAATTTTTGAGAATCTCATTCGTTGTTCCGGCAAGAGTTACATTTGATATTAGAATTAGAACCACAAATAAGCATTTCATTTTTATATCCTTATTTATTTTAGATACCTTTTAGACGAAGAAATTCTTGAATTAGTCAGGTTTTAACTATTTTTATTAATTAAAGTCATCTACTCTTATTACAATATAATGATACATATGAATAAATTTTCAAAAATTTCCCCACCGGCTTCAAATAAGAATTTTGCACTTCTATTTTCTGGTATTTTTTTTGCAATAAGTGTTTTTGGCTATCAAATCATACTGTCATTAAAAAAAAGAATAAATAACTAGCTTATGAAAAAACTATTCCTACTTTTATTTTTGATACCATATTTAGTAATGGCTAATGAATCTAAAAGTTTGGAAGTAAACTTATTCCCTCTAGATTCAGATCGCTATAATATAATAATAAAAGGAAATATTTCATCGAGTCAAATAGACTTAAAACAAGAACTAAAAAGAAAAATTCATGAGGTATGTGGAACTCGCTTTGAAATAGAAAATAATGAAATAGCTAATATAGTTCAGGATGGATATAAAAAACTAACAATGAACGGAAGTTTTAAATGCTATGTAAATAGCCAAATGTAATTAAAAAAAAATAACAAAGTGAAATAATTATTCTTATGAAAAAACTACTCCTGCTCTTATTAATAATGCCTATGTTGTGTCACAGTAAAGAAATTTTTATTAATGACCAAGGCGTAAAAATAGAATACTCTAAACCTTCCGTTGGATGTTTCTATGATAAAGAAGCTTATGAAGGCTATTTAAATACTTGCTTAATCTTGCCTAATTTTGAAACTTGCGCACAAACAAAATATGAAATGTATATTTGTGGCGATAAGAATAAGGTCATGCAATTAAACGAAAAATCAAAATAATTCACTTCATTTGCTCACTTAATTGTCAGGGAGTAAACTGGTCTAATATAAAAGGGAGATTAAGATGACAACCAATTCAGAACTTAATGACCGTAAAGCAATAACTAACTTAATAACATCTCATTATCTAAAAGGTGCAATTTCAGGTAAAGGTTCTGAAATGAAGCCTACATTCCATAACGACGCTACATGGTATGGCTACGTAGGACAAGATTTAATTGCAGGACCAATTCAAACTTTATATGATTGGCATGATGGAAATGGCGCGGCTACAGATTTAGTTTATAACATTTCAAAAATAGATATCGTTGGAACGGTTGCAAGTGTGAGAATTGAGCTCGATAATTGGAAGGGTTCTCGATTTACTGATTTCCTAAATATTCTTAAACTTGATGGTAAGTGGCAGGTAATTAATAAAGTTTTTTACTTGCACCCATAAAACTGTTCTTATGAAAAAACTACTTCCAGTCTTATTCTTTTTTTAATGCCTAAAGGTAAATTATGTATAAGTTATTAATAGCATTGGCTTTTGTTTTAATGGTCTTAGCTGCCATACCATGGCTGATAGAGACCTAATTGCAACTTCAAATAATAGAAGAGAAGAATGTATATGAAAACAATAATTACTGGCTTTCATCAAGATGAAATTAAAGATTGGGTAACAGATTTATCTTGTGGCCATTCAAGGCATTTTAGACATAACTCTCCTTTTCAAATAAGAGAGTGGGTTACATCACCTCAAAGTAGAGACACTTATGTAGAGTTTGAATCAGAGTGTCGCCTTCATCCGCATGTAGTATTAGATTTATAATGTTATGAGTATAAAAAAAATTCTAGCGCTGTTTCTTTGGGCTTTAATTGGTCTTGCAATTAATACTCAATTCGATCCAACCACAGTAATTGGAAGTGTAATGGGTAGCGCTTTTATCTTTGTTTGGATTGGTGCACTAATTATTGTAATTTTTGTTTGGACCAAGTTAACTAAATAATAATAACTCTCTTTAAACTGCTTCATATCTTTTACTCATTTTCTAATCTTTACGTATTTCTTTTTTTGAATAATTTTAATATTTGTAATATTTTTTTAAAAAACTTGTAATGCGAATGATTCTCATTTAGAATTACAAATTAAAAATACATAAGTGGAAAAAGTAACAATTGAATACTAAAAATAATATAGCTAAAGAATTTATAAAAAAAAGTGTTTTATCATTAGATTTAGATAATTCTGAAGTTATGGTTGTTTGGTGCTTAAGGCATTGGGCATCATGTTCAATCTCTGGAGAAGATCCACAAGATTTATTTAAATTATGCAGAGAGCAACATCAACTTCCTGATATATCGAGCTTAATTGAAGAAGTAGTATATGGGATTGCTGAAGGTACAGAAGAGAAGGGACCAATTGGTTCAGAGTTATGCAATCACATACACTATGGCGAATTTAAGATATTAGAAGCATTATGTATGTTGCAGAATGATAAATACGAAGATGCTCAATTATCTCTTCAGGGATGGTTGAAGGCATATCAAGCAAGAAATATTTTTAAAATCTTAAATGCATTTGCTGCAATTTTAGAGAAGGCAAACTTAATAATTCCATCAAGAAGGCAATATAATTCAAATTGGTCTACACATTAATTACAATAAAAGGAAGTAATCATGCCCAATAGAGGCCCTAGGCAAACACCAAAAAACAAACTATCAAGACAAATGGGAGAAAATATTTGGGGTAAAGATAACTGCCCAACGAATAATCGAACTTATGGGCCAGGCCAACATGGTGCAAAGGGCGTAAGAAGAAGAAGTGATTACGGAGTTCAGTTAAGGGAAAAGCAAAAACTGAAAGGTTATTATGGAAATATTGGTGAAAAGCAATTTAGAAATATATACAAAGAAGCTTATGCTAAAAAAGGGGATACTAGTGAAAACCTTCTTATTCTTCTTGAATCTAGGCTAGATGCTATAGTTTATAGGTCTAATTTAGTCCCGACCGTATTTGCCGCAAGACAATTTGTTAATCATAAGCATGTTAGGGTTAATGGAAAAGTAGTGAATATTCCATCTTATAAATGTAAGCCTGGTGATTGTATTGAAGTAAAAGAAAAAAGTAGAACTATTCCTTTGGTTGTTGAGTCAATACAAAAAATGGAAAGAGATTTGCCAGAATATATTTCATTAGATGTGAAAGAATTTAAGGTAAGTTACATTAGATACCCAGATTCAGATGAAATTCCATATGCAACAATTATGAGTCCCGGTTCGGTAGTTGAATTTTATAGTCGGTGATTATTGTAAAATTTATAAGGAAATTAAGATTATGCTAAAGATAAAAAAATTTATGTTGTTACTGCTACTTTTTTCTATTGGAAATGTTTTTGCAAAAGAACATCAAGTTAAAATGCTAAACGGTAGTGCCCCTGATATGTTTATATTTGAACCAGCTGTATTAAATATTAAGAAGGGTGATACAGTAACTTGGACTGGAGATGCAATGCATAATTCAGCATCCATAAAAGAAATGCTTCCAAAAGGGGCTAAGCCTTGGATGGGTAAATTAACTAAAAAAGCTGGAGAAAAATCAATCTCAGTTAAGTTTGATATAGAAGGTTTATATGGTTACAACTGTACCCCTCACGCTATGTTCGGGATGGTCGGTATAATAACTGTTGGTGATGTAAGCGTTAATTCTAAAGCTGCTAAAACTGCTGCTAAAAAGTTAGAAGAAAAATTTGCTGCAGGTAAAGGTAGATTTTCTAAATACTTGTTAGAAGTTAAATAAAAAAAATAGTAAAAAGTTAAGGCTCATCTGCTTACCCACTTAACTTTTTTACTTAAGCATACGATTTGGTTTTTCAACTCAACTTAACATTTGCCCGTTTATTTGTCTGAGGGTAAACTTATCTAATGACTTCAGATTTTCGAATATTGGGACTGATTTTGGCTTTTACAATGATTGTTTTTTATTATCGCCATTCCATTAAAAGTATCTTTGCAACTCCAAAAGAATCATTTTTATTGTCTATCCCTATTATTTTTATGGGTATTTTGTTCTATATTTTTTTCAAATTAAAAGGATTTTAAATTTTTATTTTACTTTCTAGCTTTTGTACAATTTTTTGGCTGGTAAATGGGAATAAACTAGGAATAAGGGAATGAATAATTGATGTAATTCCTGCATATATTAATAACCACCCAGCAATAAAAGCAAAAATAAAATGCTCAGTGTAATTTTTGCCTGATTCATTTAAATGTTTTTTAAACATATACTTTCCTTTAGTGAAAATTTATTGGTTTTTAAATAGGGATTAAATTAAAATAATATCATGTCAGAATCTTCTTTTATTAAAGCTTGTCCTTCATGAGCCATTCTTATGGTTGGCGATTAGAAAATAGCTATGCTGACTTGCCGGAATATTTATTTTCTCGCATTAATCCGACACCTGTAAGTGAGCCACAGCTTTTACTTTTTAATAATGATCTGGCAAATTCACTCGGCATTGATTTACCTACTGATGATAAAAAAATGCTTGCTCAACTTTTTTCTGGCAATCAACTACCCAAAGATACAAGTCCTATCGCACAAGCCTATGCTGGGCATCAGTTCGGCCATTTTTCGATACTAGGCGATGGTCGTGCGCATTTAGTTGGTGAGCAAATTACGCCCGATAACAAACGCTTCGACATACAGCTAAAAGGTTCTGGCCCAACTCCTTACTCAAGAAATGGTGATGGTCGTGCGGCTCTTGCCCCAATGCTTAGAGAATACCTTATTAGTGAAGCCATGCATGCATTAAAAATTCCTACAACCCGAAGCCTTGCTTTGGTATTATCTGGTGAATCAGTCATGCGTTCATCTTTATTAGATGGTGCAATTTTGACGCGTGTTGCTTCTAGCCACATACGCGTAGGCACTTTTGAATATGCCAACTTTACCAAAGGATTTGAAGGGCTTAAGATTTTAGCTGATTATTCAATAGCTCGTCATTACCCTAAACTTGTTCAGCAGGAAAATCCTTATCTCGATTTCCTTAAAGCTGTGGTCGAGCGTCAAGCCAAACTCGTCGCCGCATGGATGCACATCGGGTTCATTCATGGCGTAATGAATACTGATAATATGACTATTAGTGGTGAAACTATTGATTATGGTCCCTGTGCTTTTATGGACATATTTTCTATGGGAAAAGTATTTAGCTCAATTGATTCTCATGGACGTTATAGTTATGGAAGTCAGGCGCATGTCGCCCAATGGAATCTAGTAAAATTGGCCGACAGCTTGCTACCTCTTTTACATAAGGAATCGGGGAGGGCAGTGAAGCTCGCAGAAGAGGCGATTGATAGTTACAGTAAAATCTTTAATCAGGCATGGATTACAGGTATGCGTTGCAAGCTCGGACTATTTGGAGAGGAAGTAGAAGATTTCTCTCTTGCTCAAAAATTTTTAGATTGGATGCAAACTTCGAAAGCAGACTATACCAGAACTTTTCGTGACTTAACTCAGGAAAATATGCCAGAAAATAAAGCTTACAAATCTCCAGCATTTCAAAAATGGTATATGGAGTGGAAGGAAAGACTTTTACGAAACTCAAAACCGCTAAATCTCTCTCTTTGTTTGATGCGCGATAGTAACCCCGTCATTATACCTAACAACTATTATGTAGAAGAGGTATTGTTGGCAGGAGAAGGTGGTGATATAGAGCCTTTCATGGCCTTACTTGAAGCCTTGAGGAATCCATTTGAGGAAACATTATCCAATGAAATTTATCGTAACCCAAATAAAAAGATGAATTCTGACTATAAGACTTTTTGTGGAACATAAAAATATTAAAGGTTATACTAAGAGCTAAAAATTTTTCTTAAGAACATCTCAAGATAAATATGCAAAATAAAATAAATACTAAACAGATTGAAAGTTATGGCCCAATAGAAGGAATTGTTCTACTTGGTGGAGGGGTCTTATTGAGAAAGCTTTGTTTGTGGGCTAAATCTGAAGGTATGCCAGTTAGAGTTGTTACATCACCAAGACATAATTGTGAGACTGTCGATGATGAATCACTTGCAGATTTTTTTCTACGTCAAAAAGTTGAAAATATATCCACTGAGAATATTTCAAGTCAAGATGTGATTAAATTTTTAAGAGATACTAAAAATTATTTTTATCTCAGCCTTGGTGCAGCTTGGATTTTTAAAGAGTCTGTGATTAAGTCTTTGGTTGGCAATCAATTGCTAAACCTTCACGGTACTCGTTTGCCACAAAATAGAGGAGGAGGTGGATTTAGTTGGCAGATACTGATGGGAAATAAATTTGGATATTGTGCTTTGCATGTTGTTGATGGTGGAGTAGATACAGGAGAAATTATTGCTTTTGATGAGTTTTTATATCCTGCTAATTTTAGAAAGCCAATAGATTTTGAAAACTATTACTTAGAAAAAAATTTACATTTTTTAATTAATTTTATTAAGACCTATCGTTCAGATAATCTTTCAGTAAATTCTATTAGACAATCAGAGTATTTTTCCTCATATTGGCCTAGATTAAATACAGAAATTAATAGTTGGATAAATTGGTCATTAGAAGCAAATGATATCGAAAGATTTATTTGTGCTTTTGATGACCCATATTCTGGAGCTCAAACATTACTTAATGGTAATAAAGTTAAAATTAAAGATATTTGTCTTAGCCCACAAGATGGTTCTTTTCACCCCTTCCAAAGTGGAATTATTTATAGAAAGTCTAAATCTTGGATATGCGTTGCCTTGAAAGGTTCTACATTAGTAGTTGAAGGACTCTATAATGAACAAGGCCAAGATATCTTAAATTCTGTTAACATCGGTGATAGATTTAATACTCCATGTTCATTATTAGAGGGCTCTTTTGCTAGACCTATTTATAGCCCAAAAGGGTTAAAATAAGTAAAATGAGGTTAGCACTTGGAACCGCTCAATTTGGATTAACTTACGGCTTAACCAATCACGGGCAAGTTCCTTTTTCGATGGTTAAGTCGATTTTAAATACTGCTTCCTCCAATGATATTAATACATTAGATACAGCTATTGATTATGGCGATTGTGAAGCCCGCTTAGGTAAAATGGATACAAGTAACTTTAAATTAGTTACCAAACTTCCAAAATTTCCTGATGGATGTGATATTACTAGCTGGATAACTTCACAAGTAAATGATTCATTTTTGCGTTTAGGCATTAATAATATTTATGGTCTATTACTTCATAAACCAGAGCAACTTCTCGGCTCAGATGGCCCTAAGATTTATCGATCATTAGAATTATTAAAAGAAAAAGGTTTGGTGAAAAAGATAGGTATATCAATTTACTCACCTAAAGAACTCGATGTATTGATTCCAAATTTTCATTTTGATTTAGTCCAAGCACCACTTAATTTGATTGATAACCGACTTATAAATACTGGTTGGATGAGGCGATTAAAAGACGCTGGTATTGAAATTCATACACGATCTACTTTTTTACAAGGATTGCTGTTACTCAAACAAGAAAATATTCCGTCAAAATTTTTACAATGGAATAATGTTTGGAATCAATGGCATCAGTGGCTTTCAGATAGTAGTGTTTCAGCACTTCAAGCATCGCTATCTTTTCCACTATCTTTTCCTGAAATTGATCAAGTGATTGTAGGGGTTTTCAGTAATGACCATTTATTGGATATAATTTCAACCTCAAAAGATACATTGAAGACAGCCTTACCTAATTTAGCAAGTGAGGATGAAAACTTAATTAATCCATCTAACTGGGCTAAATTATGAAAATAGTCGCAATTGTTCAGGCCCGAATGGGCTCAACTAGACTTCCTAATAAGGTAATGAAGGCCATTGAGGGCAACCCAATGATTGAGTTACTTCTTAAGCGTTTAGCACAATCAAAAGAGCTAGATCAAATTATTGTTGCGACTTCAATTGATGAGCGCAATTTACCCTTAATTGATCATGTGCGCAAGCTAGGTTATTCTTGTGAGCAGGGGAGTGAAAACGATGTTTTAGATCGTTATGTGAGTGCTGCTAAAATTCATCAAGCTGATGTACTAGTCCGTATTACTGGTGACTGCCCTCTTGTTGATCCAGAATTAGTTGATGAAGCTATTCGGAGGTTTAAAGGTGCTAATGTAGATTATCTTAGCAATACTATCCCGCCAACTTATCCAGATGGTTTGGATATTGAAGTTTTCACCTATAAAGCTTTAGAAAAAGCGAGTCAAGAAACTGATGATCAGTTTGATAGAGAGCATGTAACTCCATATTTACGTAATTCAGGTAAATATAAAATTGAATCTATAAAATACAGTGAGGATTTATCTTCTTTACGTTGGACTGTTGATGAAGCCTCTGATTTTGAAGTGATTGAAAAAATATTTCAGTATTTTCATCCGCAAATAAATTTTTCATGGGGCGACGTGCTAGCTTTACATGAAGAAAATCCAGCAATATTCGATGCTAATAAACGCCTAATTAGAAATGAAGGAGCAATTATGGGTACAGGTCAAAAACTTTGGAAACGTGCAAAGCATGTTATTCCCGGTGGAAATATGCTTTTATCTAAACGACCAGAAATGTTTCTTCCTGAGAAATGGCCCTCTTATTACTCTAAATCTAAAGGTTGTAAGGTTTGGGATTTAGATGGAAAAGAATACATTGATATGTCTATTATGGGTATTGGAACTAATATTTTAGGTTATGGACATCCAGAAGTTGATGCTGCAGTTCAAAAAACAATTACTGCTGGAAATATGTCAACTTTGAATTGTCCTGAAGAAGTATATTTAGCTGAAAAGTTAATTGAGATTCACCCATGGGCAGATATGGCAAGGTTTGCGAGATCTGGTGGCGAAGCAAATGCAATTGCAATTCGAATTGCTCGTGCAGCATCAGGAAAAGATAATGTTGCTATCTGTGGTTACCATGGATGGCATGATTGGTATTTATCAGCTAATTTAGGAGATGACGCTAGTTTGGATGGACATTTACTTTCAGGTTTACAGCCAAATGGTGTTCCACGCAGCTTGAAAGATTCAGTATTCTCATTTAATTACAATAACTATGCAGAGTTAGAAGCTTTAGTAAATGCTAAAGATATAGGCATCATTAAAATGGAAGTAGCTCGGAATATGGAGCCAGAAAATGACTTCTTACATAATGTTAGAAAGCTAGCAACTGACAGAGGTATTATATTAATTTTTGATGAATGTACATCAGGTTTCCGTGAGACATTTGGTGGCCTACATAAAAAATATGGTGTTGAGCCTGATATGGCCATGTTTGGTAAAGCGCTAGGTAATGGTTACGGTATTACCGCAATAATTGGCAAGAGGGAAGTGATGGAGGCTGCTCAAACAACTTTCATTAGCAGCACATTTTGGACTGAACGAATCGGTTCAACTGCCGGGCTTAAGACTCTAGAAGTGATGGAACGCATTAAATCATGGGAAACCATCACCCAAGCAGGTTTAAAAATTCGTCAAGGATTACAAAAGATAGGTAATAACTATGAGTTAAGTGTTTCTTATTGGGGAATGCCCGCTTTAACTGGGTTTACAATTCAAAGTGAGAATGAATTGGCTTATAAAACATTGATTACCCAAGAAATGCTGGCAAAAGGTTACTTGGCTGGAAATAGTGTCTACGTATGCATTGATCATACGCCTAAGATTATAAAAGGATATCTTGAGGCACTCGACCCAATATTTGCTACAATCAAAGAATGCGAAGAAGGTCGAGATGTAATGAATTTGATTGATGGCCCATTGTGCCATAGTGGGTTTAAGCGTTTAAATTAAGCAATAGACCAATGAATTATAATTTTTGGCCACCGACTAATGAATCAAATAAGTGGATTAAAGAGTCATATGTTAAGTAAATTTAGAAATAATCTTAATGCACTTAAAAATTATAAAAAGATTGTCAGGGATGATAAATTTTTCTTACATTATAAGCATTTGCAATTATTAGAGCTAGTTACACTTTCAAAGTCACAAAAGTTCTTTTTTAAAAAAATAGGTTTTGATTATTCAGAAAAAGATATTAAAGCATACATAAAGGCATATCTTTTTGGCCCAAATTTTAATAGGTATATCTTTAATCCAACATTTTTAAATCTCATAAATACACGCATACCTGCCAATATATTAAATAAAAATTTAAGTTTTCTAGGAAATATTTCTTTATACATAGTTAACAGAATTAGATATTTAGGCGTTTATTTTTTTTGTAATTTAGCCTCAATTTATTTAATTGCTAAAGCTTTTGTTAGAAGTTTTTCTGTCAGCAAGGATAGAGATAAAAATACAACATCAGTTATATATTTTGAAGACTTAAGGAAGAATAATTGTATTGATACCGATCTTAAATCTTACTTAAGTTTTTGTATGAGTGATAAAAATATTAATCCCTTTTTTAATAAAACTGCTTATTCAAATAATTATTCAATAAATAATTTAGTTTTTCGAAAAGATATAGTCAAGGGAGATTTTTTGACCTTACATAATATTCCATCACTAATCGTTGATTTAATAAAACTTAATCTGCTTTTCTGGATTAATTTCTTAGTTGATAAATCATATTTTAATTTACTATTCAAAGAGCACTTTAAAAAGATTGTTGTAGACAACTCTGTTAAAGGTAAGAATTTTTCATTTATTTTCAACAATTCCCAAATGGGATATACGCCACTATGGGCGATAGGCAAGTTTAAAAAAAATTATTTAATCTACTATTCAATAAATTTCGGATACAACTATGATTTAAAAAATAATGTGTTTTTATATCCGATTGAGTATAGATTAATGAATTGGGATAATATTTACGTTTGGGATAAAGTCCAACTTAAGACACTCAAAGACTCAAATCCTTTAACTTCTTTTAAGATAATCAATAAAATTAACTTTACTGATTCTGGTGAAGAAATTAATTTGAGCCCCACGAGCTTTAATTTAGTTATTTTTGATGTCTCTCCGAAGAGAATTTATTCACGAGCAATGTATGCAAATAATGGCGATATATTTTATTCTAAAGAATATACCAGTGATTTTATTAGGGATATAGTAAAAGCATCAAAAGGCTTAAATGTTGTAATCTATCTTAAAGAGAAAAGAAAGATTTTATCAATTTGTAAATCGTATTCATCATTAATTACCAATTTAAGTAATATCGGTAAAATCGTTCTTATTAATGATGAAATAACACCTGAAAGAATTATAAGCCAGGCTAATTTTGTAATTTCTCCGGTCTACTCAACACCAACACTAATTGCTAGTATGTTAAATATAAAATCTATTTTTTATGATCCATTTGGTCTAGTTGATAAAAAGTATGAATTTTCAAGGGGTATTAAAGTTGTAAAAAAATATAAAGAATTAAATAAGGATATTCATAGTGCTTATACAATTTGGAATAAAGATGGGTAATATTTGGAAGAATTACATTATGATAATTTTAGTTTAATAATATTTATATGCTAGCTAATAGAAATCAAAAAAACCTAAGTACTCTAATCGCAATTCTTGTGGCAGTTTTTACAACTGGTTATTTAAGAATTTATTGGATTCCTTTTTTACCAGAAACAGATGGTGGGCTCTATACAGCTTTTTCTCAATATTTTTTTTCAACACTCTCTAATGGAGAGCTTATAGACTCTGGTTACCCTGTAGCTCTTTATTCTTTAATTACTTCTTGGGTATATGGGTTGGAGGTTAATCAATTCATAGCATTACGTTGGATTGATCTGTGCCTCGCAATCACTGCTTCTATTTTATTTTTTAAAGTAATTGAGAATGAAAGCGGTAGTATTTTTTTTAGTACCGTTGTAGTTTCTACTGTATTGATAGTCATGAATAATTATTCATTTATTTTATTTGGCTTTCGAAACAGTATTTGGGCTGCTTATGTCCCTTTATTTTTAGCCCTGCTTATTTCCCAAAGTATTAATAATAAAAATCATTTCTTATTTTATATGATAGGTGCAGCCGCAGCATTTGGTGTTTTATTAAGAGAGCCTTTTCTCTTTTTTTATTTAACAGGTTTAATTGCAATTTTCTTTGCTTATGGATGGAAGCCTTTTTCTAAATTTCTCATTGGTTCAGCAATATTAGGGTTTACCACTTTGTATATACTTATTATGCTTCGGGGAGAAGGAGGTCTCCAAACTATTATTGATGCTTATATAGGTCAGAGTGGTGCCATCCGTGACCTTGCTGAAGAATTATTAATCTCAAATTTTTTCAAACATAGCATAATAGCCATTAAGGCATATTGGTTTGGAATCATACTTTCCATTATTTCAGCTATGTATATATTTAAATTAAATTCTAAAGACAGAAAATTAGTTAGCATTAATCGATTTTTTTTCTGGTTAGCCTTAGCACTAGTTCCAATTATAGAACCAATATCCAAACTAGGGTTTGATTATCATTTTATAAACTGCCTACCCGGCCTTGCTGGCATCTCAGCATTGTGTTGGAAATATGTCAGCCTAAATGAATCTAAAATTGTAAAAAATTATGTAATGGGTGTGATACTTATGTTGTTTGTTTTTGGAGCTTATCCGAACCTTTCAAGAACTTTAAACATAAATGTTTACAACAAAGAAAGCCCAGTAAGTCATGCATATAATAGCTTACTTAAAAATAATTATACTGAAATAGAAACAATAAGGCTGTCAAACTATTTAATTGCAGCTGATATGATAAAACAATTATCAAACAAGGATTCAACTCTAGCTTTAGCAGGTTTTGCTGAGGTGTTATATCCTTTGACTGGGTTATTGCCAGCATCTTTTGAAACAATGAATTTAAGAACAGCCTACTTAAACCTTAACTGGAATGAAGATAAGTTAGTAGATTTATTAAAAAAGGTAAAACCTACCATAATTTTTCCAACAAAACAGGAGCTGCCAAGAATGCAAGATTTAACACAAGCTATTGCAAGAACTAATTTATATGAAAGAGTTGCTATTGTTTCATATAGCCCTGATGTCTATTACAAAAGTATTTATGGCGACATTTATAGGCTTAAAAGCTTCAGGGAGCGAAGGTAGCATTTTTTAAAATTGATTATATTGTACGACCTGCTTAATACTTAATTGCCCTGAACGCGGTCGAGGATCATTAAGCGGCTTGCCAATAGCAACAAACATTACCGGAATATGGTCACTGGGAAAATTGAGAAGTTTTGCAACTTTTTCAAAGTTAAACCCATCCATTGGACAGCTGTCATATCCTAAATCTTTGGCGGTTAACATAAGGTTCATAGCAGCCATACTGCATGAGCGCATTACTTCGTCTCGTTGAACTTCTGGCTTTTTATCGTAATAATCACAAATAGTAGGTACCATAAAATCTTGAATATCTTTTGGTGCGTTACGCCAATAGCGACTTGTTGATTTATTCCAAGCCATTAAGTCTCCAGCTAAAACAATAAATAAAGAGGCGTCAGTGACTTGATCTTGACCCCAGCTTTCATCTTTAATTTTATTACGAAGGTCTATATCGTCAACAATGACAAACCGCCAATGTTGAATATTGAATGCAGTTGGTGACAATATGGCTAATCTTAATAACTTTTCTATTTCGGCCTCAGGCATCGTATGCTTTGGATCAAAAGATTTTATCGATCGTCTGTTGATGATCGCTTGTTGTAGTTCCATAATTTCCTTTTTTTGTTATAGATAATACTTTTGATAAACATCAGAGGATTTATATGTATAAGTATAATCTCGAAATTTATTTGTTAAGACCTTATCAATTTTTAGGATTTTTTTCTATAATATAATTTCCAATAACTAGAATATCAATTCCTGTTCCACCAAAACATCTCAAAGCATCCTGAGGTGTTTCAACAATAGGCTCACCTTGAATATTAAATGATGTATTTATTAGAAGTGGGTGCCCAGATAATTCACCAAAAAGTGTAAGTAGTTTATGAAATCTATGATTTGTATCTTTCCTGACCGACTGTGGCCTTACTGAGCCATCAACATGCACCGTTGATGGGAATACTTTATGAAACTCTTTTTTCATGTAGTAAGCCACTATCATGTAATCTGAGGGTTTAGTATGGCCAAAATATTTTTTAAAATTTTCCTTAATTAAAGCTGGTGCAAAAGGTCTCCAATGTTCACGATGCTTTACTTCTAAATTTAGTTTTTTTTGCATATCCTTGAACATGGGATTAGCAAGAATTGATCTACCCCCTAATGAGCGTGCGCCAATTTCTGACCTGCCATTAAACCATCCAATAATCTTTCCTTCATTTAACATAGTGCTTGTATATTCTAATAATTTTTTTGGCTTTGAATATTTAAGTTTGGATTCGATGATTGCTTTCTTAATTTCAGAATCTGAATATTCAGGTCCCCAATATGCGTGAGGCATAATTTTATTAAATACAAATTTCTTTTTTACAGCTGATATGCAAGCTGCTCCTAGAGCAGTACCATTGTCAGATGAAGCTGGTTGAACATGAATATTTTTAACTTCTGGAAGATTAGCTATCACTCCATTCATTTTACAATTCATAGCTACTCCACCGGCAAGACATACATTATGTATTTTGTTAGCATTCACATATTTTGAAACAATACTAGAGACTATCTGCTCTAATCTCCATTGAACATTAAATGCCAAATCTTTATGATACGAAGTTAATTTTTGATGAGGCGATCTTGGTGGACCAAAAGCCTTAACTAATTTATCCGTGAAGAGAGCATTATACGTTCTTTGATTATAGAATCTGTATGTTGGGTCAACGGTATATGAAGAATTTTTTTTATCAAAAGATACAAAATCTTCAAGTTTATTTTGTAACTTGACATCATATTTTCCATAAGGTGCCAAACCCATTAATTTACCTTCCTCTGAGTTTGCTCTAAAACCTAAAAATTCAGTAAAAGTACCATAATACCCTCCAAGCGTATAAGGTAATTTATATTTTTCTATTTCTTTAATTTCTCCATTCTCTGCTTTCCATATTACTGTACAGTCTTCTTCACCACTGCCATCAATAGTAAAAATTAAAGCTTTGTCAAAACCCGAAGCATAGTATGTGCTTGCAGCATGACAAAGGTGATGGTTAAAAAAAGAAATTTTTTTTATATCAATAAATTGATTATTCTTTGCTAGAGAAAATTTTAGGTTTTGTTTTAATACTTCTGGATGAAAAGCAGTTAAAAGCTTTCTTTCATGTAAGTCATTATATAAATTATCGTGCCAATCATATCGAGCCTTAAGTTGCTTTAAAAATAATGGTTGTTTTTTTAAATAACTTTCACAGTCCCAACCAAATGATATTGAATTAAGGTCTTTAGCATCAATATTTGCTTTTTTTAAGCAGAATAATATTGATCTGATTGGTAAATACGATGGCGCATTTTTAATTCTATTAAATCTTTCTTCTTCGGCAAAAGCTATTAATTTATTATTACAGATTAAAGCTGCAGCTGGATTTGGGCCATGCCCACCAAAAATGCCTAAAAAATACGAACTCTTCATGATTTAAATTATTACAAATAAAAGGGGAGTCCAATGATTATATGTCATAACAAAAAACTAAACAAATGGAGAAAGTAAGGGTGATTTTATAAAAAATAAATAATTATTATGTGTTTATCCTAGCGGTATTAAAAAAATAAAAAATAAGCAATTGTGATAATAATTATTCCTATTATGTTTAAAATAAATCCAGCTTTTATCATATCTCTTATAGCTATCTTTCCTGATCCATAAACTATTGCATTTGGAGGAGTTGCTACAGGAAGCATAAATGCTAGACTCGATGCTAAGACTAAAGGAATTGCAATATTTATGGGTGATATTGATGATGCAACTGCTATTGCAGCAGCAATTGGAAGAAAAGTTGATGTGGTTGCTGTATTTGATGTAAGTTCAGTTAAAAATATAATAAAAGTTACAATTAGAAATACCATAATCCAAGGTTTAAGATTAACCGCTAAGATAAAAGCTTCCCCAAGCCATTGACCTAATCCTGAGCTGTTAATTGCTTTTGCTAATGAGAGTCCGCCTCCAAATAAAATAAGAAGTCCCCAGGGCAATTTTTTTGTTTCGTCCCAAATAAGTAAATCTGTTTTTTTATTTTGTGATGGAATAATAAAGAGACTAATCGCTGCAATAATTGCTATACCTGCATCCGTTAAACCTATAAAAATATTAAATTCTTTTAAGTAGGTTCTAGTAACCCATAAAAAGGCTGTGATTAAAAAAACTACTAGAACTTTTTTTTCATCTTTGTTCATAGGCCCCAATTTATTTAAATTTAAATTGATTGTCTTTTTAGTAATGTGATTTATTTCAAAATTAGCTGGATATATATATTTAGTTAGTACTAAAAACCCACATATAAGCATTATTAAGCCAATGGGCAATGCTATTTTCATCCAATCTATAAATGAAATCTCAATAGCGTAGTTTTCCTGCATGAATCCTGCAAAAACAATATTAGGTGCCGTTCCTACAAGGCTTGACATACCGCCCATTGATGAAGCATATGCTATACCTAATAATAGTGATATCTCAAAATTTCTTGAATTTTTTGGAGAAAGATTTGGAAGACTTTCTTTAATATTTGAACAGATAGCCAAACAAATAGGAAGTAACATGAGTGTTGTTGATGTATTCATTACCCACATACTAATAAAGAATGAAATACCCATGAATGCCCCGACTAACGATGTTGCTGAATTACTTATGGACGCTATAACATTAAATGCTATTCTTTTATGGAGACCGGAAGACTGAATAGCTAAAGCTAAAATAAATCCACCCATAAAAAGAAAAATATTAGGATTAGCGTAAGATGAAGCAGCTTCTCCAAAGTCCATGATTTGTAATAATGGGAACAAAGCCAATGGTAAAAGAGCTGTTACAGGAAGAGGGATAGCTTCTGATCCCCACCATGAAGCCATAAGTAATGCAACGGCTGCAATATACCAGGCTTCATTAGATATTGAATTTGGTGGAGTACTTAAAAATACCCCAAAAAATAATATTAAACCAATCCAAAATCCTATTTTTTTATAAGCTTGAGTATGCATTATTTTTTATTTGAATAATTTAATTTATTGTAACAAAGAATTGGTATTGCTCAATAAGCAACTCAACTCATAGTATTTTAGATAGATTTTACGGCTTTTTCTATTCGATCTAATGCTTTTTTAAGTAACGAGTGAGTTGTCGCAATATTAATCCTTATATGATTAGGCTGATTAAACATGTGGCCTGGCTGAACCGCAACACCGTGATTTAAAAATAATTGATGAGGATTTTTTGCTGGCAAATTCTCACACGAGATCCAACCAAGATAGCTAGCCTCAATGTCATAAATTCTTAAGCCGGGAATTTGATTAATTCTCTCCATCAATAAATTTCTATTTTGACTTAGGTAATCAAGTAAGGCTAATCTCCAATCTTCACCATTTTTTATTGCAGCATCAGTTGCAACATAGCCAAAAATTTCTGGATGAGGAATAAGTGATCCAATTTTATGAGAGGCTATTTTCCTGAGTCTGGGGTTCTTACAGATCATCCAACCTAGACCAGCTCCAGGAAAATTAAAGGTTTTGTTAAGAGACATTAAAGTGATTGTTCTGTTAGCTGCTGCCTCTGAAATACTCGCGATTGGAATATGTTTATGGCCATCTAAGACCATGCCACAATGAATCTCATCAGAGCAGATAAGTAGATTATTTTCATTACAAAAATCAACAATCTGAACTAATTCATTTTTTGTGTAAACAGTCCCTCCAGGGTTATGTGGATTACAAAAATATAAAAGTTCTGAATTTTTTTTTATTACTTTATTTATACTTTCCGGAGATAAAATTTGACGATTTGCAATGGTTTCAAGACGTGCCTCATTATAATTTCTTCCGGATTCTGCTGCAGCTAGCTTAAGATGGTGATAAATTGGTTGAGGAGTAATTATATGAGAAGTGCTTTTTGTACAACTAATTCCAATTGAATATAGTGCGGATACAATACTTGGGATAACAACAATCCAATCAGTATCCACTTCCCAATCATAATGTTTTTTTACATAATCAGCTATATTCTCTTTGAAATTATTTGGTGCGTGCGTGTAGCCAAAAATTCCATGCTTTACTCTATTTTTCATAGCATTAAGAACACATGGAGGGGACTCAAAATCCATATCTGCCACCCAAAGGGGAATCACAGATGAATCGTATTGATCCCATCGAATTGAGTCAGTTTTAAACCGATTAATTGCTTTATCAAAATTATAATTACTCATTCTATAAATGTTAGCGTTTTCGAGAGAAAAAAAACTTAATAATTTTGTAAATTATTACTAATATAATTTTTTTAAAAAAGAACATTTTGAGGAAATATTTAATCATTATTTAATTCACTTATATTTAATTGTTAATATTATTTTTTGACTAATTTTTCCATTAAAGGTGCAATTGAAATTAAGACGATACCAGCAATAAGAGACATAATTGTTAAGAAGGTAAATAAATCTATATTATTTGATTGCAAGATACTCGGTAATTTCCCAGCAGAATAGTTCGCAATAGCTGCCGATAAAAACCAAAAACCCATCATTAGTGAAGCAATTTTCTTTGGTGAAACTTTAGTAACCATTGATAAACCTATAGGTGACAAGCATAACTCACCAAGCGTATGAAGAAAATATACTCCCACAAGCCACCAAAGATTTACGTAGGATTCCGTTGAATTATTGACATACATGATTAGGAAAAATCCGGCAGATAAAAGAATAAGACCTATACCCATTTTTTGAGAAGTATTGATTTTATGATCACTTCTATCAATTCTTAACCAAAAATTTGCAATCAAGGGCCCAAGTAAAATTATAATTAAGGGATTTATTGATTGAAAGAAAGAAGCTGGAATAACAAAGCCAAATAAATTTCTATCGACAGAATTACTTGCATACAAGGTTAATGATCCGCCAGCCTGTTCAAAGCCTATCCAAAAGAAGATTACAAACAATGAAAGGATACCAATATAAATAATTTTCTTTAAATCTTCCATAATGAAGTTAATTTTATTTTTTTTATTTAAAAATATAATGATTACAAATATAAATAATATAGTTAAAAGTTCGTAAAGATTGGCATTAATAAAGCTATTAATTTTAAAAATTAATAAAATAATTGGGATATTGATTAATGATAAAAATATGATTAATCTCCAATCACTAAAATTTAACTTTTTTGTTTTTTTAGATAAATCTTCTTGGATAATTTTATTTTGCCCTAAATAAAATTGTATTAAACCGGCAAACATTCCCACTCCTGCAATAGCAAATCCATAATGCCAATTAATAGTTTCGCCAACATATCCAACTACTAAAGGTGCTAAGAAAGCGCCTAGATTTATCCCTATATAAAAAATACTAAATCCACTATCTCTTCGCACATCATTGTCTTTATAAAGCCTTCCTAACAGAGTACTGATGTTAGGTTTAAAATAGCCATTACCAATAATCAATAAACCCATAGCTAAAAATAAAAAATCAGGGAATGCCATTAAAAAATGCCCCAGCATCATTGTGATTCCACCAATAAAAATCGTTTTTTGAGTGCCTAAATATTTATCCGCAAGATAGCCACCTATGATTGGTGTTAGATAAACTAATCCAGTATAAATAGCATATATATGAAGGGCATTACTGTTAGAAAATCCCAACGAATTTACTAGGTACAGGACAAGCAGAGCTCTCATTCCATAGTAGCTGAAGCGCTCCCACATTTCTGTGAAAAATAAAGTAGTTAGGCTGTATGGATTTCTGTTATTTGTTAATTTATTCATATAAGTTTTTTCTAAATAATATTTGTTTAAACGGTTTTAGAGAAGAATAGGGTGATAGTCGGATATTTCGTCATAAAATTACCCTTTTAATATTTTATGCTGACAATTTATTAGCTCACTATTGATTTGCCCACTATCATATCTGAGGGTAAACTGTCGCAATGAGAAACTATAAATGAAAACTAAAATTGAATTATGGCTCGATTCTTCTGTCAATTACTATAATAACTATATATTAAATGAGTTGGTACTAAGATGGCTAAAATAGATGTAATTATTATTGGTGCTGGAATCGCTGGAATAACAACAGCTTATTACTTACAAACAAACTTTCCTAACATTACATATAAGATAATAGAATCAAGAAGTGATGTAGGTGGTACCTGGGATCAGATGAGGTTTCCTGGTGTTCGTGCAGATAATGATATGTATACCTATGGATTTAGTTTTAATCCTTGGCAAGGGACAATCATAGGCAAAGGTCAGGATATTAAAAAATATATAAATGACACTGCAGAAAAATTTAATATTAAAAAACATATATTATTTGATACACAGGTCACATCATCATCTTGGAAAAATACTCAATGGACAACAAAAACCAATCGTAAAAATTTTACTAGTCAATATGTCATATTCTCTACTGGATCACGTGATCGTAACAATCCTCATTTACCAAATTTTAAAAATGAAAATAAATACCAAGGAAAAATTGTACACACACAAGCTTGGGGGGATACAGACTATAAAAATAAAAATGTAACTATTATTGGTAGCGGATGCACTGCTATCACTATGGCACCCTCGATAATCAAAGAAGCAAAAGCAGTAACATTGGTTCAGCGTAGTCCTGCATGGATTATAAATATTGATAGTCAAGAAAAATCATCTCGAAGTTATAAAACATTCGAGGTCTTAAAAGATTATATATCCAGTAGATTTTTTAAAAAGTCACTTAGAAAGAAAATAATAGCTACTGATCCTTATTATAATGAGACAACCACTCCCTCATATGATTATTGGGACCAACGACCAGCTTCTAGTTTAGATCAGGATTATTTTAGGGCTGTTGAATCAAGCAAAGTAACAATAGTGCGCGAAGGAATTAGTAATTGGGAAAAAAATGGCGTTAAGTTAAAAAATGGAAAAGTTATTGATAGCGATATTACAGTTATGGCCACAGGCGGTAATGCCCAATTATTAGGTGGTATTGATATTCTTGTTAATGATAAAAAAATAAATATCAATGATACGAGTTGGTATAGGGGAATGATGTTCAGTGGGCTACCAAATCTTTTTGCTCATGCAGGATATATTAATTTTAGTTGGACTGCTAGATGCGAAATAGTTAGTAAGCGTATTTGCAGAACACTTGACTATATGAAGAAAAAGCAATTAACGAGCTGCACTCCAAAATATTTGGGTGAAAAATCAAAGCCATCCATACAAGCAAATTATGTATTACGAGCAATGGATAAGTTTCCTAATAGAACTTATAAATTTTATCAAAACTACTTAATAGAATATTTAAGTTTTAAATGGACAAAAATTAATGACGGAGCAGTAGAGTTTAAATGATAATTAAAGGGATATATATATGAAACTTGAATCAATAGCACTTCATCATGGTTATGATCCAGATACAAATGACCAAAAAGCAGCAACGACCCCAATTTATCAAACTTCTGGATTTACGATTGATGATACGCAGCATGGTGCAGATTTATTCGACCTTAAGGTAGAAGGAAATATTTATTCAAGAATAGGAAATCCAACTAATACAGTACTTGAAAAAAGAGTTGCGGAAATGGAAGGCGGCATTGCTGCTTTATCCCTTGCCTCTGGAATGGCTGCAATCACTTATGCTATCCAGACCATTACAAGAGCAGGTGATAATATTGTGAGTACCAATCAGCTATATGGAGGAACATATAACTGCTTTACTCATAGCTTCCCTAAGTATGGTATCAATGTGAAAATGGTCGATGGAGCAGATTTTAAGGGTCTTGAAGAGGCAATAGATGAAAAAACTAAGGCTATATATTGCGAGTCAATTGGCAATCCTTTAGGAAATATTATTGATCTAAAGAAATTTGCAGATATTGCTCACAAACATGGTATTCCTTTGATTGTTGATAACACTGTGGCCACGCCTTACCTATGCCGACCAATTGATTTTGGAGCAGATATTGTTATTCATTCACTTACAAAATATATAGATGGTCACGGAGCGACGATCGGGGGAATTATTGTTGATTCTGGAAAATTCGATTGGGCTAAAGAGCCAAAGAAATATCCTATGCTTAATGAACCAGATCCTTCTTATCATGGAGTTGTATACACCGAACAATTCGGAGATGCTGCTTTTATTGCCTGTTGTAGGGTTGTTCCTTTGAGAGAAACAGGCGCATGTTTATCTCCCAATAACGCCTATATAATAATGCTAGGGCTTGAATCATTAGGTGTAAGGATGGAGCGACATTGTGATAATGCACTTGCGCTAGCCAAATATTTACAAAGCCACGACCGTGTGGAATGGGTAAATTATGCTGCTCTACCTAATGATAAATATAATGATATTTGTAAAAAAATTACAAATGGTCAGGCTTCAGGTATTGTCAGTTTTGGTATTAAAGGTGGGGTTGAAGCTGGCGCTAAATTTATTGATGCACTACAAATGATTTTGAGAGTGCTTAGTATGGGTGATGCTAAATCACTTGCATGCCATCCGGCATCGACATTACATAGACAATTAACTCCAGAACAAAAGGTTTTAGCAGGAGTTAGTGAAGATTTGATAAGAATTTCAGTGGGGATTGAGCATATTGATGACATTATTCAGGATGTTGAACAAGCAATTGAGGCTTCAAAAAAATAATGCTTTTTGTACTTATTTCTTAGCTTTTAATTCTTTAAATTGTTGGAAGTAGGTAATTTTGTGCAATATATCTGCAATATATCTTTATTCTTACAATTAAATAAAGCAAACTCCCAAAATGAATAAAAATATATTAATAGCTGGTTCAACTGGTGCAATTGGGAGCGAGTTCATAAGATTTTACAGTGATGACCCAAATGTAGAAAAAATTGTCTCATTATCGAGAAAAAAAATTGAACCTACCCATAATAAAATTCAATCAATAGAGTTAGATTATAGTAATGAACAATCATTTGAAAATTTAAATAAAATATCTCAATTAGAATCTCTTAGTACGATCATAATCGCAACAGGAATATTGCACACAGATCAAATCAAACCAGAGAAGTCAATAGATGAAATTAATTCTAAAGTCTTGGAGAAAGTATTTCAAGTGAATGTTTACGGACCAATTCTTTTAGTAAAAAAGCTTTTACCGCTTATTAAGAAATCGCAAGGAGTAAAAGTTGTTTTTTTAACAGCAAGAGTGGGAAGTATTTCTGATAATGGACTTGGTGGTTGGTATAGTTATCGGAGTTCTAAATGTGCACTTAATATGATGATAAAAAACCTTTCGATAGAATTACAAAGAGCTAATAAAGAAAATATAGTAATAGGGATTCATCCAGGAACGGTTAGAAGTACTTTATCAGAACCCTTCCTAAAGTACGTAAAGCATGGCATTTTTAGCCCAAGGGAAAGTGTTGAATTGATGACGCAGGTTATTAATAAAATTAGTCAAAAGGATTCAGGAAAGTGTTTTGATTTTTCAGGGAAAGTGATAGATCCCTAATTTTTGTATTCTGGCTGTAAATTGAGGGAGGCAAGCTCCACCGCGCTAAACAGTCTTATTTTTTTTCTACATCCTTCTTTTTTTATTTGCTGGCCAGCAAACTGGATTGAGTTCGCTAGCTACAACTCCTCCTGGCTCAACACCAGGAATGAATTTTTGCCAGTCCCCTGATACCATTGTTGGCTCCTTAACTACACGTGCACCATCTGCGAAATATGTATTAGCCAGAACTACTCTGCTCTGCGAAGTTCTATTATTACCTGCTGTATGAAAACTCAAATTATGATGAAAACTGGCCTCACCCATCTCAAATGGTTTGCTGTCAATAACAACGTTGTTTGCTTTAAAAACTTCTGTGACTTTTTTGTCGTAGCTTGTGTCATTTTTATTAAAATTAATATTTTTGACGAGATTAAAAACATTTAACGGCTTTGCAAATGACAAAGGCCCCATAGCTTCGGGAACTGGTTGTGCTGGAATCCATGCAGTCACAACATCATTTGTCTCTAAAGGGAAATGATGGTCATCGTAATGCCAAGGTGTACGTCCACAACCAGGCTCCTTTGAAAGTGCATTATCATGGTAAAGCCGAACACTTTTTACGCTAAGCAGGTCTGCTGAAATTCTTGCAATTCTCGGGCTGAGTACATATTGCCTAATGATAGGGCTATCAATCCACATCATTTCGAGACTTAGGAAACGATTACTTCTGTTGCTTTCTGGGAAAGCCTTATAAAGAAGGTTTATGAGTTCGACGCGTAAGCGAACTACAGCTGCTGGAGACAACACATTCGGCAGCCTGATGAATCCGTCTCGACGAAAGGCAAGGTGATGCCCCTCTGTTAAGTTGTAAGGAGTAGAAAGTTCATCTTCTAGTTCACGATCGGACGGCATGTCGAAATGCTTTATCGGCTCTATATCGACTAAATTAGCTGCATTACTTTTACCTTTGTTATCAGCAAGCGTTAGATACCAATCCCACCAAGCTTGATTGTCCTGCTCCCAGTATTGGTTTAAATCATCACCAAGTGCATTTGCCCCTAAAAGCAAATTATTAGAAAGTTTTTTTTTATTAATAACTTAATTTCCTAAATAAATATATTGTGGACAGCCTTAATAGGTTGTGATTTTATTCGGACAGTTTTAGGTCGCAATTAGTTTCATCTATAACTTATGTGTATTATGTGCCTTTATATTTGCTTTAACAGTCTACTAAATCCCACGATAATGTGACAGTCGAAAATAATATTAACCAAGGAACAAGGAAATTTTTTTTTGAGAATTTAATTTTATGGATGAAGAAAATATTAAGGATGAAGAGAATAGTAAGGAGCTTGACTATTTTATCGATATTAAACCTAAGAAAAGTATAGAATTTTACGAGGCTGTTTTGGAAGGATTGTCATCACCCCAGAAAGCAATATCTCCTAAATTTTTTTATGATGAGCGTGGCTCCAAAATTTTCGATAAAATTTGCGACACACCAGAATATTACTTAACTCGAACCGAAGTAGCATTACTCAATGATATTCAAGAAGAGCTTTATTCTCTTATTGAGCCTGGTTCAGTAGTTGTAGAATATGGCTGTGGGTCGAGTATTAAGATCAAAGCACTTTTATCGGCATTGCCAGAGCCGTCGCATTATATTGCAATAGATATTTCAAAATCCCATCTGATATTAACCGCGAAAGAAATAGCTTCGAATTATCATAATATTTCTGTTGCAGCAATTTGTGCAGATTTTATGGAGCCAATTGACTGGCCAGAAAAGGCTTCTTTTGAATCTTTAAAGCGGCTAGCTTTTTTTCCTGGCTCTACCATCGGCAATCTTAAGCCTGGAGAAGCTAGTCAATTTTTAAGATATGCTCGACATTTAGTAGGTGATGAGGGTACATTTTTAATTGGTGTAGATATGAAGAAAGATGCCGAGGTTTTTAATCGCGCTTATAATGATTCAGAAGGTCATACTGCTGACTTTAACCTGAACCTTCTTCATAGAATGAAAAATGAACTAGGTGCTGATATAAATATCTCTCAATTTTCTCATAATGCTTTTTATAACGAAAAACTTGGAAGAGTTGAAATGCACCTTATTAGTGATATTAAGCAGGTTATTAAAATTAATAGTTTAGAGTTTCTCTTTGAAAAAGGCGAAAGTATACATACTGAATGTTCTTATAAATATTCTGTAAAGGAATTTTCTGAGTTAGCTAAAAAATCAGGATTTAGTGTGTTAAAAAATTGGAGTGATAAGAAAAATTTTTTCAGTATTTATTTGATGAAAGCTATTTAAAATTATATTCATGTACTTAAACTATTTAGAAGTGAACCTATGAAAATTAAATCTGCTTGGACGCGACAGGTAGAAAGCGGCCAACAGCCGGATAGCTCTGATTTACGAGAACATCTCGATGCTGTTCATGATAATCATCCGGGTTTCACGGAAGCATTTGCATGGAATTGTCGTGATATGGATGGCAAAAATAGCTATGAGCTACTTGCTGATATTGTTGACCAAAAAAATCATTCTCACGTTCTGGATCTTGGTTGTGGTAGCGGCGTTCTGCTAGACCTTTGTAATCAACGTTTTGGAGCTGAATTGATGCTTTCGGGTGTTGATATGAATCGTTCTGAACTAAAGCTTGCACGTGAGCGACTTGCTCATACCGAGACCAAATTTCATCAGGGAGCAGCACAAAAACTTGATTGTTTTGCTAATTCATCTTTTGATGTAATCTTCTGTCATTGGGCATTGACTTTGATGGATCCAGTTGTTCCAGTGCTTGCCACAATCAAGCGCTTACTTAAGGTAAGAGGTATTTTTGCAGCCATCATTGATGGAGATCCTAAAACTGCTCCTGGCTATCTTGAAGTCCACGATATTATTTACAAACACGTGCAATCTAATTATCCGAATTATGGAGTTTTTGAGCTTGGCGACCCACGCGTCAGAACAGCTGAGGGACTACAAAAACTTACAGCAGAAACTTTTGAAGATTTCGATATTAAAATAACGCCAATAACTCTAAGTCTTAATGCAGCTCCTAGCGTTCTCGCAAAAGAGGCTGCTGGTTTTTTCTATGCTTCATTTGTTCTCTCGCCTAAAGACTTTAGCCAAATGCTTACCGATCTTGAAAAATATTTTATTACGAATCATCAAGATGGAATTAGTTGCTTCACCATGCCAGTAAATCTTTTAGTTGTTAAGAGAAGAGGGGATTAATAATCGGATTGTCTAGGCCCTATTTGGACTATAAATTGTTAGAGTTAAGCGAGATCGAACCAGCCGATCTTATGAATTTTTCCTAATCTAGATTGGGTTTCATTGAGAAATCAGCATGAGTTTATCTAATGATTTTACTTAGATAATCTTCATGCTCATCTTCATATTTATTGTACTTTTATTGTTATACTTAAATTGTATTTTTTTTTCAATCTTGTTAGGTACACTGCAATTAAAATTTTAATAAGCTCTATTGGCATCATTTTTTTTCTTTCATCTTTTCAGGCATTAGCTGGTGACGCAGAAGCTGGAAAAGTGAGATATAACAAAACATGCATTAATTGTCACGGCCCAGCAGGTAAAGGTGCTGCTAGTTATCCAAAAATATCTGGAAAAGAAGTTCCCTATATAACTGATAAGCTTAAAACTTACAGGGCTGGAACTAAAATTGGACCTAATTCAGGTTTAATGATTATGATGGCAAAGCCTTTAACTGATGAAGAAATTGCAAATGTATCGGCGTATCTTAAAGATGCGAAATATGATGTTAATAACTAGGAGAAGTATATTATGAAAGTATTAAGTAAGGTATTTACAGTCATAGTTTCTGCTATGTTGCTTACTGCAACTTCAGTCTATGCTGACGGCCACAAATCTAAAGGAATGAATGTTCCTAAGATTGGGTCAATGGTAGTTATGTCCGGTTTAGAAAATCCATGGGATATGACTTTTACTGCAGATGGTTCTATGTTTTATACTGAAAAATGTAAAGGTCTTTCAGTGAAAACATCATCTGGAAAAATTAATAAGCTTTACGGTATGAAAGACTCTAAAGGATATAAAAATTCTGGTAATGATCTCTTTTGTAGTGGACAAGCTGGTATGTTAGGTGTTGAACTAGACCCTAACTTTAAAAAGAACCGTGTACTTTATCTTTATTCTACCTCAACCAAATACCATGGTTCTGGATGTAAAACTAATTTTGAAAAATGTGACGGTAACATTGTTATGAAATTCAAAGTAAGTAAAGATTTGACAAAAATTTCTGGACGTACAGATATTGTTAAAGATATTCAGTACAAACCATTTGAGTCAAATCAACCATTTGGTGGCCCAGGAGCTCATAACGGTGGCAGAATGGCCTTCGGTCCTGATGGCTATTTATATGTTGGTACAGGAGACCGTCATAGAGGCATATGTGGTCAAGACAATACATTACTATGCAGTGTAGTATTAAGAATTGATGGTAATGGTAAAGGTCATCCAAAAAACAAGGTTAAAGGCGATAAACGTATTTACACATACGGTCACCGAAATGTTCAAGGTTTAGATTTCCGTCCAAGCGATGGTCAACTATTTACTGCTGAGCATGGACCTTGGCACAACGACGAAATTACTGCATTAGTAAACGGCGGTAATGGTGGTTGGGATCCTAAGGAAAAAACAGCTGGTCGTGGTGCTTGTCCAGATCAATATTGTGGTTATGAGCCGAATCAAATGGAAGGTATGACTCCTGCCGTTCGTGCTGCATATACTCCAATGAGTGATACTCGTTTTAAAGATCTAATGCCTCCTGCTTGGAATAACAACGGCTACTCTCAAGGAACTGGTTCTGCTGCTTTCTTGAAAGGTGGAAACTGGGGTATTTATGAGGGACGTTTTGCTACTGGAATCATGGGTATTGGTTTTGGTGGAACACCAGGTGGTATGCGTATTGATATCGTTGATCTTGCTAAAGACGGAAAATCAGTCAAGAGCGTGATTCATATGCCTGTTGGAGTATCAAAGAGATTCCGTGGACTAGAAATGGGACCGGATAATGCTCTTTATGCTACTACTGATGAAGGTGAAATATATAAAGTTTCAGCTCAGTAGTTTTAAAACACTTGCTTAGCTAACAGCTATGCAGATTTGTATATTAAAAAACCCTCATCAATCTTGATGGGGGTTTTTTTTAAATTAAGTTAATTAGCGGAGTTAATAACTATAATGCGAAACATATTTATGCTTTCTCTATTATTAATATTTTTTTCAGCAAGATTTTGTTTGGCTGAAAGCAAAAGTGAATCTGATAGTTTAGGCTTTTATAAGCCCAGCATTTCAAATGCCTATCAAGGAAGATTATTGTATGACCCTATAAATCAAGATTATCCAATTGAAAAGATGATAAAACTTTGTGAGCCTTTCACTGGTATAGATACTGCTCAAACAAAATGTGAGGAACTAGGCCCGCAGAAGATGAAGGTATGCACATATAAATGCAGTATGCATTGGCTAATCGGTAAAGACTAAAAATTTTCCTGAATATGAAGGGGATCGTCCTATACTAGCCTATTTGGTAGGCTAGGGTATAGGCGAGTTAAAGTTTCTTTAATAACTCCAAAAATTAAACAACTACTTATTAGGTAGTTGTTCTTTGGCTGGTGCGTAGGTTTCTTTTTCCGATGGGAAAGTTTTTGCATGGACATCTGCTGCGAACTGATTAACAGCCTCTTTGATAAGATCAGCTCCATTCATATATGTTCTTACGAATTTAGGCTTGAAGTCTGTAGAAAATCCTAACATATCTGGAAGAACTAGTGCTTGTCCATCTACATCCAATCCTGCTCCAACACCAACTACTGGGATAGAAACTGCGGCACTAACTGCCGCACCTACGTGCTGTGGAACAGCTTCTAAAACGATTGCAATACATCCGAGTTTATCAAGCTTTTTGGCTTCTTCAATGATACTAAGCTCGCTTTCTTTAGTTTTCCCTTGAGCTTTAAATCCACCGATTGCATTGTGGTGAGATGGTGTAAGACCAATGTGTCCGATTGCTGGGATACCTGATTGAGATAGATGTGCATAGAGTTCTTCGTTTCCGTCAACACCCTCTATTTTAAGTGCATTTGCTCCAGCCTTAATTAAGATTTCAACGTTATCCATTGATTCCTTAAATCCCTTTCTGTTACTCATGAAAGGCATACCAGCAATAAGAAATTTATCTTTTGCTCCTTTTTTTACTGCCCTGGTGTGCATGGCAATTGTTTCAACATCACAGCTCAGAGTATCTTCGTGTCCATGTACTACCATATTTAAATCATCACCGATTAGAATACCGTTTACATCTGTATCATTAAGAATCTTTGCGCTCCAGTACTCATGTGAAGTAACAACTACAATTTTCGTTCCTTCTGCTTTTAACTTTTTGAAATCTTCTAATACGCTCATGCTGTCTCCTTTACTTATTTAATTTTATGGTGACGATTAATCATGAGTAATTACACATAATTAGTGATAATTACTTGTGCCAGCGATTAATAAAAGTAAATCACGTTTTAATCCTATTTTTGATTGAACGAGATTAATCATCATTTTTTAAAACAAGGTATGACTTTTGGTCGTGATTTGCTTTTAGATATTGACCGTGATTACGGTAAATAAATTATATAGTATTTAGTAAGATCCAACAAGATTATGATATGTTATCTATATTTTGTTATAGAGGATTATAAGAAGTTTCATTAAATGCTATTTGTTTAATTCGTAACCTTATCCTTCGGCCATTATTTTGAAAAAAGATATAGTTAGAAAAACATATTTAGAAAAGCGTCAAGAACTATCTTCTTCCAAATTTGAAGAAGAATCATCTCAGCTTGTTCAAAACACTATTGAGCTTATTAAAAAATATAAGCCTGAATGTGTTCATTGCTTTTTACCCATCCATTCAAAAGGTGAAATAAACACTAAACCAATCATCCAGTATTGCTGGAAAAATAACATCAATGTTGTTGTGCCTGTTAGTAACTTTAAAGATGGGACACTAAAAAATGCAGAATTCAGACAGCATACTAAAACAAAACAAACAAAAAATAATATTACCGAACCCATTGATCCCATTTGGCAAAAAAACGATAGTATTGATATTATTATCACTCCTCTTTTGGCTTTTGATCTTAAAGGTTATCGAGTAGGTTATGGAAAAGGATTTTACGATCGTTTTTTTGCTTCTTTACACAAGGATGCAAAAAGAATTGGAATAAGCATTTTTAAACCGTGCAAAGGTATAGAAGATATTACAGAATATGATATACCTTTGACGCATTGCGTTACTCCCAATAAAACCTATTCCTTCTAATAAATTAATGTAGTGAAGAATAATTTTGAATAAAAAAGCAGTAAAAAAATAAGGAGAAATCAATATGGAATTAAAAGTAGATAAAACAACAAAGATACTACTAGGTGCCATTGCATTTGGCTTGTTGTTAAATACAAGCAATGTGTTTATAGATAAGGCTTATGCAAATGATTGGGATTTAGTAGTAGAGCTAAATAAAAGTAATGTAAAAATTGATAGGATGCAAGAGAATTTAAATATAATTGATAAGAATGTAAGGGTCTTAGAAAAAATAATAAATACTACTGAGAGCAACCTTACAACTACGATAAATAATGCTTGTCAAAAACAATTATGAAGCAAGATGAATTAAAGGAGATTAAGGACGTTCTTAATAAAATTCATAAAACTTTATTATATGTATTTTGGATAATTGGTTTTTTTGCACTATTGTACTTTGGTCTTTTAATTTACTTAAGTTATTAAAGGGATTTAGAGAAGAAGATAGTTGTAATCGGAACGTCTAGGACCTATTTGGACTGTAAATTGGTGGAGCTTTTATCCCAGAATGAGCAGAGAGCTTCATAACCAAGGAATGTTTTATTTTTAAATTTTATTTGACGCTTTTTACCAATTTTTATTTAACCTCAAGAAAAGTATTTTCAGCTGATGAATTATTATTTAATACTTTCAAAATGACATACTTCTTTCAATATATTATGTCCAAGTGAACCTGGAGTTAAATATCTAATTTCATTTAACGTGGAACCGTAATAGTTCCAAACTGGAATTTTCTCTGTGATTATTTTTCCCTTGGCCATTGGTTGACTGTAAAAAGTATTACTTAACCAAGTTTGTTTTTCATCCACACAATTAACTTTGTATTCGCTAATATCTGAATAGGTGCCAATTTTAGTTAATTTAAGATAATCGATTAGAATCCAATAATAAACAAATCCGTTATTTTGTTTGATGCTTGCAACATCTATGTAATAAGTAGAACCATCTTCAGCCTCTGTAATTTTTTTCCATTCTGCAAAAGAGGTCATCGGAAACAACAATATAAATATAAGAAATATTTTATTCATAATTAAATCGTATCACAATCTATTTACCAAGCTCACATTTGCTTGGTGGCAAATCCTCACTTGTCATATCTTCACAAACAGTATAATCATTGAGTTGGTTAACTATTTAGGATAGTTTAGGATAAGATAAAATAAAGAATTGGTGGAGGTAAGCACGATTGTCCAATACAGTCCTATATTATCTTTAAATGTATTTTTTTATGCATGCTCACTAAGAATTATGTGAGATTGGTCTAAGACGGTTTGTTTTATTTTTGTTGATGATATTAGTGGACTATAATTAACTTTAATTATTTTCTTTCCCTTAGACTTTAAATAAGTTTCTACGTCGATATTGTGCTTACCTCTCCCCCAATCTTCACCAACAATAAAAATATCTGGGTTCAATTCTTTACATGCTGACACGTACTCAAGAGAATAATAAGGTCGAACAATACTGACACACCTCAATGCTTTAAGCATCTCCATCCTATGCGCTAAAAGGATAATAGGCACATTTGGCTTATAAGAGTTCACCACATCATCAGATGCTACACCAACTGCAACATCGCCTAAGGTGTAACAGTATTCCAATAGTGCAAGATGTCCTACATGCAGTAAATCAAAAGTACCTACGGTGTATACAAGCATTTTATTAATTAACTCCCATTATAAATTTTCCATACATAGGTAACTGTTATAACGAGGGTATAAGCTGAAAGCATATAGACATTGGCTGGATTTCCAGAAAGCTTGGGTGTTTTAATTTGCGATACATTTAATATTGCGAGACTAATTGCACTTATAAAAAGAATGCCAGTAAAAACTTCTCCTCTAAAGTAACTTTCAAATAAAAAAATGAAAACAAGTATTATGCTGTTGTTATCAAGTGCTAAGCCAGTGTATTTGGTTCCACCACTGAGGCCAAAAGTACTAAAGTAACTCAAGCGTATTGCACTTGAAGTAAGCATGATAAAAGCACCAATTAAAAATAGCGGCTCAAACTTTCCGTAGCTTAAAAGGAGGATAGAGGGTGCAACTCCATAACTTACAATATCAATCAGCAGGTCAAGCTGAGCACCAAAAGCTCGATCGGTCCCTGTTCGACCTTTCATTTTTCTTGCGACGATACCATCCAACCAGTCAAAAGCAACTGCCCATATCATCCCAATCATGGCTAGATAATATGCACCTAAAATACTAAAATAGATGGCAAAAATTGTGCAGAATAAACCAGCTAGCGATAATAAGTTTGGAGGATCTTTAACAAAAGAAAGGATACTTGGCAGCAATTGAGCTGGTTGATGAGCCATAATGTTTCCAGATTAGTTATGAGACCTAATTGGAATTGACAGCTATAAGCTAGGCTAAGCCAATATTATACCTGACATCTAGTATTAAAGCTCTAAGTCTATTCGCTATGAAGCACTTTCAATTCATTAGAATTAGAGAATATAATTACAAAGATTAATAATCGGACCGTCTAGGACCTATTTGGACTGTAAATTGGTGGAGGTAAGCGGGATCGAACCGCTGACCCTCTGAATGCCATCCAGATGCTCTCCCAGCTGAGCTATACCCCCAAAATCTATTTAATCTCTATAGCTTGTCTCTGTAGGAAATCTATTTATATCTATATAAGAATCTGCTTTCCAACCCTTTTTTATGTGCTCTACGGTGACATTGGTAAATATGCCACCTCTAACAAAGAATTTCGCTGTAAGCCTCATAAACCTTGGCTCTGTAGCCTTAACTAAGTCATTAAGAATTTGGTTGGTGATCGCCTCATGGAAGCATCCTTCGTTTCTAAAAGACCATATGTATAGTTTTAGACTTTTTAGTTCCACACAACGTTCATCAGGGATATAATCAAGGTACAGAGTAGCAAAATCTGGCTGACCTGTTTTAGGGCAAAGACATGTAAATTCAGGAATTTGCATATGAATATGAAAATCTTTTTTAGTATTTGGATTATCAAAGGTTTCAAGTTCCTTTGAAGGTTGTGCTGTAGGGTTTGATCCTAATGATTGTGTGGACATAATTAAATATTTTAAAAAAAGAAAAACATTATACTGCTTTGAAGAAATACTTCGTTAAATAAATTAAAGAAAGTTAAAGTTTAAATTGAAATTAAAACAAATTAAAATCTCAGGATTTAAATCATTCGTGGATCCAACCACTATTAAATTTAATGATAAGTTAAGTGCAATTGTGGGTCCTAATGGTTGTGGTAAATCAAATATTGCTGAGGCAGTAAAGTGGGTACTAGGCTCTTCTTCAGCAAAAGAGATGCGCGGAAGCACTATGGATGATGTGATCTTTTATGGTTCTGAGACTAGACAAGCGGTCAGTCGCGCTAATGTGGAGCTTATTTTCGATAATACTGAGAATAGAGCACCTGAAGAATGGTCAAAATATGCAGAAATTTCAGTTAAAAGAATTATTGAAAAAGAAAAAGGCTCTACCTATCTCATTAATAACACAGTCGTAAGGCGAAAAGATGTGGCAGATTTATTTTTAGGGACTGGTTTAGGTGGGAGGGGTTATGCAATTATTGCTCAAAATAGTATTACACAAATAGTTGAAGCCAAACCTGAAGATCTGAGAGGATTCTTGGAGGAAGCTGCAGGGGTGTCTAAGTACAAAGAAAGAAGGAAGGAAACTGAATTTAGACTCAGGGATACAAAAGAAAACTTATCTAGGGTTCAAGACCTAATCCATGAAATAAAGCTTCAAGCTACTAAGCTAAAATCTCAAGCAGAAACAGCAAATAGATACCACAAACAACAAGAAAATCTTAAATTTAATCAAGCACAAGTATGGGCGTTAAAAAAGCGTATTACAAATGAGTCTTGGGAGATAATAAAAAAGAAGATAGAAGATCAAACATTAGAGCTGGATCAGTTTACCGCTAAGTTAAGAGAAATTGAATCTAATGTCGAACTAGCGAGGCAGGAGCATACTAAAACCTCTGATGAAATTAATACAGTTCAAGCTAAATTTTATGAAGTTAATTCGATAGTATCGAATGCTGAAAATGCGTTAAATAATATTAAAAATAATATCGAAAGATTATCAAAGTCTCAGGCTGATAGTAAGCAAAAAATAGAAGAACTGATATTATTAGAAGACCAAATCAATGTCGAAGCTAAAGAGAATGAGAAAAAAATTGAGGCTGAATCAAATAGATTAGAAAGCCAAACAAAACTAAAT
>JAOLWQ010000001.1 GCA_028342535.1 Methylophilaceae bacterium | reverse complement strand
GCTTTTTTAATTATATTTTTTATTGATTTAACTAAGCTTACCACTTCTTTCATTGAGACTTTTTTTGAAATTCTATTAGGCCTAATCCCTGAATCATAAAGTGCCTCACTTGCATATATATTTCCAACACCCACTACTATGTTGCTATTCATAATTGCATTTTTAATACATTGTTTTTTACTTTTTAATCTTATGAAAAGATATTTAGCATCGAATTCATCATTAAGTGGCTCTGGTCCCAAATTTTTAATTAACTTATGACTGTAAGGGTCTTCTTCTGTCCATAAAAAAGATCCAAATCTTCTTGGGTCTCGATATCGTAAAATTAATTTATTTTGCTTAAATTGAATATCTACGTGATCATGTTTGTTTAAAGCTTCGCTAGTGGATACAATACATAATCTACCTGACATCCCAAGGTGAATAATTAGAGTTCCGCTAGTAAACTTAGCAAGTATGTATTTTCCCCTTCTACTTAAATCTAAAAGAGTTTGGTTTTTTAATAATTCAGGAAGTTTTGAATGAATGGGCCAGCGTAATGAATAATTTCTAATAATTACTTTACCAACTTTACTCCTTAAAAGTGGTTTTAATCCAAGCCGGGTAACTTCAACCTCCGGTAGTTCCGGCACTACTTTTCTTCTTTTTGTTTAAGGTGAGGATTAAGCATTGTAAAGCCTAAGTCCCCAGGAAAATGATACAAAAGCCCTTCGTCTTTTCTAAATAAAAGAACTTCGGGAGATTCTTGAATTCTATAAAAAGTTAGTTTCTGATTATTGTTAACAACAATATCAAAACTTTTATAACCAACTCTTTCATTCATCTTATAAGGCTCAACTGATTTTGCTGGAATATTTTTCCATGTCATTTCGAACCATTCATTTACATCAGCCTGGGTAATTGAAAGATTTTTACCCTTAACGCTCCAAATATTATTGGTATAATTTAATTTTAGGCGAGAATCTTGCCATTGCTCCAGGCGAGAAAAATCAAAACTTTTTATTTTCTCAGATTTTGCAATTGGATTTTTGTCTATTAACTCTACTGGCATGAAAGATGCTGTTTCAGAATACCCGCCACTAATAAGATAAACGTTTTCTTTATACAGAACATATTGATCCTCATTTATTGGGTTATAAGTTCCAAATAAAATCACCTCATTAAGATTTTTTCCTAAAAAAGTTATTTTTAAATCTGGCTGATCTAATCCATATTTTGATAAATCATCTGCACTTAATTTTTCTAAACTAGAAGCAGCAAGTAAGGAAAGTATTCTATAAACGTAGAGCTCATCTGCTCTTGCTTTATGAGGAGAAATCATTACCCAATGATTATCAATTATTTTAAAATGGGTACTTATCTTCGATGGAAAGTCTATCTTAAGTTCATTAAAATCTGATAATTTAAATTTAGTTAACTCAAACCTTGTAGATTCAAGGGGTTCTTTTTGAAAAATTGTCCAAGAATAAAAAAAGGTTATTAAAACAATAAGCAATAACCCAATATTTATTAACCATCTAATTTTCATACTTCTACGCCTTTCTTCTTCTAAACCAAATAACGAATCCAGCTATAAAAAGTATCACAGGAATAAAGTATTGAAAGCTATGAAAAATAGTCCATGCAAGGAATACAGATTTACTATCATTTGGTATCGTTACATTTACATCTTTTAGTGGCATAGGCTGTATTGTAATTAATTTTTCATCGCCAGCTAACCAATTAATTATATTAATTCCAAGATCCAAATTACCTCCTGAAGTAATAAAACTGTTTGATAAAAAAGCCGCGTTTCCTATAACAATTACCCTTTGCCCTTTTTCTTCAAATTTTCTATTAAAAGCTAAACCTATATTGATTGGGCCTTTTTTATCTTTAGTTTTATCAAAAATTAACTTCTGATCTGCTTTTTTGCCTTTACCCTCCAGCCACCCACTCCCTGCAACTTCAATTAATTTACTTACCTTCCACCCATTTTCATATGTTCCTTTTGCACTTACTTCATGTGCTCCGTTATAGAGGGTTCTAAGCATAAAGCTATTAGTTATCGGATGGTCGCCATAGAAAGTTGCAAAAGAAACATTTTCATTTGCTCCAAATTGTGACGAAGAAGGATCTATTACTTTTCCTTGTGAAACATTTAATTCTAAATATTCAGCAACATTTTCCAGCCCTTTTAAATTATCATCATCTAATAGCCAGAGAATATTCCCTCCTGCTTGTAAATATTTAACAATCTTATTTGACTCAACTTTGCTTACATTTACTTGAGGACTTGCAATTACCAACAAACCTCCCTCTTTTGGAACTTCATTCAGAACAGTTAAATCTGGATTCGAAAATTTGAACCCCTTCTTTTCTAATTGTTTACCAAATTCACCTAAATCGTTATTTTTAGTACCTATTAAGTTCTTTTCACCATGACCGTCTAAATATAAAATGGGTTGCTCATTTGTACGAGTTAACCGAACAAGTAGATTTGTTAAATCTTGTTCTGCAAATGGAGGGGAGATATGTTCAGATCTTTTGTTGTACTCCACAATAACTTCGCCATCAATCCTGATGCCCATTTCTTGAGCTAATTTTGGCTCTTCAACTGGACTTATAAATTTTATGTTTATATCACTCTTTGTTCTTTGGTACCTAGCTATAAAGTTTATAATACCCTGTCTAAATGTATCTCCATTATTAACATCATCTTTTGTTGCAAAGACAGTTAAATTTATAGGATGTGGCATATTTTGAAGAACTTCAATACTTCCTTTTGTCAGGGTATTTCTGTTTGCTTGTGTAACATCTTTTGTTACCACAAATTGATTTGATAAATATCCAAATAGCATTACTAATACTGCAAAGAGTAAAACAAAAAACCAATTTTGAATTAAAAGTTGTAATTTAAGTTTTGAGTTTTTTTTCATAGAGACTATCCTGTTAACCTATCTGAATCTAAACGCCTAATAGTTAAAACTAAGAAGGTTGTAATAAACAAAATAAAATAAATAATATCTTTACTATCTATAACCCCACGAGAAAAAGATTGGAAATGCTTCATAAGTGAAATATACCCAAACCAATGATCAGGCTGACTTCCAAAAAACTTATCCAACCCCATTAATGCAAATAAAGCAATAAAACTCAAAATTGCTGCGACAATGGGCTGACTTGTAAGTGAAGAGAAATAAATTCCTAAAGCAGAAAAGCTTGCTGCTAAAAGAATTAAACCTAATGAATTAGAGAGTAAGTAGCCAAAGTCAATATCTGACCAAATATTTAAAGTGGAGAGCATTATGAGAATATAAACAACAAGAATACTTAAAAAAATAATTAACCCTAAAAACTTACCCACTACAATTTCAGTTAATGAAATTGGTGCACTAAATAAAAAAGGTAGCGTTTGACTTTTTCTTTCTCCGCTAATTAATCCCATTGATAAAAGTGGCACTGCAAATAGCATAAGAAATGATGCGATACCGTAAACTGTTTGTCCAACAAATATCGTTACTCCCACTCTCTCAGCTGGCCTAATTGCACCTGACATAACTTCAAAATAATTATTAACCCCTTGTAAATAAAAACTTCCAAAAGCTAGCATCAATAAGGACAATATAATCCAACCCATAGGAGATGCAAATAAGCTCTGTAATTCTTTTCTGGCAACATTTATTATCATAGTTATGTTTTTTTAACCTCAATCTTTTGATTATCTAAAGTCTGTATTTGTGTTAACTGCACAAATATATCTTCTAAGCTAGTTACGTGTGGAGCTATATGATAAAGCCCCCAATTCTCTTTTGATGCTAAATAAACAATCTCTTCGGCTGGTAAATATTTATCTTTAAATTTGATTATAAACATACCATGCTCATCTTTTTCGATTTTCTCAACGCCATTAATAGCTTTAAGTTTAGTCAAGGTAGGTGGCTTAGAAAGACCAATTAATAGTTTATTACCAAGCCTATGTTGTTTTAAATCCTCAATTGAGCCGTGAAATACAAGATTACCTTTATCAATAATTTGAACTCGATCACAAACCATTTCAACTTCGGGTAAGATATGGGTAGATAAAATAACACTGTGTTTTTTACCAATCTCCTTAATTAATTTTCTAATTTCTCTTATTTGTATTGGGTCTAATCCAACAGTTGGTTCATCCAATATGACAATTTCAGGATTATGGATAATAGCCTGAGCAATACCAACCCTTTGTTGGTAACCGTTAGATAAGTTTTCAATTAAACGATTACTCATATGAGCTAAACCACATTTTTCTTTTGCGGCCTCTACAGCCTTATGGACATAAGAAGATTTTACATTGTGAAATCGAGCTGCAATATTTAAAAATTCATTAACTGTAAATTCTTTGTATAAAGGCCTAATTTCAGGCAGATAACCAATTAAAGCCTTGGCTTCTTTTGGATTTTCAATAATATCAATACCGCATATTTTCACACCCCCCTGAGAGGGGGCTAAATTACCTGTCAGCATTCTCATCGTTGTTGATTTACCTGCGCCATTTGGCCCAAGAAAACCAAGGACTTCACCTTGGTTCAGATGAAATGATACATCTCTAACAGCATAATTACTTCCGAACTGCCTCGATAAATCAAATGCATTTAATGTAGCTTCTGTCATTTACCTTTCCTAGTATCATTTAAATGATAAGAGTGTTTCAAAATGTATGAGTTTATATTAAAAAAAAAGTTTAAATAAAATAAAATTAATAAAATTCAATGAAAAATGAATTATATTCACATTTTTTAGTCTTTAAAACTTATATTAAGAAAAAGATTTTTAGTTTAAACTTATTAGACAACAAAAATAAAAATAAAAGTTAGTAAAAATATGATAAAAAAAATAACCAAGAAACTTTTCGTTTTAATACTATTCAGTTTTAGTGGTATTTTATATGCTGAAGATACAACGAAATTAAACAAAAAAAATGAAATATTTAATGAAAATCTTCCTGCTACCATAACAAAAACAAACGCAGAATTTATCTATAAATTTTTATTAGCTGAAATTGCCACACAAAGAGGGGATTTGAATTCAGCAGGACATATCTACTTAGATCTAGCGAAACTAACTAAAATTATTCCCTTAGCAGAACGTGCAACTAGAATTGCTGGCTCGGCCAGAAATTCAAGACTTGCTATGGATTCTGCAAATGTTTGGCAAAAGCTAGATAAAGCATCAATCGAGCCAAAAAAAATTCTAGCTGAACTATTTATAACGAGTGGAAACTTAGCAAAAGCAAGGCCCCTAATTAGAGCTCTTTTGAAAAAAGAAGAAAAAACGAGGGCAGAAGGTTTTTTGTATCTTAATAAAATTTTATCGCAAGTAGAAAACAAAAAAAATGCACTTAGATTTATTTTAGATATTAGTAAGCCCTACTTAATGATTCCAGAAGCAAGATTTGCAATTGCTCATGCAGCTTTTGCTGCGGGTAATAAAAAAATGGCTATCGAAGAATTAGATAAAATTGAATCCATAAATTCTAAATGGGAGACAGCTGCTCTATTTCGAGGTTATATTATAGGTCAAGATTGGCCAGAAAAGGCTTTAGCTTTTTATCAAGATTTCCTAAAAAGAAACCCAAAATCAAATGAAGTTAGGCTTGAGTATGCAAAGGCTTTAACTAATATTAAAAAGTATGACGAAGCTAAAAAACAATTCTTAAAATTAGTTAACAGCTCCCTAGCTACTTCTGAAATTAGTCTAACGGTAGCATTATTATCAATAGAGCTTGGTGACAATATTCTTGCAGAGAAATACTTTATGCAAAGCCTAGAAAGAGGTTACCCTCAGCCACCTCAAATTTATATCTATTTATCAGGGATTTATGATGAAAGAGGTGATTTTGACGAAGCTATAACTTGGTTAAAAAAAATTACTAATGGTGAATACTTTTTAGACTCTAGAATTTTAATGGCTGAATTTTATGCAAAATATAAATCTGTTGATTTAGCAATTGAAATGCTAGATGGTTTAAAAAAAAGAAATCTATTACCAAATGAAAAGCTAATTATTCTTAGAAATAAAGCATCTCTCTTTTTATCTGATAATAGAAACCAAGATGCTTATGACTTAATGAAGTCAGAAGAAGAAGAATTTAAAGATTCTCATGAATTTAAATTTGACTATGCAATGCTTTCAGAAAAAATGGGAAATACATTATTAATGGAGCAACTTCTTTTAGAAGCTATTAAATTAAAACCAGATTATTCAACAGCATACAATGCTCTTGGTTACTCATATGCGGATAGAAATATCAAGTTACAAGTCGCAAAGCGGTATATTGAGATTGCTCTGTCTTATGAGCCAAATAATCATTACATATTAGACAGCATGGGATGGATACATTTCAAATTAGGTAATTTAGAAATTGCTTCTCAATTCATAAAAAAAGCTTATGCAATAAATGAAGATCCAGAAATTGCAGCTCATTTAGGAGAAATTCTTTGGGCTCAGGGCAAAAAAGAAGAAGCTAAAGAGATATGGAAAAGCTCTCTTAATAGACATCCAAGCAATATTATTCTGCTAGAAACTGCCAATAGATTTAGGTAATATAAGAAGATATATGAGAATAACTTCAGTTACTCTATTTATTTTATTTCTTACAGCTTGCTCACTCCCCTTCTTACATCAAGATGTTGAAATTCTATCTTACGATGAATATAAAAATGCATTAGCTGCAAAAAAAACTGAAAATTTTTACCTTAAAGGAAAAATATCTCTATTTATAAATAATGAAGGGCAAACAGGAAAAATTTTATGGGATTCTAAAGATAATAAAGACACTATCCATATATTAAATCCCTTCAACACTAAAATTGCTGAAATTATTTTATCTTCAATAGAAAAAAAAGTTATTTTAAAATTCTCTAAAAACAATAAAAAAGGCTCTGAAGAATTAATTGCCAAAATTTTTGACAAGAAGGAAAATATTTTTTTACTAAAAGAATTTATTGTAAATCCACCAAGGCAACTTTCTAATAATAAAAGTATTACAGTCAAATATAAAAATTGGAATATTCATTTTCAAGGTAATAAAGTTATTAGGCACCGAATACTTCCAAACACTATTGAGTTCGAAAAAGCTAATATTAGTCTAAAAATATTTATCACAGATTGGGTGTTATGAAAAGTACGCATGAACTGTTAAAAGCCGGTTATGCTAAGTTTTCAGCTCCAGCTAAGTTAAACTTATTTCTTAAAATTCTCAATAAGAGAAAAAATGGTTATCACAATCTTCAAAGTATATTTCAACTAATTGACTTGCAGGATGAGATTTTTATTAAAATTAGACATGAAGACACGGAAATAAATATTAAAAACTCATCTTTACAAATTAAACCTAAAGATGATCTTGCATTTAAAGCTGCGCAGTTAATGTTGCTGAATCAACAACTTGGTGCTGATATTATTATAAATAAAAAAATTCCAATAGGTGCTGGTCTTGGTGGTGGAAGTTCGAACGCTGCAACAGTTATGATGGCTATCAATAAATTATGTAAATTTAATTTTAGCAATACAAAACTTATAGAATCTAGTTTAAAGTTAGGTGCTGATATACCTTTTTTTATTAATGGAAAAAATGCATGGGTTGAGGGAATTGGTGAGCTTTTGCATGACATCAAGATTTCTAACTACATTTATATTGTTATGGTGCCAAATTTAAGTATCAATACAAAAGAAATTTTTAGTTGTTTTAAATTGACAAAAACTACAATACCGTTGAAAATATCGTCCTCTTTCAATGCTGTTGATCATGATTTTGTAGAAAATGATCTTGAGGAAACAGTTATAAAAAAATATTTAAAAATGGCTGAGCTTTTACAGTGGTTGAGTTCTTTTGGGAATGCTAAAATGTCTGGAACAGGTTCAAGTATTTTTGTAAGAGCTAAAAATCTTAAAATGGCAGAATCAATAAAAAAAAATAAACCAAGAAATGCTAATTGCTTTATTGTTAAGGGCTTATCGGTTCACCCTTTTTATTCAACCGATCAATTGGGGAGTCGCCAAGCTGGTTAAGGCACATGGTTTTGATCCATGCATGCGAAGGTTCGAATCCTTCCTCCCCAGCCAATATTAGAGGACAAACTTTTGAATAATAAAAGCTTGATGGTTTTTTCAGGAAATGCCAACGAAAAACTTGCAAAAGAAGTGGCCAAACATTTAGACATCAAATTAGGTAAAGCTTCTGTTGGAAGTTTTAGTGATGGAGAAACAATGGTCGAATTATTAGAGAATGTTCGAGGTAAAGATGTTTTTATACTTCAATCCATAAGCCACCCTGCTAATGACAACTTAATGGAAATTATGGTAATGGTTGATGCCTTAAGAAGGTCATCAGCGGCCAGAATTACAGCGGCAATACCTTACTTAGGTTATTCAAGACAAGATAGACGTCCTAGGTCTGCAAGAGTTGCAATTACAGCTAAAGTTGTAGCAACAATGCTTACAAGTGTTGGGGTAGATAGGCTCTTAACAATGGATCTCCATTCCGATCAAATACAAGGGTTTTTTGAAATACCAGTCGATAACATTTACGCCACTCCAGTGCTATTAGAGGATCTTGTGAAACAAAATCACGAAAATATGGTAATAGTATCGCCAGATGTTGGTGGTGTTGTTAGAGCTCGTGCTTGTGCAAAGATATTGGGCTCAGATTTGGCAATTATAGATAAAAGAAGGCCAAAACCAAATGTATCAGAAGTTATGAATATTATCGGCGATGTTCAAGATAGGACATGCATCATAATTGACGACATTGTTGATACAGCGAATACTTTGTGTGAAGCTGCTCTTGCCCTAAAGAAAAGGGGCGCAAAAAAAGTAGTTGCTTATGCAACCCACCCTATATTTTCTGGCGATGCAATAAATTCAATCAATAATTCTGAACTTGATGAAATTGTAATTACTGATACAATTACGCTACATAAAAATGCGCAAAATACTAAAAAAATCAGGCAATTATCAGTAGCAGAGTTATTAGCAGAAACTATAAGAAGAATTAGCCATGAAGATTCAGTTAGTTCCTTATTTATGGAATAGAAACTTTAATAGATGAATAGAGATTTAATTAACTAATAGGCCTGGTCGCGGGTCTATTTTTACTTAGGAGCAGTTAATAATGAAAATTGAAATAAATGCAAAAGTTAGAGAGTTGAAAGGTACGGGTGCGAGCCGCCGTCTTCGACATTCAGGAAAAGTACCTGGAGTCCTATACGGTGGGAAAAATAAAGCAACTAGCATAGAGTTAGATAGTAAAGAGTTATTCATGCAATTTAAACATGAAGCCTTCCATGCATCTATTCTTACTTTAAACTTAGATGGTAAAAAAGAACCTGTATTACTTAGAGACTTCCAAATGCATCCAGTAAGAAATAATATTCAACATATTGATCTTCAAAGAATTGATGAGAATAAAAAACTAAGCGTTAAAATACCGTTCCATTTCTTAAATGAAGAAATTGCCCCAGGCGTAAAACTAGAGGGTGGTATTGTTTCACATATTATGGTTGAAGTAGATATATCATGTCTTCCTAAAGATTTACCAACTTATATTGAGGTTGATTTAATTAATTTAGCAATCGGTGATTCAATTCACCTATCAGAAATAAAAGTGCCAGAAGGTGTTGAATTAGCTAATTTATCCGAAGATAATGACCCAATCATAACTTCTGTATCTAGACCTAAAGTTGTTGTTGAAGAGGTTGTAGCAGCTCCTGAAGGTGAAGAAAGCGAAGAAGGTGCTGAAGGTGCTGAAGGTGCTGAAGGTGCTGAAGGTGCTGAAGGAGATAATTCTAGCAAGGATGGGGAAAATTCTGATGAGTCAAATAAAGACTCCAAAGAATAACTCTTTTATCAGAAATTTCATTTTAGGATTATATGGATTCTAATGGCTGGGATAAGGTTATTTGTTGGTCTCGGAAATCCTGGTGATAATTATCAAGCTACCCGACACAATGCTGGTTTTTGGTGGGTAGATTTTGTTACTGAAAATCATCGTTTATCCTTAAAAAATAGCTCGAAATTCTATGGGTTATATGGAAAATATTCAAAAGATAGTGAGTATTTTTTTCTAAAACCGAATACGTTTATGAATGATAGCGGTAAATCTGTTGCTGCTTTATCCAATTATTATAAAATTAAGCCAGAAGAAATACTAATTATTCATGATGAACTTGACTTATCTCCAGGAAATACTAAGTTAAAGTTTGGTGGTGGGCATGGTGGACATAATGGAATAAAAAGTATTTCCAGCTTACTACAGACAAATAATTTTTGGCGCTTAAGACTCGGTATTGGTCACCCAGGGGATAAAAGTTTAGTCCATGACTATGTTTTAAATAAACCCCAGAGATCTGAAAAAACAGCCATAGAGGATACAATTTTTAACAGTTACAAAATTTTTTCACTACTAACAATGGGTGATTTTGAAAAAGCAATGCTAAATCTTCACTCAAAATAATATTTTAGGATGTAATTTATGAAATGCGGAATTGTTGGCCTACCAAATGTCGGAAAGTCCACTTTATTCAATGCTATAACAAAAGCTGGGATTGATGCTGAGAACTACCCTTTCTGCACTATTGAGCCAAATATAGGTATTGTTGAAGTTCCTGACCTAAGAATTAAAGCTCTGCAAAATATTGTTTCCCCAAAGAAAACTCAGCCAGCCACCGTAGAATTTGTAGATATTGCAGGTCTTGTCGCAGGCGCATCTAAAGGTGAAGGTTTGGGCAATAAATTCTTAGCTAATATACGAGAAACTGATGCAATTATGCATGTTGTAAGGTGTTTTAATGATGACAATGTTGTTCATGTTGACGGTAAAGTAGATCCGCTATCAGATATTGAAATAATTAATACCGAGCTAATACTTGCTGATATGGAAACTTTAGACAAAGCGATTCAAAAAGAATCTAAAAAGTCTAAATCAGGTGATAAAGAATCAATAGCACTTCTAAATGTGTATAAAAAAGTTGAAGCAATCTTTAATGAAGGCAATTTAGCAATTCATGTAGATTTAAGTGTTGATGAGTTAACTTTAATTAAGCCGCTTTGCTTGATAACAATTAAACCAATGATGTTAGTTGCAAATGTTGATGAAAATGGTTTCGAAGGTAATAAAAATTTAGATGCGGTAATGGCATATGCTTCTAAAAGGAACATACCCGTAGTACCTGTAAGTGCAAAAATTGAATCTGATATATCCGATCTTGATGATGATGAGAAAGAAATATTCCTATCTGAAATGAGCTTAAATGAACCAGGATTAAATCGCGTTATTCGCTCAACTTACAGCTTACTCGGTCTCCAAACTTATTTTACCGCAGGAATTGAAGAGGTTAGAGCTTGGACAGTTAGAGCTGGTGCAACTGCACCTGAAGCAGCTGGAGTCATCCATACGGACTTTGAGAAAGGATTTATTAGGGCAGAAGTAATTTCATATGATGATTATATTGAGTGTAACGGAGAACAAAAATCAAAAGACTCGGGGAAAATGAGACTTGAAGGGAAAGATTATATAGTAAAAGATGGAGATGTAATGCATTTTAGATTTAATGTTTAATATCTTTGACTTTACAAGTTGAAAAAAAGTATAATCCACGTTATTTAAATCATATGGTGATGTAGCTCAGTTGGTTAGAGCGCAGCATTCATAATGCTGAGGTCGAGAGTTCAAGTCTCTCCATCACTACCATTTCTAAAAACGCTAACTGGTTTAATAAAATTCAATGAAAATATTCCAAATTATTAAAAGTGTTTTATCTGCATTTTGCGGAATTCAATCAAGCAACAATCTTCATAAAGATGAAGAGTTTATAAAAAGCAACGGAGTGAAATATTTCTTAATTATTGGCTTCATCCTTGTTATTATTTTGGGATTTTTATTATTTTATCTAGTAAGCTTTATTCTTCAATAGGAATTTCTATTTAAGTTTTTTATAAGGAGTTCTTTCCTCTAATTCATTACTATATTCATTAATTCTACTTAACTCATCATTTAAAAAATTACTTATTGCAACTTTAAAATCAGGCTGCGCTATGAAGTGATTAGAATAGGTATCGAATGGTTTAAAACCTCTTGCTAGCTTATGCTCTCCTTGAGCACCACCTTCAAAATACTGTATTTTATTTTCGATACAAAATTCTTGCCCCTGGTAATAACATAATTCAAAATGTAGCCCAGAAAAAAACTCTAATGCTCCCCAGTACCTTCCGTAAAGAGTATCAAGGCCAATTATATTTAGAGCGCTAGCTATTTTAATATCATTTTTTTTTGCAATTATCACCAGTAACTCATCTGTCATAGTTTTAGCTAATTCATAAAAAAATGATTTTTTTAAATAAGGCGTGGAATGATGAAGTCGATATGTTTCGCAGTAACATTCATAAAAAAAATCTATATCTTCAATGGTGATATCTGCGCCCTGCTTTCGCTCAATACAAATTCCATTTTTTTTAATTTTTTTTCTTTCTTGTTTTATTTTTTTCCTTTTATCATGTGAAAGACTTTGAAGAAATTCATCAAATGTTTGGTATGAATCATTATGCCATTTAAATTGAACTCCCTTTCTTGGAAGCCAACCCATTTCATTAAATAAATCGTGATCTTTTTTTTCAGGAAATAGAATATGGCATGAAGATATCTTATATTCTACTAAAATCTTCTCAATCGCCTTAATCATTGCTTTCTTGACTGCAATATCATCTGCTAACAGCCTTGTTCCAGTGATAGGTGTAAAAGGGATTGCAGATATCATTTTTGGATAATAACTTAAACCATGCTGCTGAAAAGCGTCCGCCCAAGAGTGATCAAAAACATATTCCCCATAGGAATGCTCTTTTAAAAACATAGGTATAAATCCAATAATTTCATTATTTTTTTTTGCGAAGATTGGGAAAGAAACCCAACCAGTATTTTGTCCAATTGATTTTGATTTTTCCAAAGCAGCAAAAAAATTTATATTTAAAAATGGTGAATTTCTATCTAAGTGACTAATTGATGATTTTAGCTCACTATAGCTTGAGCCTGAGATTATTTCTATCATAGAGAAACGAGTTTAATTCAAAGACAAAAAAAATAAAAGCTATTGTTTTTTCTTAATTAAAATTTTTCTCTAAAGAAGCTGCGGAATCTTGTTTATTTTTGTCTGAAGCAGTTATATTTTGGTTTAATTCTTGATTATTTTTTCTTTCGAAGGTTTTAGCAAGAATTGCAATCTCATCTAACGTTATAAGATTATCATTATCAATATCAACATCTCTGAACATTCTCGCTACTTGAGGAAGACATTGAGTTGCTTCAAAAACATCTAAGGTATCATCTGCGTCCGTGTCACAAGCCAGAAACCTTAATTCAACACTATCAAGCATTGCTCTTCTCTTCTGCTCATAAATAGCATTATTCTTATCTTCAGCGCGTGAATAAATAGCCAGAGCATCTCGAATCTGATCTAAATCGCTTAATTCATATGAAATTTCAGAATCAACCGAATTCAATTTATTTGACGTAACGTCTGCAGCAACATAACTTGAAAGAAACAGGGTTAACAAAAAAAATTGTTTACTTTTAGATATTATATTCAAATATAAAGTTTTTACTTTTTATTTAGTCGGATAGATAGTGTGCTATCTAATTGTTAATCGAATATTACAAAATTTACGAAAATTGTAACAGGATTGTTACTATTAAATAAAAGTTATACAAGTTAATATATGAAATATTATTTAAGATTTATTAAAATTTATGATTGTAAAAAAATATGTATTGGCGCTAATAGATGATGATTCTAAGATTCTTGAATTAACAGCTAAATATTTAACTGATAATTCTTTTATCGTCCACACTGGTAAAAGTGGTAAAGATTTAGATGAAATTCTAAAAAAATATGCAGCTGACTTAATTATTTTAGATCTGATGATGCCAGAAGAGTCAGGATTGCAGATATGTCAGCGTCTAAGAGTAAACGAGGTTGTAATTCCAATCATAATGCTTACGGCAAAAGGTGATGAGGTAGATCGTATAGTTGGTCTAGAAATGGGTGCAGATGACTATCTTCCTAAACCTTTTAATCCTCGAGAGTTATTAGCTAGAATCAATGCCATTATTAGACGGAAAGATACTTTTTCTAAAACATTATCAACAAAATCAATAAATTTTGGTGAGTTTATTTTTGATGTACAAAATCGAAACCTAACTAAAAACGGTAAAAATATTTCAATTACAACGGGAGAATTTGATTTATTAAAAGTTTTTACTGATAGACCAAAACAGCCATTATCAAGAGACCAAATAATGCAACTGGCCAGAGGAAAGGAATTGGATGTTTTTGATCGAAGTATAGACGTTCAGATATCGAGAATAAGGAAATTAATCGAAGATGACCCAAATAATCCAAAATACCTTCAAACTAAATGGGGCTTTGGTTATATCTTCAACCCTGATGGTGAATAAAAATTGAATTTCTTACCAAAAAGACTTTTATCTCGATTTGTACTTTTTATAGCAACGCTTTTAATTGTTAGCCAATTAGTATCGCTTAAAATATTTGATAATTTTGAAAGGGAGCCAAGAGCAACAGCCCTCGCACAAGAAATTATTACAATTGTTAACTTTACCAAAGCAGCCCTCTACGCTGCAGCTCCATCAAAAAGAATACAATTATTTAGAGAAATAAATGATATAGGTGATATCAAAATATATGCAGCTTTTCCTTTTGAATCTATAGAGCCCATTCCTGATGATCCATTCTTAAAATTAGTAGTTGAAAAAATAACTGCCAAAATTTCTCCGGGAAGTTTTGTTGTTATAAATCATTATGATATTCCTGGTGTGTGGGTGAGTTTTGAAATTGATGGAGATATGTTCTGGGTCGTAGTACCAAGACTTATTAGTGATAGGCCATTTCCTTGGCATTGGATTGGTTGGGGAATTGTGATTGCAATACTTGCAATTTTAGGAGCATATGTCACAACAAAGAGAATTAGTCGCCCCATTAATAATTTAATAGATGCTGCTGATAAAATTAGAAATGGGCATAATGTAAATAAACTTCCTCTGGATAGCGTTACAGAGTTTCGTAAACTTAGCGAAGCATTTAATGAGATGACTGAAAATCTATCTAAAGTTAATAAGGAAAGAAAATTTCTTCTAGCAAGTGTGTCTCACGATATTAGAACGCCACTAACAAGAATTAGGCTTGCTTCCGAGATGTTGCCCCCAAATTCTTCATCCTTAAAAGAAAGCCTTGAAGATGATGTAATGGAAATTAATGATATCTTAAATCAGTTTTTAGATTTTGCTAGAGGCTTCGAGGATGAGCCCAAGATACCAGTTAACTTAGGAATACTATTAAAAGACATAAAGACTAAACATAAAAGAATGGGTCAGAATTTTTCTTTAAAAAAGAAAAATATTAGAACAGATATCCCCAAAAAACTTTTTATAGATTTGCGTCCATTAGCTTTTCAAAGATGTCTTGATAATTTAATAAATAACGCATTTTTTTATTCAAAAGGAAAAGTCATTTTAGAGGCTTCATTACTTGAGGAAAGCTTCACAATATCAATTATAGATAATGGGCCAGGAATACCTGAAGAACAAAAATCAAAACTTCTAAAGCCTTTTGAAAGGGTGGATGAAGCAAGGGGAAATAAAGGAGGAAGTGGTCTTGGGCTGACCATAGCTGATAGAATTGTAAAAGCTCATGATGGAAAGTTAGAATTAATTAATCGCAGCGAAGGTGGGTTAGATGCAAAAATAACTATCCCAATTATTACAGCATAATTATTTATTTAAACCAATTTAATTTATCTCTAAGAGTTACAACTGATCCCACAATAATTAAAGCTGGTGACTTTACTTTTGATCTAGTGACTTTTGATCTAATATTTGATAACACTCCAGTTACCACTTTTTGTCTGGAGGTAGTTCCGCTTTCAATAATCGCTATTGGCATTTTTTTTAACATGCCATGTTGAATTAGATTGTCTACTAATACATTTAAACTCAATAACCCCATATAAATTACTAAGGTTTGATTCTCAACAATAAGCTTTGGCCAATCAAAATCAATAACTCCATCTTTAAGGTGTCCGGTTAAAAATAAGCAACTTTGAGCATGATCTCTATGTGTTAACGGAATTCCAGAATATGAAGCTACCCCACTAGCAGAAGTTATTCCAGGAACAACTTGAAATGGAATTTTATACCTCATTAAGCTTTCTATTTCCTCTCCACCTCTACCAAAAATGAAAGGGTCGCCCCCTTTTAAACGTAAAACTCTTTTACCTTTCTTAGCAAATTTAATTAATAAGCTGTTAATTTTATCCTGGCTCAAAGTATGTTGGTCTTTCTTTTTTCCAGCGTAAACTAAGTCTGCATCTCTTCTAACCAATTCTAATATGTCTATTGAGACCAAATTATCATAAATACATACATCACATTTCTGCATCAAATGAAGGGCCCTTATTGTTAATAAATCTCTTTCTCCAGGCCCTGCCCCTACCAAATATACCTCACCATTTTTTTTATTCTTCATGCTCAATAAAATCTTATTGAACAGTCTTGAATTTAATTTTTTAGGGGCTAATATAAAATTTTGGATATAGTCACTTTGAAAAAACTCTTCCCAAAAAATTCTTCTTTTCACCCCTGATTGAATTTTCCTTTTAACAATAGTCCTTAAGCTACCAGCAAAGCTAACTAGTTCAGCATATGATTGTGGTATCAATGTCTCGATTTTCTCCCTTATATTTCTTACAAGAACTGGCGCTTTTCCGCCGCTAGATATTGAAATGACCAACGAGTCTCTTTCAACAATAGAACCCATAGTAAATGTACATAATTTTGGCTGATCCACCACATTAATCAGTATATTGTTCTGCTGAGCGCAAGTTGAAATTCTTTTATTTGTTGTTGCGCTATTTGTAGCAGCAATTATTAAAATTGGGGTTTTTAAATCGACTTCCTGAAAACTTTTTATTACCACCTTATGATTATATTTCTTGAGAAGTTCTTTTAATTCTTTGCATATTACTTTTGATATAACAGTTATTTTAGGTCCTGCCTTAACCAATAACTTTACTTTTCGTAAAGCGATATCCCCTCCACCTATTACAGTTACAGGTTTGTCTTTTAAATTTATAAATACTGGGAAACTTTCCATTACAAAATGTTACTCTATTCAGGTGTTTATATACAGTAACAGTTAAAAAACTATCAAATAAAGCTATAATTACTTCTTTAAAACTTTAACTAAAAAATTTCAATGGGAAAAAAAGTATTTATAAAAACTTTTGGGTGTCAAATGAATGAATATGATTCTGAAAAAATTAATGATGTATTAGTTGATAAAAATAAACTTATTCAGACAACAGAGCAAAAAGACGCAGATCTTATTATTTTAAATACATGCTCAATTAGGGAAAAAGCTGAGGTTAAAGTTTATAGTGATCTTGGAAGAATTCGGAAATTAAAAGAAGCTAATCCAAGCTTAAGGATTGCAGTTGGTGGTTGTGTTGCAAGCCAAGAAGGCTCTAATATCATTAAAAAGGCTCCTTATGTAGATATAGTATTTGGCCCTCAAACACTCCACAGACTTCCAGACCTTCTTAAAGCTAGAGAGGAAAATGGAAAGCCACAAATAGACATCTCATTCCCAGAAATTGAAAAATTTGACCGCCTTCCTGCATCAAGCTCTGAAGGTTCATCTGCAATGGTTTCAATAATGGAAGGCTGCAGTAAGTACTGTTCTTTCTGTGTCGTCCCATATACAAGAGGTGAGGAGGTATCAAGGCCTCTAAATGATATCTTAAAAGAAATTATAACTAAAGGTGTAAGTGAAATTACCTTACTAGGTCAGAACGTAAATGCATATAGAGGTTTAATGGAAAATGGAGAAATAGCTGACTTCGCCACTTTAATAGAATATGTTTCCGAAATAAATGAAATTAAAAGAATTCGATTTAGCACAAGTCATCCTAACGAAATGAATGATTCATTAATTGATTGTTTTAGTAACATAGATAAGCTAGCTAAAATGATTCACCTACCAATTCAAGCAGGTTCTGACAGAGTTTTATCCGCAATGAAGAGAAATTATACAACCCTAGAATATAAATCTATCATAAGAAAGCTAAGAAAAAAATGTCCAGATATATCAATTACATCAGACTTTATTGTGGGATTCCCTTCTGAAACCTTAAAAGATTTTAACTCAACAAAATCACTCATGAAAGAGTTGGAATTTGATTACTCTTACAGCTTTATCTATAGCCCTCGGCCCGGAACACCTGCATCCTACTTGGAAGACTTAACTCCTCATGAGGATAAATTAGAACGTTTACATGAGCTACAAACAGAAAACATGTCTCAAGGTGAAATTTTTACAAAAAAAATGTTAGGTACAACACAAAGGATCTTAATCGACAGTCCTTCAAAAAGAAAACCTGGAGTATTTCTAGGTAAAACAGATAATAATAGAATAGTCGAGGTTCAAGGTGATCAATCACTATTGAATCAATTTATTAAGGTCAAAATTAATAAAATTTTAAATAAAAATATCCAAGGAATAATTCTTAATTGATTAAAAAAAACTTAAAGCTGCCTGATGATGATAATAATAAGTTATCAAACTTATGTGGTCCTTTTGATGAAAATCTAAAGCAAATTAGTACTGGCCTCGAGATTGAAATTAGCCGAAGAGGCTCAAGTTTCATTCTAAATGGAAATAAAAGCAATACGGAACTTGGTTATAACCTAATAAAAGATTTTTATGATAAATCAACTAAGCCAGTTAATCCTGAGGACATACAGCTTAGCTTAGTTCAGGTAAATAACATAAATCATTCAGGCCAACAAAAATCTCCCCAGCTTTTGACAAAACAAAATGAACTGCAAGGCAGAACTCCTAGACAGATTGAATATTTACAAAATATTCAAAACCAAGATATTAATTTTGGAATTGGGCCTGCTGGAACAGGTAAAACATACCTTGCTGTTGCATCGGCAGTTGATGCACTTAATCGTGAAAAAGTTAAAAGGATTATTTTGGTTAGGCCTGCAGTTGAAGCAGGGGAAAGATTAGGCTTCCTCCCAGGGGACTTAGCCCAAAAAGTTGACCCTTACCTTAGACCTCTTTATGATGCTTTATATGATCTAGCTGGATATGATAATGTTACAAAAATGTTTGATAAAGGTATTTTAGAGGTGGCTCCGCTTGCCTATATGAGAGGGAGAACTTTAAATAAAAGCTTTATAATTTTAGATGAGGCTCAAAATACAACACCTGAACAGATGAAAATGTTTTTAACTAGGATAGGATTTGGAACAAAGACAGTAATAACAGGAGATGTAACTCAAATTGATTTAGCCAAAGGGCAATTAAGTGGCTTAATTGAAATACAAAAAATTCTAAAAAGAATTAAAGGAATTGAATTTACTCAGTTCACCGCAGAAGATGTTGTGCGGCATCCACTAGTCCAAAAAATAATTATTGCATACGAAAAATATGAAAAAATAACAAAATGAAAAAAATTAATGACACAAAAAGATAATATTTCTATCTGCATCCAAGATACTCTTCACAAAAATAAAATTTTAAAACTAAAAGATTGTAGGCTTTGGTTAAGCTCTATATTTCAACAAAATTCTAGTATCACAATTAGAATTGTTGATAAAAAAGAATCAGAATCTTTAAACTATAGTTATAGAAATCAAAAAAAACCAACTAATATCTTATCTTTTACGCTTTCTGAAAATCCTGTAATTGGAGATATTATTCTCTGTCATCCAGTTATTAAAACTGAAGCCAGTAATCAAAATAAAAAAATTCAATCACATTATGCCCATCTTTTAATTCATGGTTATCTTCATCTTTTAGGCTATAGTCATGATAAGAAAATAGAAGCTGATAAAATGGAAAAAAAGGAAATTCAAATTTTAAAGAAATACGGATTTCAAAATCCCTACATAGATAGTTAAAATTTTATTATATGAAAAAGAAAAAAACTGAACTCATAAAGAAAATAAAGAATTATTTGCTCAAGCCAAAAGATAAGGAGCAGCTAGCAGATATTTTAAAATCTGCATTTGAAAAAAATATGATGGATTCTGATGCGTTAATGATGCTTGAGGGAGTATTGAATGTCTCTGAAATGCACGTTAGAGACATAATGATACCAAGGTCACAAATGGACGTTATTGATATTTCAAAAAAAATTGAAGAATTTATACCTTTTGTTATTAAAACAAGTCACTCACGTTTCCCTGTAGTTGAAGGTGGTATTGATAATGTTATTGGAATTCTTTTAGCTAAAGATCTATTAAGATTTACTTCTGGTGAAGAATTTGAGGTACGTGACAATCTCAGGCCTGCAATTTTTGTCCCTGAATCAAAACGCCTTAATGTTCTTCTTAAAGATTTTAGAACTAATCGAAATCATATCGCTATTGTAGTAGATGAATATGGTGGCGTTGCTGGAATGGTAACGATCGAAGATGTATTAGAACAAATTGTTGGCGATATTGAAGATGAATTTGATTATGATGAAACTGAAGATAATATTATTGAAGATCAAGAAAGGCAATTTAGAGTAAAGGCCAGTACTGAAATCTCTGACTTTAATAATTATTTTGCTACAAAATATAGCGATGAAGAATTTACAACCATCGGTGGGTTAATTACTCAAAAATTTGGTTACCTTCCTCAAAGAAATGAAAAAGTTTCTTTCGATGGTTTTGATGTTACCATTTTAAGGGCTGATAGCAGGCAAATTCATTCTATTCTTATTAATATTGATTTACCAAACCCTAAGAGTTAGAATTTTTGAACTTACTGCCATAACAAGCACTCATAATAATAACTTTATAAAAGAGTATAAATATGAAATATTTAATAGCAATTTTTTTCCTTTTTAATTTGCCTTTTTCTTTCGCAAATCATCATGAAAATGATGGGGCAGTTGACGAAAATCCTATCATGACAGAGCTTCCGACAATGGATATTAAGTTTGTAGAGAAAATTGGAATCTTAACTCCTGATGAAATTCTCAATATCCTAGGAGAGCCGGCAAAAAGAATAGAGCTAAAAATGAAATCAAGTAACGATGTGATTGCAAGGACATGGTATTACCATAATATCAATACCGATGAAAATGGTAGGTACTTTCCAACAACTGAATTAGATATCGTTGATGGCTATGTTGAATCTGTAGTATTTATGAATGAAGTTGATGAGACAACTGTTATTGAAGCAAAAAAATATGATGTTGAGAGACCTAATAGCGTTTTCTAGGCTAGTCGTTAAGCTTTATTAAAGTTAAAGTACTATTTGCTTAATATAAAAATAGTACATTTATGATTTTTCACATTATTCTCCGCAATTTCTTAATACCTTTTTCTCTGGGTGCGATATCGGTTTTTGCTTTCGCACCTTTTAGTTTTTACCCACTTATACTCTTATCCATTATTGGGCTCCTTTATATAACAAATAAAAATGAATCAGCAAAAATAAAAAGCTTTGTCTTTGGAAGTGGTTTTTTTATTACTGGTATTTATTGGATTTATATATGCTTGCAACAATTCGGAGGAATGCCGCCTTTTATAGCTTTAGTTTCAACACTGTCCTTATGTTTATTTCTTGCCCTTTTCTTTTTGCCCTTTTCTTTACTTAGCCAATACAAAAATAATATTTTTTTTATACCCGCTTTTTTTACTTTAATTGAGTTATTGAGAAGTGTTATTTTTACTGGTTTTCCATGGCTCTCACTAGGATATACTCAAGTGCCAAATAGTCCATTAATTGGTTATTTGCCAATTCTTGGTATTCATGGAATTTCATTTCTAGTTGTGCTAACAGCTGTTTTAATTTTTCAATTATTTAAAAAAAATTCAAAAAAATTATATTTACTTATTTTCCTTATTTTTATTTGGGGATTTGGCCAATATCTCAAAGGTATCGAATGGTCAATGCCTATAGGAAAAACTTTAAGTACATCACTTATTCAGGGCAATATTTCTCAGGATAAAAAATGGAATAAAAATATGGTTAACAAATCTCTTAATCATTATCAGAAACTAATACTTGATAGTGACGCTTCTTTAATCATCCTTCCGGAAACCTCTATTCCAATTGAGGTAAATACAATACCAAAAAGTTTTATAGAAAAGTTAGAAAATCATGTTACACATAATGATAGTCATATCATTATTGGTGCAATTGAAAAAAATTTGGGTAGATACTACAATTCGGCATTCCTTATTGGGAAAGGTTTTACTAATCCATATCGTAAAAATCACCTTGTTCCATTTGGTGAATTCATACCCTTAAAAAAATATCTAGGTTACGTCTATAAAAATTGGCTTAATATTCCTTTTGCTAATTTAAATAAAGGAAAACAAAAATCAGTAGATTTATTTAAAATTAGAGATTTGAGTTTTGCAATAAATATATGCTACGAAGATGTTTTTGGTAATGAGATTGCTTCGCTTAATAAATATACTAGCGAGCCGCATGTTTTGGTAAATATAAGTAACGATGCTTGGTATGGCAGATCTATTGCAGCTGAACAGCATTTACAAATATCACAGGCAAGAGCAATTGAAAATAAAAAAATGATGATAAGGTCTACCAATACTGGTGTAACAGCTTTTATTGAAAAAGATGGCAAGGTATTGAAGAAATTACCACAATTTACCTCAGGTGAACTCAGGTATGATGTTCAGGGTTATACTGGAATAACACCATATATGTTATTCAATAATTTTATAATTTATTTCATATGTATTCTAATTTTATTGCTATATCTCAGAGTTAGTATATTTTTAAATTTTAAAAAAATATTATTTAAATAAAAATTTGGTTGATACCTTATTCTTTAATGTGTTTTAAAAAAATAGTAAAATGTAAACTTAATTAAATAAATAAAATATGATACTAACTTTTCAAGAAATTATTTTTAATCTTCAAGAATATTGGAGTAAAAATGGGTGTGCCATAATTCAACCATATGATATGGAAGTTGGTGCTGGAACCTCTCATACGGCAACTTTTCTTAGATCTATTGGTCCAGAGCCATGGAAAGCTGCTTATGTTCAACCTAGCAGAAGACCAAAGGATGGACGGTATGGCGAGAATCCGAATAGACTTCAACATTACTATCAATTTCAAGTTGCGCTAAAACCATCACCAGAGAATATAGTTGATTTGTACATGAAATCTCTAGAAAATCTTGGATTTGATCTCAAAAAAAACGATGTCAGATTAGTGGAAGATAACTGGGAGAATCCTACTTTAGGTGCATGGGGTTTGGGCTGGGAAGTTTGGCTTAATGGTATGGAGGTTACTCAGTTTACTTATTTTCAACAAGTAGGGGGTATTGCTTGTAAGCCCATTACAGGCGAAATTACTTATGGCTTGGAAAGAATAGCAATGTATATTCAAGATGTTGATAGTATTTACAACATAAAGTGGACTAAAGATTTAAAATATGGAGATGTTTTTCTTCAAAACGAAATTGAACAAAGTGCCTATAACTTTGAACACAGTGATTCAAAATTTCTGCTAACTGCTTTTACATCCCATGAGAAACAGGCAGTCTATTTAGTTAAAAATAACCTAGCACTTCCTGCTTACGAACAAGTGTTAAAAGCAGCACATACATTCAACTTACTTGATGCTAGAGGAGTCATCAGCGTAACTGAAAGAGCTGATTATATTGGTCGAATTAGAACTATTTCGCGTTTAGTAGCTAATTCTTATTTAGAAAGTAGAAAAAAATTAGGATTTCCTCTTGCAGACTCAAAGCGGGCGGAAGAAGTTATTGCAGCTTTAAATTCTAAAAGAGATAAAAGTTGAAATTAAATACACTACTTATAGAATTTATAACTGAAGAATTACCACCGAATTCACTTAAAGAGCTAGGTGAAAAATTTGGTCAATTAATTACACAAGAATTACAAGAAAAAAATCTAGTCAAAAATTCTGATATGAGAGTTTTTTCAACACCAAGGAGACTTGGGGTCAAAATATTGAATGTTGCGGATAGGAGTGATGATAAAAAGAAATTAATCAAACTTATGCCGGAAAAAATTGGATTTGATGCAAAAGGCCAGTGTTCACAAGCCTTATCCAAAAAACTACAGTCCCTGAATGAATCTGATGAAGCAATAACAAGAATAAAAAGAAAAGATGAGAAAGGTCAGACAATTTTATATATTGAAAAGAATATTGCTGGTATAAATCTTGAAGATATATTGTCTCAAATAATTAATAATTGTATTAATCAGTTGCCAATTAAAAAAATGATGTCTTATCAGTTAGCGGATGGGTGGAGTTCTGTAAATTTTGTAAGGCCTATAAAAAATTTACTTATACTTCATGGGGAAAAAATATTAAAAGTATCTTTCCTTGGTTTTGAAGCAAATAACAAATCTTTTGGGCATCGATTTGAATCTAAAGAGAAGCTTTTAAATATTGATCATGCTGATAACTATGAAAAAATATTATTAGATATAGGTGGAGTTATTGCAAACTTTAATCAAAGAAAAGAAAAAATTTATACTGATATTATTTTAGCTACTAAATCATTTAAAGAGGAATTTCACATAATTGACGATGAATCTTTATTGAATGAAGTTACTGCATTGGTTGAGATGCCAAATATATTAATTGGCTCATTTGAGGAGAAATTTCTAAAGATTCCTCAAGAATGCCTTATTTTAACTATGAAAGTAAATCAAAAGTATTTTCCATTGTTTGATAAAAATAATCAGCTTACAAATCACTTTATAATAGTTTCAAATCTAACGCCAAATGATCCAATAAATATAATACAAGGTAATGAAAAAGTTATTAGGCCTAGACTCGCTGATGCTGGATTCTTTTTTGAACAAGACAAAAAACAGTCTCTTAAGTCTCTCTCAAAGAGGCTTAACTCAATTGTTTATCATAATAAATTAGGCACTCAAGAAGAAAGGGCTGGTAGAGTTGGTACGATATTAAAATATATCGCAAAGGAGCTCGATTTTAAATCAAATATTGATTACAAAGAATTTGCCTTAATATCCAAGGCCGATCTTTTAAGTCTTATGGTCGGTGAATTTCCAGCGCTTCAAGGAGTTATGGGGGCAATATATGCTTCTGAAGATATTCAATTTCGGGACATAGCTTCGGCGATCGAAGATCATTACAAACCAAAATTTTCAGGAGACTCATTACCAAGAAATTTATTTGGTGACTATGCTGCTTTAGCGGAAAAATTTGAAACTCTAATTGGATTATTTTCCATCAATGAACAACCAACTGGAGATAAAGATCCATTTAGTTTAAGAAGAAATGCTATTGGCTTAATACGCATACTTATAGAGAAAAATATTTCACTTAATTTCTCAAACTTAATTGATAAACATAGCCCAAAAGACAAAAAAGATTCAATGAATATTTTAAAAGAATTTATTTATGAAAGATTATCAAACTATCTGAAAGATAAAAATTTCTCATCAAATGAAATTGATGCTGTTATATCTTTAAAACCGCAGCGTCTAAACGATATTATTAAGAAACTAGAAGCTATTAAAAAATTTAGTACCCTAGAGCAATCTAAAGATCTTGCTTCTGCAAATAAAAGGGTTTCGAACATACTTAAAAAATATACTGGGTCAATTGGTAACGTTGATGAGTCACTTTTAAAGGAAGCTGAAGAAATCCAACTTTTCAAAGTTATAACCAAACTTAACCCTTTAATCAAGGAAGGTCTAGGAAAGAAAGACTTTATCGGCGCATTAAACTCTTTAGTTGATTTAAAAAATCCTATTGATGAATTTTTTGAGAATGTTATGGTTAACTCTGAAAGTGAAAGAATAAAAATAAATAGGCATAATTTATTAAAACACTTACACATCTCTTTAAATAGTGTGGCAGATATTTCAAAATTGGCTAATTAGAAATGAAACTTGTTATCTTAGATAGAGACGGGGTAATTAATCAAGACAGTGTAGATTTCATTAAGAACCCAAATGAATGGATTCCTATTCCAGACAGCCTAGAATCAATTGCAAGATTAAATCAACATGGGTTCAGCGTTATCATTGCAACTAACCAATCAGGAATAGGTAGAGGCTTATTTGATATCGAAACAATGAATTCAATCAATAAAAAAATGCTGGATTTGCTAGCCCAAGTTGGGGGGCATATTGATGCGATTTTTTATTGTCCACATACTGAAGATGCAAATTGTAAATGTCGAAAACCTAAATCTGGAATGCTAGAAGAAATAAGTGCTCGTTTTGATACCAACTTAAAAAATATTCCTGCAATAGGTGATGCATCACGAGATTTAGAAGCTTATCAATCTGTTGGTGCTCAACCAATCTTAGTTAAAACTGGAAAAGGGGAAGAAACTTTTGTAAATAACTCTTACCCAAAAAATACATGGGTATTTAATAATCTTTCACAAGCAGTTGAAAAGATTTTAAAGAAATAAATGATTTTATTAAGATCTTTAATTTTTCAACTAGGCGTGTGGGCTTTCACTATTCCCTTCACAATTCTTTCAATTTTAACTTTTCCATTATCGGCAATTGCTCGCTATAAATTTATTTCTTTATGGGCTAAAACAATATTATTATGGCTGAAGATTTCTTGTAATATAAATTTTAAAGTGAATGGGCTTGAGAATATACCTAAAAAACCATTTATGGTTTTATCCAAACATCAGTCAGCATGGGAAACCCTTGCTTTTCAGAAAATTTTTCCGCCTCAAGTTTGGGTTCTTAAAAGAGAACTGTTGTGGATTCCTTTTTTTGGTTGGGGATTAGCTATGACATCTCCTATCGCCATAAATAGAAAAGCAGGAAAAAAGGCTTTAGGACAAATGTTGAAACAGGGTGTTGATAGAATAAGTAAAGGATTTTGTATTATTATTTTTCCAGAAGGTACTAGAATCAAACCGAAAGAAATTGGTAAGTATCATATTGGTGGTGCATGGTTAGCGAAGAAAGCTAAAATAAATATTATTCCAGTTGCACATAATGCTGGATCTTTTTGGCCTAAAAATTCACTCATTAAATATCCAGGAGAAATTACAGTATCAATAGGTTTAGCTATTGATACATCTAATATTTCATCAGGAGAGGCAAATAAAATTGCTAAAGACTGGATAGAATCAGAGATGGTAAAAATAAATGTTTAATCTATCTGGGACTAAGCAATTAAAACTGCAAGATGGTTCATGTATTACCTATGAATTGATAAAAAAATATCGCCGCACCATAAGTTTAAAGATTACACCGAAAGGCCTTATTGTTAATGCTCCAATCTTAATGACAAACTACAAAATTCATCAATTACTTCAAAAAAAATCAAAATGGATTCAAAAAAAATTATTACTCACTATTCAAAATGAAGAACCTTTTAAGATTGGTAATGGTGAAATATTTAAAATTTTTAATAAACAAATATTAATTATATTAAAAATAGGGGTTAATAATATATATATTAAGAATGATCAATGCTTTATAAGCTTTAAAAATTTATCAGACAAACCTAAATTAAAAAAATTTTTTATTGCTTGGGTAAAGAAATATGCTCTTGAATATTTTTCCAAAAGAGTTGAGGATCTCTGTAATAAAAATAATTTAAAAGTACAAGCAACATTGATATCAAATGCAAAAACCAGATGGGGAACTTGTAATTCTAGAAGAGAGGTAAGGCTAAACTGGCGATTAATTCAAGCTCCTAAATATGTAATTGATTATGTAATTTGCCACGAATTATCTCACTTAAAATTTATGAATCATTCAAGTGATTTCTGGCAGCAAGTCCAATTATTATTTCCAAATTACAAGGAAGCAGAGCTGTACTTAAAAGAAAATGGATTTAGGCTCTATAGAATAGATTAAATCAGCTTTTCAATATCCTCAACGATTAATTGAATCTCTGAACCATAAGGATGACGAACCCTGATCATACCCTCTTTATCAAGCAAATATATACCGGAGGAATGATCAATCGTATAGGAATCACCTTGTATAACTTTTTTCCTATAAACTTTAAATTGTTGTGTAATTTTTTCAATATTTTCTATACTGCCAGTAAGGCCAATAAATGAAGAATCGAAAGAGGGTATAAATGCACTTAATAACTCTTGTGTATCTCTCTCAGGATCAAGTGAAACAAATAAAACTTCCAATTTATCTGAATTCTTACCCAGTTGAGATTTAATATTTTTAAGCTCAATCATCGTCGTAGGGCATATATCAGGACAACTAGCAAACCCAAAAAAAATTGCAACAACTTTTCCCTTAAAATCTTTTGTAGTTTTTTTTTCGCCCTTGTGTGAAGTTAGTTCAAAATAAGAATTGAATTTGGCCTCTGTTAAATTTGACCCATTAAAAATTAAATTATTGTCCGAACAAGACAATAAAGTTGATAATAGTAGTAAAATAACAAAAAATTTATTCATGTATAGTTTCTTAAAAGTTATAATTCATTTTATCATGCTAACTAAGAGTCATTTAAGATATTCTGAGATAGAACAAAGAAATTTATTAAAAGTTTAAAGGGGCATTATGGCAATACCACAGACAATGGAAGATCGTGATGGGTTTATCTGGTTTAATGATAAATTTGTGCCTTGGCGTGAAGCAAATACACATGTACTTACTCATACCCTTCACTATGGTTTGGGTGTTTTTGAAGGTGTAAGAGCTTACGAAACAAAAAAAGGTCCTGCTATCTTTAGATTAGAGGATCATACAAAAAGATTATTTAATTCTGCCCATATAGTAGGGATAAAAATACCTTTTACTCCCGCTCAAATAAATCAGGCTCATAAAGATTCAATTAGTAAGAATAATTTAAAGTCTGGCTATATAAGACCTATGGCGTTTTATGGGGCCGAAGCAATGGGTATTTCTGCAAAAGAATTATCTACTAATGTAATAGTCGCCGCATGGAGTTGGGGAGCTTATATGGGTCAAGAAGCTCTTGATTCTGGAATCAAGGTTAAAACATCTTCTTTGTCTAGACATCATGTAAATAGCACAATGACAAAAGCTAAAGCTAATGGGAATTATATGAATTCTATATTAGCGCACCAAGAAGCAACTAACGATGGTTATGACGAGGCATTATTATTAGATACCCAAGGCTTTATTGCTGAGGGAACTGGGGAAAATATTTTTATAGTTAAGAATGGTGTGCTAATAACACCAACATTAACTAGCGCTTTGGAAGGTATTACAAGAGATACAGTCATGACAATAGCCAAAGGGTTAAATGTTAAAGTAAATGAAAAAAGTATCACTCGTGATGAGGTATACACTGCTGATGAAGCTTTTTTTACTGGAACTGCTGCGGAAGTTACCCCTATCAAGGAGCTTGATGGAAGGCTTATCGGAAAAGGTATAAAAGGTCCCTTAACTTCAAAAATACAAACAATATATTTTGATACGGTTAAAGGGGATAATCCCGATTACGAGCATTGGTTAAGTTATATTGATTAAAAGCAATCAAGATATAAAAAATTAATTCCAATTACTATGATAGCTGTAATTAAAATCTAAATTTGTAGTCATAGACCTAATTATCTCTTCCATTTTCAAGTTTTGACTATTAGTGAATATTGAATAATATTTTTCATTTGTTTTATTTGTTAATGAAAACTTTTCTAATTCACTTTTTACCTGTTTAGCAACAGCTAAACCAGTATCGATTATTCTTACATTAGCTCCCATTTGATTTTTAATCAGCTTACGAATAAAAATATAATGTGTACATCCTAAAACAATAGTATCAACTTTTTTTTCAATCAGCGGGTCTAGATACTTTTGAATCAATATATTTATAGATAAATCATTAATTTTTCCTTGCTCTATAAGCTCAACTAGCCCTGGGCAAGGTTGCGTATGAAAATCAATTTCTCCTGAATAAGTTTCTAGTAATGCAGAAAATTTTGCACTTTCTAATGTGCCATTCGTTGCTAAGATTCCAACTTTTTTGCAAATAGTGGCTTTAGTAGCAGGCTTTATTGCAGGCTCCATGCCTATAATTGGAATTTCATATATATGACGAAGTTCTTGAATAGCTGCAGCAGTGGCAGTATTGCAAGCCACTACAATTAACTTTGAAGATTGCTTTTTAATTAAGTAATCAATAGCAGTTTTAGATCTTTCTAAAATCACATCTTTACTTTTTAATCCATAAGGTGCAAATAAAGAATCGGCAACATAAGCTAAACTTTCATTAGGAAGTAAGCTTTGAATATGAGACATAACAGATATCCCACCTACTCCAGAGTCAAAAATTCCAATTGGTTGTGTATTTTTCATTGTATTGCTAATTATAGAGATAAAAATAAAAAATAAAGTAGGTTAATGTAGAATATTAAAATGGTAAATTATGGCAAATAGGCTAACAAAAATATATACACGTACTGGCGACCAGGGGAAAACTGGCCTTGCTGATGGATCTCGAGTAGATAAATTTCATGCTCGCATTGAGTCTTTAGGCAATATTGATGAATTAAACTCAATTATTGGAATCCTTCTCACAGAAAAATTACCAGATGATAAGAAAATTATTCTTGAGAAAGTGCAGCATGATTTATTTGATATTGGTGGGGAATTATCTATACCAAATCATATAAAAATAAATGATGAGAAAATTGATTTCCTTGAAAATAAGCTTGATGCTATGAATGATGAATTAGAGTCATTAAAAGAATTTATTTTACCTGGTGGCTCTAAGGCCTCTTCATATTGTCATCTAGCAAGAACGGTTTGCAGGAGGGTTGAGAGAAATTTATTTAACTTAGCCCAAACTGATAAAGTAAATGAAGCATCTCTTAAATATATTAATCGTCTATCTGATATGCTCTTCGTATTAGCTAGATTTTTAAACAAAATTAATCATTTCAATGATGTGTTTTGGAAAAAAGATATCTAATAGTCACAATTCATGAATAGTAATCTTCTGCAGGTCTTTCAAAAAAAAATTTATTCATTTTTTAAGTTAAAAAAAATTAATCATGCGTTAATAAGTAATTCAGCTTTAGATACTCTCACAATACTTAAAAAAAATAACTTTCATGCTTTTATAGTGGGTGGAGCAGTGCGTGATATTTTGATGGGCTACAAGCCAAAAGACTTTGATATTGCTACTAATGCTACCCCAGAGCAAGTAAGATCAATTTTTAAGAGATCAAGAATTATTGGAAGAAGGTTTAAACTTGTTCACGTAATTTATGGTCGTGAGATTATCGAGGTCTCGACATTCAGAGCAAAGCCTCGTGAGAAAATAAAAATGTCGAATGGAGTTTTAAAAGATAATGAGTACGGATCCATTAAGGAAGATGCTGAAAGAAGAGATTTTACTATTAATGCGCTTTATTACGATGTTGAAGATAAAAATATAATTGATTTCTACGATGGAATAAGAGATATCCAGGATAATCAATTACGTCTTATTGGAAAGCCTAAGTTACGATATAAAGAAGACCCAATTCGAATTTTGAGGGCTATTCGTTTCGCAGCAAAATTAAAAATGGAGATTCATAGTGAATCTGTAAGTGAAATTAAAAATTCTATTAATCTTCTTAAGTCTGTTCCTTACTCTCGCTTGTTTGATGAGATTATGAAATTTTTTTTAACAGGCCATGCCCAAGAAAGTATGGTCCTTTTTAAGAAACATAATTTAAGTAATATTTATTTTCCATCTTTAGAAAATAATAATAAAGATTTCAATAATTTTCTATTACAAGGTCTTAAAAACACCGATCTAAGAATTAAAAATCATCAATCTATAAACCCAGGATTCTTATTAGCGGTTTTTTTATGGAAAGATGTTCGTGAGTTGAGTAAGAAGTATAAAAAAAATTTCCCCCACCCATCTTTAGCTCTAAATAAAGCAATTGATGATGTACTTCAGAAACAAGCAAGAATTTTTCCAGTACAAAAAAGATTTGCCATCACGATGAGTGAGATTTGGAGGCTTCAACCAAGATTTAATAGCACATCATCAAAAAAAATATACAGGCTTTTAAGTCATCCAAGGTTTAGAGCTTCATACGACTTTTTATTACTCCGATGTCAATCTTTAGAAATTTCAAAATCTGAAGGATTGTGGTGGACCCAATTTATTGAATCAAATAAAGAGAATCAGGATTTGCTTATTATTACCAAGAAAAATCTAAACAATGAGTAATATTTTTATTGCTTTAGGAAGTAATCTTGGAAACCCAAAAGAACAGGTTAAAAAGGGAATCTTATCTATTAAAAAAATAGTGGGAGTTAAAATTTTAAACGAATCAAATCTATATGAAACTCCACCAGTAGGAATCCTAAATCAACCTAACTTTATCAATGCTGTTATAAAAATTGATTCAGATCTTGGGCCTTATGAACTTCTTAATAAACTTTTAATAATTGAAAGTGTCGCGGGTAGAATTAGAATTGATAAAAATGGTCCCAGAACTTTAGATTTGGACATTCTCTTGTATGATAGTTTGGTTTTAAATGAAAAAAAATTAACTATTCCTCATCCAAGAATGCACGAAAGACTTTTTGTATTAATGCCATTAAAAGATATCGATGAAACTATTGTGATTCCGACTCATGGTGCAATAATAGATATAATAAATAAGCTAGTTCCAGAAAATATTATTAGGATTTAATAGTTTGAATATTTTTGACAAATACCCATATATAGTTGTTGAAGGGCCAATAGGGTCTGGAAAATCAACTTTAGCTAAACTTTTATCTAATAAATTTGGAGCTAATATGTTTTCTGAAAAAGCAGATAGAAATCCTTTTCTGCCAAAGTTTTATGAAGATATGAAGCATTACGCACTTTCAACTCAACTTTTTTTTCTTTTTCAAAGGGCTGAGCAAATTAATGAGCTTAACCAACAAGATTTCTTTAGAAATGGAATAATTGCTGATTTTTTTCTTCAAAAGGATCCAATATTTGCTAATCTCAATTTAGACAATGAGGAGCTTAAACTTTATACACAAATTTATAATTACCTTCATCCTAAAACCCCTACTCCAGACTTAGTTATATATCTTCAAACACCTGTTGACCTTTTAAGGAAACGTGTGGAAAACAGAAAAATACCATATGAACAAAAAATTTCTACTGAGTATTTAGAGAAAATTGCAGAATCTTACAGTAACTACTTTCATAATAATCATCAATCTAGAGTTTTAATTATTAACAATGAAAATATCGACTTGTTAGAAGATAAATCAGCGTTAAACATTCTGATAGAGCGAATTAATCAAATTAATAGTACTAGAGAATTTTTTAACCCTATATTAATGTAATGATGCGTGACTTAAAAAAATTATTTAACAAGAAAAATATTGCCATTATTACTTGTTATGATGCATCTTTTGCATCTTATTTATCCAAAACTAATTGTGATGCTCTCTTAGTTGGAGATTCTTTAGGAATACTAATAAAAGGTCAATCTTCAACATTAGAAGTATCGATGGCCGAAGTTCTATACCATACAAATTCTGTTAGAAAGGGGGCACCGTTAATGCCGATAATTAGCGATATGCCAATTAATTCATTTTCTAATAAAAATATGGCTTTAAAGAATGCAAAATTACTTATTAAAGCTGGTGCAGATATGGTTAAAATTGAAGGGGAAAATAATATCCTAGATATTGTTAAATATTTAAGTGTTAATAAAATTTTAGTTTGTGGGCATATAGGCTGTATGCCTCAAGTTAATAAAAATAAAATGTTAGCAAATAAAAATTTACTTACCAAAGCTAAAAATCTTGAAGCAGCAGGTTTAAAAATGCTCGTGATGTCAATGACTTCAGAATCAGATGATAAAGCTATTACTGATCAATTATCAATTCCAACTATAAGTTTTAGGTCTTCCACTTTCTGTAATGGCGAAGTTGAAGTTCTATATGATTTACTAGGAATTACATCAGCATCTTTCTCCAATGACAAAAATGAAACTGATAAAACAGAGGCCCCTTCTTTGTTTGATAAAATAGAAAAATTTATTAAAAAAATTCATAAACGCAAGAATTAATGAAGATAATTAAATCACCATCAATCCTCAAAGAGAATTTAAATAAACTAGAGAATATTACTCTGATTCCAACTATGGGTAATTTACATGAGGGTCATTTATCGTTAATAAAGGAGGCAAAAAAACTATCTAAAAATATTGTCTTAACCATTTTTGTTAATCCCATTCAATTCAACTCGAAACATGATCTAGAAAATTACCCAAGAACATTAAAACAAGATGTAAGCCTATTAAAAGATAGTGCGGTAACTATACTATTTACGCCATCGACAAAAGATATCTTCCCAACAAAACCATTTCTTTCTTACAAAATGCCAATTATTTCTAACGAATTATGTGGCAAAACGAGAATAGGTCATTTTAAGGGTGTAATTACAGTTGTTGACAGACTTTTTAATTTAACAAACCCGTCTTATGCTATTTTTGGAAAAAAAGATTATCAACAATTATACTTAATTAAAAAGTTTGTCTCTGACTCTAAATTACCAATAAAAATTATAGAAGCTCCAACCATCAGAAATATTAACAATCTTGCACTAAGCTCTAGAAATAACCTTCTTATTGATAAAGATATTAAAAATGCAGTGGAGTTATATAAAAAACTTAAAATATGTACTGAATCTGTATTAAATGGAGCAAAAATTCATGATGCTGAACTTATGGCTAAAGAAGAATTAACTAAGGAAGGCTGGAAAATTGATTATTTCGAGATAAGAAGACAATCCGATTTAAAAAAACCAACAAATAAGGATTCGAAATTAGTAGCCTTAAGTGCTGGATTTTTTGGCGATGTCAGGTTAATCGATAATGTAGAATTTTGCATCCCCTCGACTATCTGACTATAATGTGACGATTAAAACTAAACTATAAAGAACATGCAAAGAATAATGCTCAAATCTAAACTTCACCGAGTTTCAGTAACTCATTCAGAACTTGAATATGAAGGTTCGTGTGCAATTGATGTGTCACTTTTAGAAGCTTCAAACATAAAAGAATATGAACAAATATCAATTTACAATATAACTAATGGGCAAAGATTTTCAACTTATGCTATTCAAGCAGAAAAAAATTCAGGAATTATATCCATCAACGGTGCAGCGGCTCATAAAGCAGATCCGGGAGATAAGCTAATTATTGCTACATTTGCTAATTATAATGAAATAGAGCTTGAAAATTATCAACCACTTTTAGTCTATGTTGACGGTCAAAATAAGATAACTTTAACTAAAAACTCAATTGCAATTCAAGCAGCATAAGTTAAGAGCACTTGACCTCAATTACCAATATAAAAAAAAATGTACTAGGTGCCCTAGAGGATATTAAGGCATTTGATATCATTTCTATCGATATAAGGAAGCAAAAATCTATCGCAGATTTTATAATAATCGCAAGTGCATCCTCCTCAAGACAAGCCAACGCTCTAGCTGAGAATGTAAAAGATAAAATGCAAAATATTAATATCCCTTTAATTGGTATAGAAGGTAGTTCAGGAAGTGAATGGGTTTTAGTTGATTTAGGTGATATCATTATTCATATCATGACTCCCACAACAAGAGCGCATTATAATTTAGAAGAACTTTGGGTATCTGATAATTAAAAAGTGATTTTTGAGTTTGAAAATTAAAATTATTTCTATAGGAAACAGTTCGCCGAAATCAATTCAAGATATCTTGTTTAAATATACTTCAAGATTTGTTGATCATTTTAAAATTGAATTATTAGAGATAAAGTCAGAAAAAAAATTTAAATCTGTTGAACAAAAAAAATTGCAAGAAGCTCAAAAAATTCTTAAACTTGTTGGAACTGATTTTATTGTCTCTCTTGACGAAAATGGATCATCTTGTAGCTCAATAGGTCTATCAGAAAAATTATCTAACTGGATGCAAAACTTTCCCAAAGTAACTTTCATAATTGGCGGTGCGGATGGCTTAGATAAAAAAATTATAGAAAAATCAAATTGGGTTTGGAGCCTATCAGAGCTCACACTTCCTCATAATCTGGTAAAAGTCATACTGGTGGAACAAATTTATAGAGCATCAACAATATTAAATAATCACCCATATCATCGTGAATAACACTATCAATAGTAGTCTTGTTTGGTTAAGAAGAGATCTTAGGCTTTATGATCATAAAGCCCTTTTCCATGCGCTAAAAAATTCAAATGCAGTATATTGTTGCTTTATTTTTGATATTAAAATCTTAGACAAATTAAGTATTAAAAATGACAGGAGAATTGATTTTATATGGCACGCCCTTAAGGAAATAAAAGCAGATCTTAACAAGCTAGGCTCAGACCTTATTGTAGAACTTGGTGATCCAGTCATTTTAATCCCCTCTTTAATCGAGAAATACAAATGTAATGCATTATTTTTAAATAAGGATTATGAAAAATATGCAATAGATAGAGATAATAGAATTTCTGATGAATTACAAAAGAAAAATATTGAAACATACAAATATAAAGATCAAGTGATATTCGAAGAAAGAGAAATCTTAACTCAAAACAATAGTCCTTATACTGTTTTTACTCCATACAAAAATACTCATCTTAAGAAAATATTTAACGAAGGCATCACGCAATTTGATTGCGAATCTTACAAGGTTAATTTAGCTAAATTTAAAAATAAATCTCTTCAGTCATTAAAGGAAATAGGCTTTGAAAAATCAAATATTTCTTCAATTAAAATTCCTTTAGGTACTCAAGGGGGGCTCGCATTAATTGAAGATTTTAAAACAAGAATAAATAATTATAATTACAGTAGAAATTTCCCAGGAATAAAGGGTGTTTCATATCTCTCGGTCCACAATAGGTTTGGTACAGTTTCTATAAGACACCTTGCAAAGATAGCACTCGAACATAACTCAGAAGGTTCTTCGATCTGGCTGAATGAGTTGATTTGGAGAGATTTTTATTTCCAAATACTTTCAAACTTCCCTCATATACAAGATGGTGAAACTTTTAAATCGAAATATAACAATCTTAAATTTGAAAATGATGAAAAAAAATTTAGTGCCTGGGTGAATGGAAAAACAGGTTTCCCAATAGTTGATGCAGGCATGCGCCAATTAAATTCAACTGGATTTATGCACAATCGGTTAAGAATGATCATTGCTTGTTTTTTAGTAAAAGATTTATTAATCGATTGGCGATGGGGTGAAAAGTATTTTGCAGAGCATTTAATTGATTTTGACTTTTCTGCTAATAATGGAGGTTGGCAATGGGCAGCATCTACAGGCTGTGATGCACAACCTTATTTTAGAATTTTTAATCCACTTCTCCAATCAGAAAAATTTGACCCGGAGGGTAAATTTATTAAAAGATATGTTCCAGAATTAGAGTTACTAAACAAAAAACAAATACACCAGCCATCAGTTTTTTTCAACGAATCTCCAAATAATTTTCCAGTTAAAATGGGTTTGGATTACCCTTTTCCAATTGTGTCACATGCAGAGCAAAAGCTTAAAATTATGGCTCTATTTAAGAATACTGTATAATGTTGTTTTTTTACAACATTTTTCTTCAATTTCAGCCTTTAAAAACAAATTAAATAGACTTAAATACAACAACAATGGATAATCTAAGTATATGCATATATCTAAATTATTTATTATTCTCCTGCTTATTTTTCAAGTATCAGGATGTGCAACTCAGGCAAACAAAGATCCGCTAGAAAGTTTTAATAGAGCAGTCTATAAGTTTAATGATGTTGCCGATGATGCAATTTTAAAGCCAGTTTCAACTGGATATAAAAATATAGCTCCAACATTTGTTGTAAAAGGAATTAATAATTTCTTTAATAATATTAGAGATGTAGTTACGGTTATAAACGAATTGTTACAAGGGAAGATTGAGTATGCTGCCAATGATACTGGAAGGGTCCTTGTGAATAGTACTGTTGGACTTCTAGGCTTTATCGATGTTCATTCAATAAATGGTGGCGAGAGAAGAAAAGAAGACTTTGGTCAAACTCTTGGTTACTGGGGTGTAGGTCAAGGAGCATACCTAGTACTCCCATTTATAGGTCCTTCTACTACTAGGGATGCTGTCGGATTGGCTACAGATACGCTCGCATTTGATCCTATTAGCTACATAAATAATGTAAGAGGAAGAAATCAAGTACGTATTTTACAATTTATTGATGCTCGTACTGAACTCCTAAATGCAACTTCAATTATGGACGAAGCCTCTTTAGATCCATATGCATTCCAAAGAGATGCCTATCTTCAATACCGCCAAGCACTCGTAAATGATGAGCCATCAGGTGATATCGACTATTCAGATTCTGCGGATTCTGATTATAATTTTGAGGCATATACAGAAGAATCAACTATAGAGAATTGTACTAATAAATTAACTACAGAGAAATGTAAAACACAAAAAATTTCCCAAGCTGAGTAATTCAATTTCTTAAGAATTAGCTGCCACCGTCATAGGCTCAATCATAATCGATCCAGTATATTTAGAACTATTTTGATAAGTATCATTTGCTACAGCTTTAATATTCAATAACATATCTTTAAGGTTGCTAGCAATAGTAATCTCTTCTACAGCATGCTGAATTTTGCCTGACTCAATCCAAAAACCTGCAGCTCCTCTTGAATAATCTCCAGTGACCATATTTAAACCATGGCCTAAAAGTTCTGTAATCAATAGTCCTTTATCAATTCCTTGAACTAACTCTTCAAGAGTTTGTTCAGATGAGTTTACAACAAGATTATGTGCGCCGCCAGAATTTCCAGTACTCTGCATTCCTAATTTTCTTGCGCTATAGGAAGATAAAAAATAGCTTTTAAGAAAGCCATTATCTACGATTTTTCTTTCAGCTATTCGTACCCCTTCCCCATCAAAATTTCGACTTGCATGTCCTTTTTTTATAAATGGATTTTCAGTGATTGATAAAAAATCTGGGCTTATTTTAGTATTTAGTGAATTTATTAAAAAAGATGTTTCACGGTATAAGTTTGCGCCGGAAATAGCAGAGCTTAATGATGAAATAATAGATGTTGCAATTGGGGCTTCAAATATTATAGGGTACTTACCAGTTTTAATAGGCCTTACATTCAAGCGATTAATAGCTCTTTGAGCAGCATCTTGACCAATGAACTTATTTAGCTTTAAATCAGTATAAGATCTCTCTGAGCTATAGCTATAATCTCTTTGCATCCCTGCACTACTTTTAGCGACTACAGAACAACTAAGAGATGATCTAGATGATGGATACCCTCCACTAAACCCTGCTGAATTTTGATATACAAATAAATTTTCAGAAGTGCTTAATTGTGCTCCTTCTGAATTAGTTATTTGGCTATCGAAGTTTAAAGCGTAATCTTCACATTCAAGGACTTTTTGAATCATTAATTCTTGAGAGTCAAAATATGGATTATATATTTTCAAATCTTTAACATCTTTAGAATAAAGAATAGGATCTGCCAAACCAAATGCTTTATCTTCTGCAGTATATTTTGCTATCTGACAAGCTGCCTTAACACAAGATTCAAGAGCATCATTGCTAAAATCTGAAGTAGATGAAATACCTTGATGCTGCTTAAAAAAAACAGTGATACTCAGACTTTTACCATTATTTAACTCAATGGACTCTAAAGAACCCATACGAGTTGAAATAGTTTTTCCTGAGCTAACACTGATTTCCACATCAGAAGCGGTTGCCCCATTTTTTTTTGCTATCTCTAAAACCTTGTTTGAAATTAAATACAAATCATCTTCAGAGAAGTTAAGAAGTTTTACGTCCATAAAAAATACATTCCTTAAAACTGATATCATACAGAATCATAGAAAGAATTAGGTATTAAGTCATGGTCGATTTGAATAAAGATAGTGTTATAAGTAAAACTGAATTAAAGAAAGAATCTAAAAAAATTCAACAATTTGGAAGAAAAATTTCTGAATTAACTATAAGCAATATTGAAGCTTTTAAATTTCCTATAAATATTTTCGAAGCCACTATAGAGCTTAAGAATTTAAAATCAAATTCTGCCAAAAAAAGACAAGTTCAATATTTAGGCAAGTTACTAAGAGAGATTGACTTAACTGATGCTTTTTTGATTATGAAGCAATTAAAAGTGACTTCACAGAAGGAAATACAAAGCAATCATATTATTGAAGGCTGGAGAGATAAACTATTAAGTAACAATAATTCAATAACTGAATTTGTGGAAAAATACCCTCAAATTGATAGGCAGTCGCTTCGGCAAACAATCTCAAATGCTCAAAAAGAAAAGGAAGGCAATAAGCCCCCTAAATATTTAAGGCAGCTTTTTAAGCTTATTAAGGATATTGTTATACTTAAAGTTTGACATCAACTTTAGATTGCTTACCCCCTCTTAAATAACCAACTTCAATTAATTTACCTTTATTCTTTCTGATTGCACTAATTAAATCATCTGGCTTTTTGACAGAAACTCCAGCAATTGATGTGATGCTATCGTTTTTTAAAATACCAGCAATTTCTGCAGGTGATCCTTTTATAATTGCAATAATCTGAACTCCATTAATTTTCTCTATACCAGAGTTTAACTTGATAAAGTGTGCGCCAAATGTCGGTTTTGGTAGTTTGACCCAATATGTAGCATTTATTTCATACTTAATATTTTCATCAACTAAATCATCGTCATTTATTTCAATTTCTGTCAAATTTCCTGTCTCTTTAACTCGATTAGCTTTTCTTGCTTTATCTCGAGCTTTTTTAATTCTTGTTGCGCGACTAGAATCATTAATTTGACGGTCATACAGTAAAACCATATCAGCTTTTATAGATTTTGCATGTTGAAGTGCTAAATTTGGAGAGGTATATGGGCCAGTAAAATTTGAATGCCCCATTAGGTCATATCCATCTTCAAGCATTTTAAATTTATCAGTTTTTTGTGACCATCCCCTCATCATTTTTGTATTAGGATTTTTAGAGAAAGATTGAAATCCTTTTGGACTTTGTATTTGGTAATTCTTTTCAAAGGCATTTTCAACACTAAATGCAACGTTTGATATAAAAAATAGAAATAGTAAAGAAATAAAATATGTTAAGTGTGATTTTTGCATAGTAAACCTTCTTGAAATGTTAATATTAATTAATTATGTATTAAATGGACATATCTGTGGAAGAAAAATTCATTAAAATTGGCTTAATCTCTATAAGCGATCGTGCATCATCGGGAAAGTATAAGGATGAAGGCTTACCCAATCTAAAAAATTGGCTAACTAAGGTACTTGTTAAACCATTCGATTTAGAAGAAATAATCATCCCTGATGAAATTGAGGTAATTAAAAATACATTAATTAATTTATCAGACAAAAAAAGTTGTGATCTTATTCTTACAACTGGTGGGACAGGGCCTGCTAAAAGAGATGTAACTCCAGAAGCTACATTAAGTGTTGGTGATAAAGAGATGCCAGGCTTTGGAGAGCAAATGAGACAAATAAGCTTAAGCTTTGTCCCTACAGCAATCTTATCTAGGCAAGTTGCCGTTATAAGAAATACTACACTCATAATAAATCTTCCAGGACAGCCTAAAGCGATTGAAGAAACATTGGGAGGACTAAAAGATGGAAAAGGCAATTTATTAGTACCTGGTATATTTGCCGCTATCCCCTATTGTTTGGACCTTATTGGTGGACCTTATATTGAAACTAAAGAATCTATACTGAAATCTTTCCGGCCTAAAAAAAAATAAAATGTCCCCTGAATTCTTATTAATTAGTAAATATTTTAATTTATATAAAACTAAAGCATACAAAGGTATTGGGGATGATGCTGCCTTAATAAAAAAAAATGATAATTATTTATGGGCTATCTCGACTGATATGCTCAATGAAAAAACTCACTTTCTCCCAAATACTGATCCATTTAACTTAGGATGGAAAGCTCTTGCAGTAAATATCTCAGATATATATGCAATGGGGGGTGTGCCAAAATTTGCTCTATTGGCAATTGCACTGCCGAAAGTAAAAGCTGATTGGATGGGAAAATTTTCTGATGGTTTATTTAGTTGTGCAAAAAAATATAAGGTTGAGTTAATTGGTGGGGATACTTCAAGAGGGCCATTATCAATTAGTATTTGTATACTAGGTGAAGTTCTTAAAAAAAATACTCTTCTAAGATCAAACGCAAAAAAAGAAGATGACATATGGATAACTGGAGAATTAGGCCTTGCTGCACTGGGCTTGGCAAAGCTTCAAAAAAAAATTCAATTGCCAAAAAGCTTATCAAAAAAAGCAATTAGAGCATTAGAAAAACCCATGCTACATTCGTCCATAATAAAAATTATGGCTAAACTTAGTAATTCTGCAATTGATATTTCTGATGGGCTAATAGCAGACCTTGATCATATTTTAGAGGCTTCTAAAGTTGGGGCTGATATATCTTTAAAAGATATACCTATGAATCCTTGGTTAAAAAAAAATAAATTAATTGATATTGGACTGTCTGGAGGAGATGATTATCAATTACTTTTTACTGCGCCTAAAAAAAATCGGAATAAAATTAATCTACTAAATAATATGCCATCCATAAAACTAACTAGGATTGGTAGTATTAAGGAAGATAAACGTTTAAACATTATTGACCATAAAGATATGTCCTATAAAATCAAAAAGAGAGGCTATGATCATTTTGAAAGCAAATAAATTACTGTTTAAAAATTTTTCGGCTTTTTTAGCTCTTGGTTTCGGGAGTGGATTAATAACGAAGGCTCCTGGCACTTTTGGTACATTAGTAGCAATACCAATTTTTTTATTCTTACAATTTCTTTCGCAGTCTTTAATTTATTTATTTATTATCACTATGTTTTTTATTGGCATTTATGTTGCTGATAAAACAAGTCAAGCTTTAGCAATTAAAGATCCATCTTGTATTGTAATTGACGAGATTGTAGGATTTTTACTTTTATTAGTTTTGGTTGTTCATGTGCCTGGAACTGAAATTTCAATAACTAAAATAGACTATATTCTTGCGTTCATTTTATTTCGTATCTTTGATATATGGAAACCCTTCCCCATTGATTTTCTAGAAAAAAAATTTAAAGGGGGTTTTGGAATTATGATTGATGATGTTGGAGCTGCAATATACGCTTATATAATTTTTATACTCATCCATTATGCAATCTAAAGATGTCATAAGTTTAACTCGGGTACTAGGTGAAAAATTTTTAAAACAGCATATTATTCTTACTACTGTTGAATCCTGTACTGGTGGCTTACTAGCTGCTCAACTTACAAATATTCCTGGCTCGTCAACCTGGTTTGATAGAGGGTTTATTACATACAGCAACCAATCAAAAATAGATTGTGTAGGAGTAAAAAAAAGTACCATTGAGGAATATGGCGCCGTTAGCCAACAAACTGCTAACGAAATGGCTTTAGGAGGAATTAATAATAGCCAAGGAAATCTAGGATTTAGTATTACTGGTATTGCGGGGCCTTCTGGAGGGTCCAAACTTAAACCAGTTGGTACCATTTTCTTTGCAATTGCTAAGAAACAGAATATTATTTTTGAGCATCAGGCATCTTTTGATGGAAATAGAGCAGATATTAGAGAAAAAGCTCTTCTATTTGCATTAAATCAATTATTGGCGCTTACGTTATAGCAGCAAATATGAAATAATTAACTGTTAAAAAATAATCAATCAAAGGCACCTATTAAATGGATGAAAATAAGAAAAAAGCATTAGATGCAGCTTTAGCACAAATCGAAAAACAGTATGGCAAGGGTTCGGTAATGCGAATGGATGATAGTAGTGTAGTCGAAGGTATTCAATCAGTTTCAACTGGATCATTAGGACTTGATATTGCATTAGGTATTGGTGGTCTTCCTCGTGGCCGTGTAGTTGAGGTTTATGGGCCTGAATCGTCAGGTAAAACTTCATTAACATTATCGGTTATCGCACAAATGCAGAAGATTGGTGGCACAGCTGCTTTTATAGACGCTGAACATGCATTAGATACACAATATGCTGCCAAATTAGGTGTCAATATAGAAGATCTTTTAGTCTCTCAACCTGATACTGGTGAACAAGCACTTGAAATCACTGACATGTTAGTCAGAAGCGGCTCTGTGGATATGATTGTGATAGATTCTGTCGCGGCGCTAACGCCAAGAGCAGAAATTGAAGGTGATATGGGTGACTCACATATGGGTTTACAAGCTAGATTGATGTCGCAAGCATTGAGAAAATTAACAAGCCAAATACAAAGAACTAATACTTTAGTCATCTTCATAAATCAGTTGAGAATGAAAATTGGTGTGATGTTTGGAAATCCAGAAACTACTACAGGTGGTAATGCATTAAAATTTTATGCCTCTGTACGATTAGATATCCGACGAATTGGAGCTATCAAGAAAGGTGATGAAATAATTGGAGCAGAGACAAGGGTTAAGGTTGTTAAAAATAAAGTAGCTCCGCCCTTTAAGAAAGCAGAATTTGATGTGCTATATGGCGAAGGTATTTCTTTAGAGGGTGAAATTATTGATGAAGGTGTTAATCTTGACCTTATAGAAAAATCTGGTTCATGGTATAGCTACAAAAGTGAAAAAATTGGTCAAGGTAAAGACAAAGTAAGAGAATACCTAAAAGATAATCCAGATATTTCAAAAGAGATCGAAGATTTAATTAGATCGCAATCAAACCTCTCTATGGCTAACAAAGAAATAGAGCAGAATGAAAATGAAATTAAGGAAGATAGTAAAGCTGACGAATAACTCCAATAAAAATCAGCTTCAATTAAAAAAAAGAGCGCTCTACTATTTGGGTAAAAGAGATTATTCTAGAGTCGAACTAGGGCGTAAAATTTTAGTTTACTCTGAGTCGCTTGAGCTAAATAAAGCTGATTTAGAATTAGTTTTAGATGAGTTAGAAGAAAAAAATTGGTTATCAGATGAAAGGTTTTCTGAACAATTTGTATTATCAAAAAAAAGAAAATTTGGTACTCGTAAGATTGCATATGAACTAAAATTACGCGGGGTTAGTGAATCAATAATAACCCGAGTTCTTAGAGATATTAAAGATGATGAATTTTTACTAGCTAAGAAAATATGGGAGAGAAAGTTTAATCAGATTCCAATTACAATTGATGAAAAAGCTAAGCAAATTAGATTTTTGCAAAGCAGAGGTATTGAGGTGGCAATAATTCATCAAATATTATCTGGTAAATCACCTGAATTAATATGACAACAAAAAAACAAATAATCACAACAGAAGAAATTAGATCTTTGTTTTTAAATTTTTTTAAAAACAAAGGGCACAAAGTTGTTGCATCGAGCAGTCTTATCCCTCATGGAGACGCTACCCTTTTATTCACAAATGCTGGAATGAATCAATTTAAAGATGTATTTCTAGGTATTGAAAATCAAAAATATAAAACTGCTACATCAAGTCAAAAATGTGTCCGTGCTGGAGGCAAACATAATGACCTGGAAAATGTTGGCTACACAGCTAGACATCATACCTTCTTTGAGATGTTAGGGAATTTCAGTTTTGGAGACTACTTTAAAAAAGAAGCAATTCTATATGCTTGGGAACTTTTAACCAAAATATATCGAGTACCGGAAGATAGATTGTTAGTTACAGTCTACAAAGATGACCAAGAGACTTATGACATATGGTCAAAAATAATCGGACTCTCTAATAAAAAAATTATCCGTATTGGTGACAATAAAGGATCTAAATATGCATCAGATAACTTTTGGATGATGGGTGATACAGGGCCTTGCGGACCATGTACTGAAATATTTTATGATCATGGAGATTTAATTCCTGGAGGGCCTCCAGGATCAAAAGATGAAGAAGGTGATCGTTATATTGAAATTTGGAACTTAGTATTCATGCAATATAATCGTGAAGAAAGTGGGGTAATGAAAGATTTGCCAAAACCAGCTGTAGATACTGGGATGGGTTTGGAAAGAATTACAGCTGTCCTTCAAAACGTACATTCAAATTATGAAATTGATTTATTTCGAGCACTAATTGATAAAGCTATGGAAGTAACTAAAGTTAAAGATGAAGAGCATCCATCCTTAAAAGTTCTCGCAGATCATATACGTGCGGCAACATTCTTAATATCAGACGGAGTCATGCCCGCAAACGAAGGTAGGGGTTATGTACTCAGACGAATTATTAGAAGAGCAATACGTCATGGTTATAAATTAGGCTGCAGGAGTGTATTCTTTTCCAAAATGGTTCCCACTTTAATCGAGTTAATGAAGTCTGCTTACCCAATCAATGACGCCAAGACAAAAAAAATAATGAGTGAAATAAAATTGGAAGAAGAGCGATTCTTTGAGACTATTGAGAATGGAATGATAATTCTCGAAAATTCAATAAAAAATATAGCCAGTGAAAAGAAAAAAATATTACCTGGAATTTTAGCCTTTAAACTTCATGATACTTTTGGTTTCCCATTAGACTTAACTGCAGATGTTTGTAGAGAGCATAATTTAACTGTAAATGAAAAAGAATTTGAAATAGAAATGGAAAACCAGAAAAAACGAGCTCGTGAAGCAGGAAAATTTACAAACAAGCTTGTGCTCGATTATGCAGGTAAAGATACAATATTTATTGGTTATGAACAGAATCAGGCGGAAGTAAGAATTGAGGGTATATTTAAAGGTAATATTCCAAGTAAAACTTTAATAGAAGGTGATGAGGGTACTGTTATTCTAAATCAAACTCCTTTTTATGCTGAATCTGGCGGTCAAGTTGGAGATATTGGAATAATAGAAGGTAATAATTCTGAATTTATTGTGAGGGATACCTATAAAATTAAAGGTAATATTTTTGGTCACACAGGCTATGTTAAATCGGGTAGCTTAAATTTGAAAGATAAAGGTAGTGCCACTATTAATATTGCCCATCGAAGCAATATTAAAAGAAACCATTCTGCTACTCACCTTCTTCATAAAGCACTAAAAATTGTTCTCGGAGATCATGTTGAACAAAAAGGTTCTTTAGTTGATAGCGTTAAAACACGTTTCGATTTTTCTCATAATAAAGCTTTAACTTCATCAGAGATTAAAGAGGTGGAATTAATTGTTAATTCCGAAATTTTACAAAATCAATCAACACAAACTAGACTTATGAAAATAGAAGAAGCCCAAAAAGAAGGGGCAATGATGTTATTTGGGGAAAAGTATGATGAAAAAGTACGAGTGCTAAATATTGGAAATAGTTCAGAACTATGTGGTGGGACCCATGTAAGTCAAACAGGTGATATTGGATTATTTAAAATTCAATCAGAAATAGGTGTTGCATCTGGAGTAAGAAGAATTGAAGCTACGACTGGCTATAATTTAATTGAAATTATGGAGCAACAAGAAAGCATATTAGAAAAACTGGCATTAGAGCTAAAAACTGGGACTGAAGATATTCCTAATAAATTAAATCAACTTTTATCTCAAACTAAAGAAAATGAAAAAATTATTTATGATTTAAAATCTAAAATTGCTTCAAATGAAGGGGATGAGCTTACAACAAAAGTCATTAACATAAAAAATTATTCTTTCTTAGCAGAAGTAATTGATAATCAAGATACAAACCAACTAAGAGAAATGATTGATAAATTAAAAAATATTCTTAAAAGTGCCGTTATAATACTCTGCACAGTTACTGAAGATAAAATTTCTTTTGCAATTGGTGTGACGGATGATTTAACAAACTCAATAGATGCAGGAGCAATAGCAAAAATGCTAGGAGAAAAAGTAGGTGGAAAAGGTGGTGGAAGGAAAAATATGGCAATGGCTGGAGGCACTAAAATTAATAAAATTCCAGAAGCAATGAATCTTATCAAAGAAAATCTTAAGAAATAAACTATATATTATGTCAATTCTTGTTCAAAAATTTGGTGGGACATCAGTAGCAAATCCCATAAGGATAAAAGCTGTTGCAGAAAAAGTTGCAAAATTTGCATCACAAGGACATAAAATTGTTGTTGTTGTATCAGCGATGTCTGGGGAAACAAATAAATTAATTAATTTAGCTGAAGAAATGATGAGCTCCCCTGACCCACGCGAAATGGATAGTATTGTATCAACTGGTGAACAAGTAACAAGTGGGCTTACTGCTTTAGCATTAATAAATTTAGGAATTAAGGCTAAAAGTTATGCCGGTCATCAAGTAAAAATCCTTACAAATAAATCACACACCAAGGCTCGTATTGAAAATATTGATTCAAAAATAATTAAAAAAGATTTAAAAGAAGGCTTTGTAGTTGTGGTTGCTGGATTTCAAGGAACAGACAGTGAAGGTAATATAACTACTCTGGGTAGAGGTGGATCAGATACTACTGCAGTTGCTTTAGCTGCATCAATCAAGGCTGACGAGTGCCAAATATATACTGATGTTGATGGTATATATACAACTGATCCAAGAGTAGTCGCTGAAGCAAGAAAATTAGATTCGATCACTTTTGAAGAAATGTTAGAAATGGCTAGCTTAGGATCAAAAGTTCTTCAAACACGTGCAGTAGAGTTTGCTGGAAAATATAAAGTTAAACTAAGAGTTCTTTCCAGTTTTGAAACAGCTGGAAATGGAACAATCATTACATATGAGGATAAAAAAAATATGGAAAACCCAATTATTTCAGGGATTGCTTTTGTAAAAGATGAAGCAGAACTTTCAGTATTAGGAGTACCTGATATGCCAGGTATAGCTTATCAAATTTTGGGTCCTGTTGCTGATGCCAAAATAGATGTAGATATGATTATTCAAAATATTGGACGAGATAGTTTAACAGACTTCACATTTACTGTTCATAAAAATGATATGACTAAAACCTTAGATATTCTTAATAAAAAAGTAAAGGTGCATGTTAAAGCCAGAGAGATACGTGGTAATAATAAAATTGCAAAATTATCAATAGTTGGTGTTGGTATGCGATCAAATCCTGGAGTTGCAAGTAAAATGTTTAGGGCTTTGGCAGAAGAAGGTATTAATATTAGTACTATCTCAACAAGTGAAATTAAAATTTCTATAATTATAGAGGAAAAATCTTTAAATAAAGCTGTAAAATCATTGCATAAAGCTTTTAATCTTGCTGATAACTAATATTGATTTATAAAATTATTTAAAGTATTGTACCGCCATATTCGGAGAGTTGGCTGAGTGGTTGAAAGCGCCTCCCTGCTAAGGAGGTATACGGGGTTAACCTGTATCGAGGGTTCGAATCCCTCACTCTCCGCCATTATTTTGTTTGATGCCCTATAATTAGTATATGGGCTTCTTTCCTATTTCATTAAAAACTTATCATAAAATGTTCTAATATTAACCTAACTAGGGAGCTAAAAAATGCTTTTGGATATTAATATAATCGGAATGATAATCGTAGTTATAGTCTTTTTAATTTGGATTATCTTTAAAAAATAAACTATAAATGAAAATTGCTATTATCGGTGCTGGCATTTCTGCAATAACTATTGCACAAAATCTTAAAGATATTGCTAACATATCACTATTTGAAAAAAGCCGAGGTTTGGGCGGCAGAATGGCTTTACGTCGTTCTGGGCCATATGAATTTGATCACGGTGCGCAATTTTTTACAGCTAAAACTAAAAGCTTTAAAGAATTTATAGAGCCATTAATAAGAAAAAATATAATTAAACGATGGGATGCACGCTTTGCGGAATTTAAAAAGAATAAAATACTAAGAAGTGTGACTTGGGACTCAGAATACCCTCATTATGTTGGCGTACCTGGGATGAATTCAATACCTGAGTATTTATCTAAAGGGCTTAATATTAAATTAAACGTCAAAATTAGTAAAATTATTAAAAATACTAATTATGGTTGGGAGTTATTTGATGACAATTTAAATAATTTAGGAGAATTTGATTGGGTTATATCTACCGCCCCTGCAATTCAATCTGCAAAAATTCTTCCGGGTTATTTTAAATATCATAATGAATTAATGAATAAAAAAATGGTTGGTTGTTTTTCTTTAATGCTTGGATTTAAGAAAGAACTCCCATTATTATGGGATGCAGCACTTATAAGTGATGCTGATATAAGCTGGGTTTCAGTTAATAGCTCTAAGCCAGACAGGGTAAAATCGTTTTCTATGCTAGTTCACTCTACTAATGCTTGGGCAGAAAAGCACTTATCTGATGAATCTCAGGATGTTATTTCTTACTTAACTAAAGAAACTTCCGAAATTATTGGCTATGATACAGATCAAGCAGATCATGTTGCCCTTCATGCTTGGAAATATGCAAACATATGCAAACAACCTAAATCAAATTTATTCATAGACTATGAGAATAAACTTGCCTCATGCGGTGACTGGTTCATCCATGGAAGAATCGAAAGTGCTTTTGAGGCAGGCCTTATGATGGCAAAAGAAATTAAAAAAAATAATAACCTAAAATAAAAATATAATCTCAGACGTTATAAATTTTAGGATTTTGGCTTTCTTTTTTGTATCTCATCTAAAATTAATTTACATTCTGCTGTTGTTAACGAACAACCATTAACTCCATCTTCAAAATTATAACCACCAAGCATTAACTCCATAAACTTTTCAACTTCTTTAAACTCAAGGTCAAGAAGTGTTGCAATATCAATTAATATTTTAGTATGCTCTTCTGTATACATAATAGCCCCACATATAAATTATAAATATAACCACAATTTACTCTTATTCTAGAAATGTTACAATAAAATGGAATTCATACCCAGCTATTTTTTTAAAAACTATTTTTTCCCAAACAATTAAATGTGTTAAGTTGTGACGTCCTATTTTATTAAATAAAATCTTAAGAAAGCAAATAATTTAAATGTCATCCTCGTATAATTTTCCAGAAATTAAAACTAACATATTAAGTGGTTTAACAGTCGCATTAGCTATGGTTCCTGAAGCAATTGCATTTGCCCTTATTGCTCAAGTCTCCCCTCTTACAGGTCTTTATGCTGCCATAATAATTTGTTTGATTACCTCTATATTTGGTGGTCGACCTGGAATGGTATCAGGTGCAACTGGGGCTCTCGCCGTTGTAATGGTTTCACTAGTAGTTCAGCATGGTGCTGAATATCTCTTTTTTACTGTAATAATGATGGGGTTATTACAAATAATTTTTGCTCTTTTTAAATTAGGTAAATTTATTCGTATGGTTCCTTATCCAGTGATGCTTGGATTTGTAAATGGGTTAGCAATTGTTATATTTATTGCACAATTTAATCACTTTAAAACTATTAATAGCCAAGGAATATCTATTTGGATGGAAGGTTTACCTCTTTATATTATGCTAAGTCTAATTATTCTGACTGTTACTATTATTTATATCTTCCCAAAAATAACTAAAACTATTCCATCAACACTTGCTGCAATCATTTTTACTACAAGTATTGTTTCATTTTTCGGTATTGATAGTAAAACAGTTGGAGATTTAGGCTCAATTGCTGGCGGTATTCCTAATTTCAATTTTCCACTAGTCCCCATAAATTTAGAGACCTTTAAAATCATATTACCTTATGCTTTTTTATTAGCTGCTATTGGTTTAATAGAATCACTTCTTACATTAAATTTAATTGATGATATGACCGATACCAGAGGGAGACCGAACAAAGAATCAATGGCGCAAGGATTTGCCAATATTGTAACTGGCTTCTTTGGTGGTATGGGTGGCTGTGCGATGATTGGTCAAAGTATGATTAATATAAATAATGGTGCTGTTAAACGATTATCTGGAATTGCTACAGCAGTATTTCTAGCATCTTTTGTTTTATTTCTTTCTAAATGGATTGAAATGATTCCTTTAGCTGCTTTAATTGGCGTTATGTTTGTAGTTGCTGAAAAGACTTTTGAATGGGGTAGTCTAAGATTATTTGGGAAAGTTCCTACAAAAGATATTTTTGTTGGTTTACTTGTAGGAGCAGTAACCATTGTTGCAGATTTAGCAATAGCAGTTATTTTAGGAGTTATTGTATCAGCACTGGTATTTGCATGGGAGCATGCAAGAATAATTGAAGTTATAACTTCAAAAAATAAAAAAGGTTGGAAAATATACGAGCTTAAGGGTACGCTTTTCTTTGCGTCAGTTAAAAACTTTAATGAATTATTTAAAATCAAGGAAGATCCGAAAGAAGTTATTATCGACTTTAAGTTATCTAAAGTAGCTGACCATTCCGCCCTAATGGCAATTGATAATTTAGCAAACAAATATAAATTAGCTGGCAAAAAATTGCACCTTGTTCATTTAAGCCCAGACTGCTTAGAAGTTTTAGAAAGCGCAAAAAAAATGGTAGAAATAAATGTACTTGAAGATCCTAAATACCATATTGCAGATGATAAATTAAGTTAAAACTTTTGCTATACTTACGAATGAAATAACAATTAGCTTATAGAATAAAAATTTAATTTTAAAAGGATATAAAATCTTTTGAGTGAAAATAATTCAAATAATGAATCATCAAATCCAATAATTAAACAATGGCGTGACCATGCTGATAAAATTCAATTAGACGCAAATAAGATTATTTTAGGACAAGAAAAAGCAATAAAACTAATCATTATTAGCCTGTTTTCTAGAGGTCATGTATTGCTAGAAGGTGGCGTAGGGGTTGGTAAAACAACTTTATTACAAGTAATTACCAAATTAATTGGTGGAGAGTATGAGCGAGTAGAAGGGACTGTTGACTTAATGCCGAATGATATTATTTATCATGCATCCATTAATGCCGAAGGAAAACCAAATATCTCCAAAGGACCTCTCCTTAAAAAAGGTGAAGATTTATCAATATTCTTTTTTAATGAAATTAATAGAGCAAGGCCTCAGGTCCATTCATTACTTTTAAGGGCAATGACAGAAAAATCAATTAGTGCATTTAATAAAGATATATTTTTGCCAAATATGGTTGTTTTCGCAGATCGAAATCAGGTAGAAAAGAATGAGACTTTTGAACTTCCAGCTGCAGCACGTGATAGATTTATGATGGAAATTTCAATCGAAGCTCCGAAAGATAAAAAATTACGTGATTCAATAATTTTTGATAGTAGATTCCAAGATACTAGTAAATTAGTTGAAGATATTCCTACAGCTAACTTTAACTGCAAAGAGCTTAATAAAGTATCTATTGCAATACAAAATGAAGTTCAAGCTAGTAGCCATATAAGAGAGTATGTAGAAAATTTATGGTTAGCCACTGAGGCCCCAGAAAAATTTAATATCAATATTAAAGAAGTGGATATGAATGACTTCATTGTTGCGGGAGCAAGTCCAAGAGGAATGATCATGCTTATCAAAGCTGCAAAAGTTAATGCATGGTTAAATAATAGATCACATATTGAACCAACTGATATTGATTATGTTTTTCATGAGGTTATGGCACATAGGCTCGTCATAAATAGAATATATGAAAACAATAGAATAGAACTACTAAAGCAATTTTCACAAGAAATTCTTATAAGAGTGCCAACTCCAGTATTGGATTAATGATTGAAAGATAATCAATTTATATATTCTATTTCCTGGCGATCAAGAAATAATAGGTATGGAAATAACCTCAGCTCAAAAATTGGTAATGATTTTGAATACAGTGGCTCGAAAAATTTTAATGATCATCCTGATCTAACCCGAATAGACATTAAGAATTCAATAACAGACCCTTATGAAGATATATATGTTAAGACATATAACTTAAATAATCCAATTAATTTAGTTGCTTTATGTGATGTATCAAGCTCAATGTTTGTAACTAAAAAGAATGATTCTATGATTAGGAATTTATCTAAAATCATTGCAAATTCAGCAGTGAGTCAAGGGGATCGGTTCAGTATGATTTGTTATAACGACTCAATTAAAAAAAAATTTTTATTAGAACCTGACAACAATCTGGCCCACATAAGTCAATGGATAGATAAATTTACATTTGAAATAGAAAAAAGCTCTAGTGATGGAATAAAAGATATAGATAAATACTTACCGGAAGAGAAATCATTAATATTTTGGATCTCAGATTTTCACCACACTCCAATACAAATAGAAGAAATACTAAATAAACTATCAAATCATCATGTAATTCCAATTTTTATTTCGTCAGAAAGTGAAATTAAAAAATTGCCAAATTATGGATTTAGAAAGTTTACTGATTCTGAGATGAACTTAGAGCATGAAGTATTCTTAAGACCGAGTATAAAGCAAAAGATATTAACTGATTATGAAAAAATGAAAATAAAAATATTTAATATTTTTTCGAAAAAGCAGTTAAAACAAATAGAGATAAATGAAGATATTAATATAGAAAGTATCCAACAATACTTCATCGGTAATTACATATGAAAAATATTTTCTTTTTATTTTTACTATTTCATACGTTAGCATTCTCAAAAGATTATAAAACAGAGACTAACATTGTTAATTTAACATATGGCTTCCAACTGGGTGATTTGATTGTCATTGAAGATAAGATTATTTCAGATGAAAAATTTATAAAAGTTCCGAAATTAGAAAATAAAAAAATAAAAAATCTACGGTTAACCAAACAATCTTATAAAATAATTGAAGATGAAGGTAAATATACTTTTACTAATAAAATTATTTATCAAATATTTCAAAAAACAAATAACGGTAATTTTGAATTACCAGTTCATAAATATATATTTAACAATGACAATATTGTGATGCCAGAAAAAAAGTATTGGTTTACAAAAATAGCTGATTCACCATTAAACAATATATTACTTAATTCTATTGATCAAAAAAAACCTACTCAAATAGAAATTTCATATCAATTATCTTATTTATTATCAATAATTATTTTATCAATAATAGTAATTTTAATTTATAAGAATATTGATATTCCATTTTTAAGAAGAATGAATGGTCCATTTGCAAAAGCCCATAAAAAAATTAAAATTTTAATCAAGAAAAAAGAAAAGGATAATTATATCGAATCTATTTTAATATTAACTAATGCTTTTAATAAAACATTTGATAAGAATATTAATATCTCCAACTTAAATGAATTTATTGAAAAAAATATAAATTATCAATTAATTAAAGATGAAATTAAAATATTTGTAGAGGTTTCTTCCGCTGAAATTTATTCGTCTAAAACATATTTTACGAAAAATCGTTTTATCGATATATATAATTTTTCAAAGCTACTTAGAGCTATCGAAAGAAAAATATAGATGACTTTTATAAATGTAAATTGGTTTTTTTTGTTACCACTGATCCTATTACCATTTTTCATATCTGTTTCAGATAAATTTTTAATCAGTAATATTAATTTATTTTACGAAGATAATTTATCAAAAAAAATTAATCTAATTACTAAAGTAATTATGTCCTCAATAATACTTTTATTAATTATGATTCTTGCAAATCCATGGTCTAAATCATCAACTATAACTCAGATTGGTAAAGGTGCCCAATTGGTATTTGTTATAGATAGAAGTGTTAGTATGTCTAAACCATTTATTGGTGGTGATGAGAATAAATCTGAGATTAAATCAACTGCAGCAAGAAGAATTTTAAAAGATTTTATCCATAATCGCCCTTTGGACATGATTGGTATTGTGGGCTTCTCTAATTCCGCATTGTATGGTTCTAAAATAACAAAAAATAGAGATTACACATATGCAGCTATTGATGCAGCTACAAAGTCTTCCATTAATCAAACAAATATTGGTTCAGGAATAACATCTGGTTTATTTATGTTTAGTGAGATAGCTACAACTGGTTCACAAGCATTAGTATTACTTTCAGATGGAGCAGGAAAAATATCTAAACGAGTTAAAAATAGAATATCGCAAATTTTAACTGAACAAAAAATAAATTTATATTGGATAATTATAAAAGAACCAAATGATCCTAGCTTATTTTCAGACAATACTTATCTTGAAGGTAGGGAGCCAACCATTATTAAATTAGATATGTTTTTTAAGTCGCTTAATACAGAATATCAAGCCTATGAAGCAGAAAATCCTGACGCATTATCAACTGCAATTATGGATATTGATTCAAAAGAAAAAAGACCAATCAAAATTGAGAAAGATATTCCTGGCGATAATTATAATCCTTTCTTATTGAGAATATTATTAGTACTTCTTTTTTCATTAATTTTAATTAAAAATATTAAGGTATAACAGATGATATTTATAAAAAAAATATTAAATTTAAATAATTATATTTTTATTTTCATATTACTAATATGTATTTTTTTAGCTTTAAATGAATTTTTTAAGCATAAAACGATAAATAAAATTAACCGTCAATTAGTAAAAAATGATTTAGTTACTAGTGATCAATATGAAGAAATGAGCTTATATTCTTCAGCGTACTTGCTAGGTAAGCAAGGAGAATATGATAATGCCATTGAAAAATATAATGTTCTTTTAAAATTATTTCCTGAAACTAATAATATGGATATTATTTATTTCAATATTGGAACTTTATTCCTTCAAGATGGTTTATCTAAACCATTAAGTGATGATGGGAAATTAACAGTTGAAAATTTTCATAAGTTACAGAGTGCTATTATTTCATATGAGAAAGCTTTAAAGATAAATCCAATAAATAAATTAGCTAAATTTAATTTAAGTATTTTATATTCATCTATGCCTAATAAACCTTCAGATATTATGTCGGATAAGGCAGTTCAAGAGCTTAGCAATATTCCAATTGGCTTACCATGAGATTTAAATTATTAAATTTAATAATAAATAAAAAAGAATTATTAATTCTTATAATAAGCATTATTTTGTGCTTAATCGCTATTAATAATCCAATTTTAAAAATAAAAAGATCTGTCACCAGCTATATGTTTTTAGTTGATGTATCTCAATCAATGAATGCAGAGGATTTAACATACAATAAAAAAAATATTTCTAGAATTGAGTACACTAAACTATTACTTAAAAATATCATTGACACATCTGAATGTGGGAGTTTTTTTAGTATCAATATATTTGCAGCTGATAATGTTGCATCAATCATAGAACCAGTAGAGAAATGTAAGAATTATGATGAACTCATAGATACAATTCAAAAACTTGAATGGAGGATGGCATGGAAAGGTAATTCAAGAATTACTTTTGGTATTAAGTCTGCAGCTAAAATGCAAGATAGCCTTAATTTTCCATCTAAAATTCTTTTTTTTACTGATGGTGATGAGGCGCCTAAAGTTAATGCAATTAATAAAGTTAATCTAGATAACTTTAGCTTAGGAAGAGAATTAATTTTTATTGGTATTGGTGGCGAAAATGATGTTCCTGTTCCCAGATATAACTCAAGAAATATGCTTATTGGTTTTTGGGGTATGGATATTTATGATTCTCTCCCAGGGGCTACTGGCGAAAGGAGTTCTGACAGTGGAAAAGATGAGCCAGACCCCTCTGTTGCATCTGCCGAATATGACCGCTATTTATCAAAATTATACGACAGTTACCTTATAGAATTATCGAGCCAAATAAAAGCGCAATATATTAAAGGGGATATTTCAAAAACTTTTGTAAAAACTATTCTTAAAAATAAACCGCAAAAAAAAATAAAATCTGAACTTTTATTAGAGCGTCCTAGTGTATTTATTATTTTATTATTAATTGTTCTTTTATACACTGAAAACTACATAATAATTTCCTTCAAAAAATTAACCCAAAAATAAAATTTTTAATATTTCATGAAAAAAAATAAATTATTATCAATAATAGGTCTATTTGTACTCTCTATAATATGGGGAGCTAATGTCCCTTTTATGAAATCTGCATTAGATTTTTCTGGTCCTGCAGAATTTGCATTTATACGAAATTTTTTTGGAGCATTTGTTTTATTTGGAATTCTTTTAGTATTAAAAAAACCACTTCTTATCAAAGAAGCACCTAAACTCTTTATACTAGGTCTTTTTCAAACAACAGGATTTACAGGGTTTCTAATATGGGCTTTATTAGAGGGTGGTGCAAGTAAAACCGTTATATTAGTTTTTACAATGCCTCTATGGGTTGCAATGATGGCATGGCCATTCTTAAGAGAAAGATTAAGTGCTTTGCAATGGCTGGCTATAGCAATATCTTTTTTAGGTATAGGGATAATTTTTAACCCCCTTAATGAAGGTAATAATATACTTAGCTGCTTACTTGCTTTAGCTTCTGGTTTTTCATGGGCTTGTGGTGTAATTCTATCTAAGAAAATTCATATTAAGTTTCCAAAATTAGATCTTCTAACTATGACTGCGTGGCAAATGCTATGGGGTTCAATTCCTTTATTTATAATTCTATTTATTGTTAATTCGGAACCAATTATTTGGACAAATTATTTTATATGTATTGTTCTATTTAATATAATTTTTGTGAATGCTATTGCATATTTATTATGGTTTTTTTCTTTAAAACATCTTGAAGCTTCATCAGTTTCAATTTTGTCTTTAATGACACCAATAGCTGGTGGAGTATCAGCATGGCTATTGCTTAATGAAATACCTAATAATTCTGAAAAAATTGGTTACTTTCTTATACTGCTAGGTATTTTTTCTTTATTATTTTATAAGAATAATAAAAAAAATTAAGATTTTATTAAATTATTAATTATTTGATATGCTTTTTTTGCTAGTAATTTTCTACTTCTATTCTTACTTATAGGACTTAATATAGTAATTTTTGCATCAATTTTTTCAAGCTTAATTAAATTTAGAACTGAATCAACTAAGCTCATATCACCAATGTATGATGGCGCTGAAGTGAATTTATTTTTATGTTGATATTGAATTCCTATTGGCAAAATGTCAGAATTTGTATTTATTGCGGATTGAAATAAGTTACTTTTAAATGGAAGTACAGATAAACCATTTGTCGATGTACCTTCTGGAAACATAAAGATACTTCCTTTATTCTCTAAATGGTGTTCTATTTTTATTGTTGTTTCTTTAATTTTACTAATCCTACTTCGATCAATAAATATTGTGTCTGTTGCTTTTGCCAGCCATCCAATAAAAGGCCATTTTGAAACACTATATTTAGAAACAAATGTCACTGGACAAATTGAATTAATTACAAAAATATCTAGCCAAGAAATATGATTACTCACTATTAAATAATTCTTTTTTCTCAGAATTTTTTTTAAATTTTTATTTACAATTAAATTCACATTAAAAATTTTTAAAAGTCTTAATGACCACCACTTAATAAAAAAATTTTTTTGTTTATTATTAATATTCAAAATATATAATGCGCTAAAGGTTCCAATAACTAAATGAGCAATTATTAGAATAAATTTTATCATTTATTAAACATTCTCCTCCATACATTACTTACTATCATGTAAACTTATTTATAATTATTATATGTTAATGAACCTTCGATGAAAAAACTTTTTTTAATTTTAATTTTTATGACAAATCAAATACTAGCAAATACAGAAAATCAATCTTCCCAAGTTGCTTACTTAGCTGGTGGCTGTTATTGGGGACTTGAAGAACTAATAAGGCAAATACCTGGTGTCTTACATACCAAGGTTGGCTTCTCTGGTGGGCACATTAAAAATGTATCTTACAAAGAAGTTACTAGGGGAGATACCGGCCATGCAGAAAGTATTAAAATTGAATTTAATAGTAAAGAAATAACTTATAAAGACTTACTTTTAAACTTCTTTAAAATGCATAATCCTACAACTATTAACCAGCAAGGCAATGATAAAGGTACTCAATATAGATCAGCAATTTTTTATACTAATGAGGATCAAAAAAATCTTGCGTACCAAGCAATTAATTTAGTTGATAAATCTAAGGAATGGGTAAATCCAGTTATAACTGAGGTTGTTGCTTTTTCTAACTTTTATCCGGCTAACGAAGATCACCAAAAATATATTTTAAAAAATCCAGATGGTTATAGCTGTCATTTTGTCAGAAAATTTGATTTTACAAAATGATTATAAGTTAAAATAAATTATCTAATTAATTCTAATCATTAATTCGTTACGACGAAAAAAAGGTAACGTCCACGGTGGGTTATATCTAGCAATTTGAACTTTTCCTACAGTAACAAGATTTTTATTATCTATAAAACCATTGAGAAGATTAATTTGTTCGTCATAGTTTGATTCTCTTACCAGTCCAGAAAAAACGATAACTGCATATTTTTCTGGTGGTAAACTAGAAATTCTTATGTTTTTGTTATTTGGTTTTGGTAGTGTATCTAATGTATATTTTTTAGGCATCACAAAAGAGACAACCCATTCTTTATTTTTTCCTTCAGCCAATATTGGTGCTGTCATCTCTATTAACTCTGAAATAGGCTCCAAAACTACTGGTGCTGTCATATCCATTTTTGTGTTACCGTTCAAACTTAAATTATTCCCAAAAATATAATCAGCAAGTTCTTTAAAGCCCTCAGATGATGCTTCATGAAAGTTACCTCTCACTGAAACTTGAGCCAAAATTTTGGAATTATATTGTCTTATCTCAAAATTTTCATTTTTAAGTATTAAAATAAATTCAGGTTCTTCTGTGGCCATAAGATAAGACGAGAAAAAAATTATAGAAAGGAATACTAGTTTTTTAATTTTCATATCAATTACATTTTTACAAAATCACGCTTGCCCAAATTAACGCCATTAGCTCTCAAAATATCATAAGTAGTTGTCATATGAAAAAAGAAGTGAGGGATAATCCATTCACTTAAATATATGTATCCATTTTTAAATTTAAAAACTAGTTTACGTTTACCTATTGATAATTCAATTTTCTTTAGCTCAGAGCCATCCATTTGCTTTGATTTAATTTTTTCTAAGAATGTAATAGTTTTTTTAATTCTCTTCTGTAAATCAGAGAATGTAACTTCATTATCTTTAAAAGATGGGGCTTTTATATCTGCTAATCTCCCAATACCTAATCTAACCATATCAGTTCCAATTTGAATTTGTTTTGTTAGTGGAAGCATGTCTGGGGCTAGTCTTGCATTCATGAATACTGACTTCTCAATTTTTCTTTTCTCAGCATCTTTTTCAGCCTTACGTAAGATATTAGAAAGAATATTAAAATTATTAATAAACATTGGTATTGAAATTTCGTACATCGATAATGCCATTTTAGAATCCTCATGAAGTCATTTTCTAATTATTATAACTTTATTAATTTATATTTATTAAAATAAGTATTTTAATACTACTTCTACGAATACTTACTATCAATTAAATACCAATTTTAAAAGCTAATTAAGTTAAAATTATCTATAATGTTCCTGTGAATATATCTTTCAATAAAATTGCATATCAAGGGTTTATTACCTTAGCTATGATCATTTTCGTTTTGTCAGGCTGTTCTCAGCTTGGCCCAGAGTTCATGGAAAATGGGAGGAATGAATATAACAAGGTTCTAGCAAATACTAATGATGAGGAAATGTTATTAAATTTAGTTAGAAGAAGATATGCCGATAGTATTGCAATCTTAGAAGTGAATAGCGTTTCAACTTCTCTTGAATGGAAACGGGGGGGTAGTTTAATTGCCAATATTTTTGAAGGAACAGATAATAATAACTTAGGTGTTCGGGGCGATGGATCTTATAGTGAAAAACCAACGATTACCTATCTCCCCCTTCAAGGCTCTAATTACGTAAGAAATGTATTAAGCCCAATTCAGCCTGAAATAATATTACTCCTAACTAGATCAGGGTGGAGTATTGAAAGACTATTAAGGCTAACTGCTAACAAAATAAATGGGATAAATAATGCATCAGAAGCATCTGGACCAACACCAACTTTTGCACCATCCTATAAAGAATTTAAAGCATTAGCTAATATCTTTTACCAACTTCAGCAAAAAAATATTGTTAGCTTTGGATATAAATCGCAAGGTGATAGAGATAATCTTGCACTCATCATTAGGGAAAAATTCATTGAATCAGAAGATGTTAAGAGGCTACTAGCAGCACTTAATTTATCTACTAAAAATAATATTATCCCATTAACATCCAATTTCTCTGGTGGAGCAGAAGGAGAATATATTGAAGTTAACTTAAGGTCATTAGCTGGTATACAATTTTTCTTATCTCACGGGGTTCTTATTCCTCATGATGACATCATTAATAATCGAGTTAAGATTACCAAAACAGAAGATGGTCAAAATTTTAATTGGCAAAATATTTTATCAGATCTTTTTGTTGTTTATTCTCAAAGAGAAAAGCCTAGCAATGCTTCTGTAAAAGTAAAGTATAGGGGTCATTGGTTTTTCATTAAAGATAATGATATGGAAAGTAAATACACATTAATGCTACTTAACCAAATTAGCGCTTTACAATCAGGAAACTTAGAAAAAATTGGCCCAGTTCTAACACTTCCAGTTTCTCAGTAGAAGATTTACTGCCAAAAATATCACTGAAATTAAGTTATAATATCGCTCACGCGCCCGTAGCTCAGCTGGATAGAGTACTTGGCTACGAACCAAGGGGTCAGGAGTTCGAATCTTCTCGGGCGCGCCAATTATCGATGTTTTTGCGCCCGTAGCTCAGCTGGATAGAGTACTTGGCTTCGAACCAAGGGGTCAGGAGTTCGAATCTTCTCGGGCGCGCCATTTTTTGATTATAATGAAATTTTTTCTAAGTAAGATTTAGCTATCTCTTGATTAATTTTAGATATCAGATTTACTACTTTCTCAAACTCCAATTTATCTTTTTGCTTAATTGCAATTTCAGTTAGTTCAACCAAAGAATCTAAGTGCATATCATTTAATTTTATAGCTTGCTTGAAAAATAATTTAGCGAAATCTAAATTTGATAATTTACTTTGAGCAAAGCCTAAGTAGTACCAAGCATCAGCATTTTCTTCATCTGCTTGCGTCCATGCTTTAGCGATTTTTAACATAAGTGGCCAATTTTCATTCTGTAAAGGCAAGACAACTTTCATAAAAAAAGGTTTTTGGTTTTCAGGTAAGCTCCAAAATGGAGCTGCAATACTTTTTAAATTAAATTGCTCTTTTGTTTTAAGTAATTCTTTAATCCAATCAGCTGGAAGACAATAGTAATAATTTTCTCTTCTTCCAGGACTTTTAAATGTGGTAATGCCTACGAGGTTAAAATTAAGGTCAAATAACGCACCTCCACTAGACCCAACTGTAAATCCTGCAGATGATCTTATAATATTACTGTCTTGAAACGGATATAACGCCTTGATTTTTCCATAAGATGGAAGAGGCATTGGGTTATCATTTGGATATGTCATTGAGAAAATTTTCTCCTCATAATTTAAATCTTTTGTTGTTCTGATGCTAACAGAAGGTAAAGGTAAGTTATCAAACTTTAAAATACATAAATCATTTTTCCAATCAGCGTAAACAGAAATTGGCGTATAAGTTTTAAAGAACTTAACTACATTAACGCCATCACTATCAGCAAAAATGTGGCAATTTGTAGCGACATGATTTTCTTTAATCACAATGCCGGAACCAGAACCAGTTACTCCTCCTTTAAATGTTACAAATACTTGCACCATTGATTTACTTAGGCCAAATAATTCGGCTTGAGCCGGATAGCTATGTGAGTAATGAGATATGAAAATAGATAACAATAAAAATATTTTTTTCAACATTTCAAATAGACAGAAAAAACTTATATTAATTCATATTTATTTATTACATAGATTCTTTCATAAAATTCTGTATTCTAATATTAAATGGTGTTACTTTGGGTAAACGTAGTTTTATAAAAATTTAATTTTATGCTTAATACAATCCTCAATAAAAAATCTTTTAATTTAATTATTGCAATAATTGTAGCGATATTTACTGCTGGATATTTAAGGGTTCATTTTGTTACTTATTTTCCAGACCCAGATGGTGGATTTTACACTTATATAGCTCAAGAAATAAATGCAGCTTTGAGTAATGGACAAAATATCCCCTCTCAAATGACTTTACATATGTATCCACTTATTACCTCTTGGGTTTTTAGTTTAGATATTAATCACTATATTGCTTTACGCTGGATTGATCTTTTAGCAGCTGTTTTAGCTTCTTTTTTATTCTATAAAATTATCTTAAAAGAAAGTGGTAGCACTATTTTTACAATAATTTTAGCTGGCTCAGCTTTATTAGTTATGAATGATAAAAATCTAGTCTTATATGGTTACAGGAATAGTATTTGGGTTTCTTATATACCTTTATTTGGAGCATTACTTTTTTGGCAAAGTATTTCTCAAGCTAATAGCCATAAATTTTACCTCATTGGCGCTCTTGTCACTTTAGGAGTTCTATTAAGAGAGCCATTCTTACCTTTATTTATAATAGGTGGAATATCTATTTTGATCGGGTATGGATGGAATTCAATCTATAAGTATCTAATTGGTTCTGCCTTACTAGGAATTGTTAGCTTTGGATTTATTTTAATCAATCGTGAAGGTACCTTAATTGAACTTATAAACTCATATAGTTATAAGATTATAAGTATTAATCATTACGTAATTAAAAATGCATTTCTTGATATAGGTTTATCAATGTTTAAAGTATTTTGGTTTGGGATATTTTTTTCTATTATATCTATATTTTATGCCACTAAATTATTTCAGCAGAATAAAAATCTAATTAATATTAATAGATATTTATTTTGGGGTGCGTTGGCAATAATACCAATTTTGGAACCAGTATTTAAATCTCCAATACCGTATCATTTTGCAAACTGTATTCCAGGCCTCGTAGGGCTAAGTGCTATTGGATGGAATTACATCTCTCTCAATCAATCTAAAAAAGCGAATAGATACAATATTTCAATTATTATTTTAATTTGCTTGTATGGTATTTACCCCAATCTGTCTGCATCTTTAAATTCTAAGATGTTAAAACAAAAAAATGCTGTTACCAATGCATATAATGCCTTATGGGTTGATTCATATAGTGATAAAGAACAAATGAAATGGTCAGCATTACTATTAATAGCAGATGTTATTAAACGGAGTTCTAATAAAGATTCAACTCTTTCTGTGATGAATTATAGCCAAGCTTTATATCCTATTACAGGCTTAAGGCCTCCTTTATTTGAAATGCAAGATTTAAATGCACTTTATTCGATTCTTCTGGAAGAAGATGAAAGTAAACTAATTGATATGCTGAAGAAATACCAACCTACAATTATTACGACTATTATATATAGATTTCCAGGGATTCAAGAAATACCAGGGGTTCAAGAAATGCCAGATATTATAAGAAAAACAGATCTTTATGAAAAAATTATTACAGTGACTTCGCCGAATATGCTGATGGGGGATGTTTATAGGTTAAAGGATTTTAAGAAAATTAAATTAGAATAAAAAAATATTTTAATTACTTTAATAAACTTTCTAAATTTTTTTCTTTTTCAGCCATAGTTTCAGCAAGCTTGTTTAGAGTTATTTTCAGTTCATTAAAGTCTTTAGTTTTAAGATTTGTCTTGCAAGCAACTTTGTTTTGAATGTCAGCAACCTGACCTTCCAAGTCTATTCCTGCTCTAGTAAGAGAGACTAATACCATCCTTTCATCCTCATTAGAACGATTTCTTTTAACTATATTCATTTTTTCTAATTTTTGAACAATAGGAGTGATTGTAGGTGAGTCTAATTTTAGAGTTTTAGCAATAATTTTTATGCTGCAATTATCAGTCTCCCAAAGCACTAATAAAACAAGGTATTGTGTGTAAGTTATTCCTATTTCATTAAGATAAATACGGTAGTAGCGAACAATAGAGTTTGTAGCCGCGTAAAGAGCAAAGCAAAGTTGATTGTTAAGTAATAAATTTTTGTGTTGAGTCATTTTTAATTTATTTTAATAATTTCTTAAGTTATTAAAACATACTTTAAGTAAATCTGTGATGTTGGATTCACAGATTTAATTTGAATAGAAAATGGTAGGGTGTGGGAGGATCGAACTCCCGACCATCGGATTAAAAGTCCGGTGCTCTACCAGCTGAGCTAACACCCCATTATTCGAAACGGAATTATCTAGTAATATTGGAATTTGGTCAATGGACATTATGAATTAAAATTAATTCATTCCAGGGAATCGGCCAGTCAAGCCTCTCATAATTTTACCAATACCCCCTTTAGAGAACCTTTTCATCATTTTTTGCATTTCTTCAAATTGTTTAAGAAGACGATTAACATCTTGTACTTGAACTCCGGAGCCACTTGCAATTCTTATTTTTCTTTTTGCTTTTATTACATCAGGATATTTTCTTTCTTGAAAGGTCATTGAACTGATAATTGCCTCAATCTGCACTAAAGACTTATCTCCATCCTCTGGATTTATTTTTGCAGCAGCGCCAGATATTTGTGAAGGCATTTTATCCATCATTGCTCCAACTCCACCCATTTTCTTCATCTGAGTAATTTGATTTTTAAAATCATCCAAATCAAAACTTTTTCCTGATTTAACTTTTTCAGCTAACTTCTCTGCTTCTTTTGTGTCAACATTTTTTTGAGCTTCCTCGACTAAACCAACAATATCACCCATGCCAAGAATTCTAGAGGCCATTCGCTCTGGGTGAAATGCCTCTAGTCCATCTGTTTTCTCACTTATTCCAATATATTTAATTGGTTTATCAGTAATATATCTTACCGAAAGAGCCGCTCCACCTCTTGAATCGCCATCTAACTTAGTTAAAACTACTCCTGTTAAAGGTAAAGCTTCTCCGAAGGCTTTGGCTGTATTAACTGCATCTTGACCCTGCATCGCATCAACTACAAATAAGGTTTCTATTGGAATAAGCGTCTTATGTAATTGCTTTATTTCCTTCATCATGACTTCATCAATTCCTAATCGGCCTGCAGTATCAAAGATAACTACATCAAAGAAATATTTTTTTGCATACTCTAGAGTCGCTGCAGCAATTTTAATAGGTTTATCTTTAGGTGATGAATCAAAACACTCAACATTTAATCCTACTGCTAAGGTTTTCAATTGATCAATGGCTGCAGGCCTATAAACATCAGCACTTGCAACCAATACTTTTTTCTTTTGCCCTAATAAAATTTTAGCTAACTTTGCAACAGTTGTTGTCTTTCCAGACCCCTGTAGTCCAGCCATTAAAATTACTGCTGGAGGTTTTGTAGAAAAATTTAGACTAACGTTTTCTGAGCCCATCAAGCTTGTTAATTCATCTTGAACAATTTTAATAATTGCTTGACCCGGTGTGATACTTTTTAAAACCTCAGAACCCAATACCTTTTCTTTTACTCGATCAATAAAATATTTAACAACTGGCAGGGCAACATCTGCCTCAATTAAGGCGATTCTTACCTCCCTCATAGCGTCACTTATATTTTCTTCACTGAAGCGAGATTGGCCTCGTATAGTTTTAATTACTGACTGTAATCGTTCTGTTAAGTTTTCAAGCATTATTTAAAATTCTCAATCTAAATTTGTAATTAACTGTTTATATTAGAAATCCATTATAATTGTGTTTATTTTTTTGAACAAATAATACTTATGGAATACTTTACATTACATATAAATATTGCAATTTTATCTTACAGCCTTTTAACTATTGGGGCTATCTTATCAATCTTTATTTTATTATTTGAAAAGAACTTAACAACTAAAATACTTGGTAGCCTTACTAATAATTTTTCATTGTTATCAATGGAAGATTTTTTATTTAAGATTTACTGGCTTGGTTTTATTCTTCTATCATTAACTTTATTATCTGGTATTTTATTTTCAAATGAAATATTTGGAACAACATCAACATGGAATCATAAATTTATTTTTTCTATAATGGCTTGGTTAACCTATAGTGCTATGTTGTTTGGAAGAAATCAATATGGATGGAGAGGTAAAAAAGCAGTTATTATTTCTCTTATTGCTTTTATATTTCTTTTTCTAGCTTATTTTGGGACAAAATTTGTTTTAGAAATTCTACTAAAGTAATAACTTATTTTAAAAAAATTATTGGCCATTTATTTTTAGATGCTTCTTTTTCTAATACTTGATCAGGATTTGCTGCTACAGGATTACTAACAATTCTAAGTAATGGTAAATCGTTTTGAGAATCACTATAGAAAAAAGTTTGTTCAAGACCCTCAAAAGTAAGTTCTTTTTGTTTTAACCATAGATTTAATCGATCTACTTTACCTTCTTTAAATGAAGGAATTCCTTCAACCTTGCCAGTAAATTCTCCATTAACCTCTTCAAGGTCAGTTCCAATTAAATCATCTATACCCAATAAATTACCAATAGGTTTAGTTATATAGCTATTAGTTGCAGTAATTATGAGTAATTTATCTCCATTATTTCTATGTTGTGCAACAAGGTTTCTTGCTTTTTCAGTTATCATTGCTTCTGCAACTTCATCAATGAAACGCGCAAGAAGTTTATCAAGTAATTTTCTTGGATTATTCTTGAAAAATTTAAATTGAAATTCAGTAAACTCATAGATATCTAATTTACCTGCATTATAGTCAGCATAAAATTTATCATTCAAGGCTTGATGATTTTTTTTATCGACAAAGCCTTCTTGGGCTAAAAAAAGTCCCCAATTATAATCAGAATCACCATCAAGGAGCGTGTTGTCTAAATCAAAAATAGCTAAATTCAAGAAATATCTCTTCTATACTTGTGGATGAGCACGTTCATATTTTGAGTGTAATTTATTCAGTGCGCTTATATAAGCTTTTGCAGATGCAATAACAATATCTGTATCTGAGCCTTGCCCATTTACCACCCTCCCACCTCTGGATAATCGAACAGTTACTTCACCTTGTGAGTCTGTTCCAGAAGTTATATTATTTACTGAAAATAATAATAGTTCTGCTTTTGATTGGACAATTGATTCAATAGCTTTAAATGCTGCGTCAACAGAACCACTGCCTTCTGCACTAAATTTATGATTTTTTCCATTCATTGTCATCTCAATCTCAGAAATCGGAATCTTTCCCGTTTCTGATGCAGTCTTTAGCCCAATTAATTTATACAAATCATAGGATTCTTCGACATACTCTTCACTTACTAAAGCATGGATATCCTCATCAAAAATTTCTGTTTTTTTATCTGCTAGCAATTTAAATCGATCAAATGTTGCATTAAAAGTTTCTTCAGACTCAATTTCAATTCCTAATTCGCTTAGCCTACTTTTAAATGCATTTCTTCCGGAAAGCTTTCCGAGACTAATTTTATTAGCTCCCCAGCCAACATCTTGAGCGAGCATTATCTCGTAAGTTTCTCTATGCTTTAGAACACCATCTTGATGAATACCTGATTCATGAGCAAATGCATTTGCACCAACTACTGCCTTATTAGGCTGTACTGGGTATCCTGTGATAGTAGAGACTAATCGAGACGTTGGGACAATCTGCTGAGTATTGATCTGAGTTTCCAGATTAAAAATATCTTTTCTAGTTTTAACAGCCATAACAATTTCTTCTAAACTAGCATTCCCCGCCCTTTCTCCAAGTCCATTAATTGTACATTCAACTTGTCTCGCACCATTTGAAACAGCTGATAGAGAATTAGCTACAGCCATCCCTAGATCATTGTGACAATGAGTGGACCATATCACCTTATTCGAATTAGGCACTCTTTCTATTATTGTCTTCATACGTTGCCCCCACACATCTGGAATGGAGTAACCAACTGTATCTGGAACATTAATTGTTTTGGCTCCTGCTTTTATTACAGCATCAAATACCTCAACAAGAAAGTCTATATCAGACCGAACTGCATCTTCAGCAGAAAATTCCACGTCTTCAGTATAAGACAAAGCCCATTCAACTGCTTTTACAGCCTGATTAAGTACTTGATCTGGCCTCATCCTTAACTTATTTTCCATATGAATCTTACTTGTTGCAATAAAAGTATGTATTCGCTTATTTTTTGCAGATTCAATAGCATTCCCAGCTTTTACAATATCAGACTCAAGTGCTCTTGCTAAAGAGCAAACAGTTGATTTTTTTATTGTTTTTGCCACGGCTTTAATGGCTTCATAATCTCCTAGACTTGCTGCAGCAAAACCAGCCTCAATTATATCCACACCTAATTTTTCAAGTTGCTTTGCAATCCTAACTTTTTCTTCTTGGGTCATTGATGCACCTGGGCTTTGTTCGCCATCTCGCAATGTAGTATCAAATATTATTAATTTATTTTTCATCAAATATGTCAACATCTAAAAAATTTTTGCTAGTTTTAAATTTTGCCCTTATTACGTTAAAGTATCCTGATAGTGAATATCCGAATGCAATTATAAAAATAACCTCTGCTGGATTATGAGAGATTAAACCAAATAATAATGCTATCAAAAGAATTACAACAAAAGGTTGGCTATTCCTAAGATTGATATCCTTCCCGCTATAAAAATTAACATTTGCTGTCATTGATAGTGCAACAAAAACAGTTATTATTACCGCAAACCATTGCATCTGAAAGAAACCTAGAAATATTTCATTACCACTTATTCCATTATCAAAGGAAATCCAAATAAAACTAGCAAGCAACGTTGCTGCTGCTGGGGAAGGAAGTCCAGAAAAATATTTTTTATTATCGACATCTAATTTGACATTAAATCTAGCGAGTCTTACTGCTGCGCAAGTACAATATACAAATGAAACAATCCAACCCAATTTTCCAAGCGGCTGAAGAGCCCATACATATATTACAAGAGCGGGAGCGACTCCAAAAGAAACCATATCCGATAAACTGTCGTATTCAGAACCAAATGCACTTTCTGTTTTTGTCAGCCTTGCAACTCTCCCATCCAAACCGTCCAAAATTAATGCAACAAAAATAGCAATAGCAGCATGATCATATCGACCATTCATTGCTTGAACGATAGAATAAAATCCAGCAAATAATGATGCTGTCGTAAACAAGTTAGGAAGAAGGAAAAATTTATTTCTCCCTCTCATATCTTTTTTTAAATTTTCTTTATCGGTAACCATAATTATTTAAAATTTTATCCTAGAATTGCTTAATATTCATCGTTATTAATAGATATTCTATTTATAATGATAATAAATCAAATTTATCTATTTACCCACTAAACATGAAATTTAAAATTATTTCTCAAGATGGCAATGCAAGGTCGGGCCTGTTAAAACTTTCACATGGGGAAGTTCATACGCCTGTTTTTATGCCAGTTGGTACATATGGAGCTGTAAAATCAATTAGCCCCAATGAATTAGAAGAAATAGATTTTGAAATTATTCTAGGCAATACTTTTCATCTCTGGCTTCGTCCAGGATTAGAGATCATAAAAAAACATAAAGGACTTCATCAATTTATTAATTGGAAAAGACCAATGCTTACAGATTCTGGTGGATTTCAAGTTTGGAGTTTAGGTAAAATGAGAAAAATTAGTAACAAAGGAGTTACCTTCAGATCCCCAATAAATGGTGATGAATGCTTTCTTGGTCCTGAAGAATCTATTGAAATTCAAAAAAACCTTAACGCTGATATAGCAATGATATTTGATGAATGTACTCCCTACCCTGCATCCTTTGAGGAAGCTAAAAGTTCAATGCTTCTTAGCCAAGAATGGGCCTATCGAAGTAAAGAAAGTTTTTTTGGTAGTAAAAATGCACTATTCGGGATAATTCAAGGTGGAATGTATGAAGATTTAAGAGAGGACTCGTTAGCACAACTCTCGAATATTGGTTTTGATGGATATGCGATAGGAGGTTTATCTGTAGGGGAACCAAAAACTGAGATGAAAAAAATTACTGCTTTTATAACTCCGATGATGCCTCAAGAAAAACCAAGATATTTGATGGGGGTTGGAACACCTGAAGATATAATGCATGCAATTGAACAGGGTGTTGATATGTTTGATTGTGTAATGCCCACTAGAAATGCAAGGAATGGTTGGCTTTTTACTCGATTTGGTGACATTAAGTTAAAAAATACCCGCTATAAAGATGACTTATTACCGATTGACCAATCTTGCAGATGCTATACCTGTAAAAATTTTACAAGGGCATATCTTCACCATCTTTTTAAAATTGGTGAAATGTTGGGCTCAAGACTAAACACAATACATAATTTATTTTTTTATAAAACATTTATGAAGGAAGCATCGGACGCAATTTCCAATAATAACTTCAAAGAATACAAAACTGACTTCTTAAAAACACGAATGTCTAATGAATAGATGGATGACTTATGGTAGAATCAACTTTTTTTTAAAGGATAAATATTGTGAATGAAGGACTAGCTAGCTTTCTCCCTTTTATAATAATTTTTGTTTTATTTTACTTTATGTTGATTCGCCCGCAAATGAAGCAAGCTAAAGAACATAAAACTTTATTAGAAGCTCTCAAGGCTGGGGATGAGGTTGTATCAAATAGTGGTATTTTAGGCAAAATAACTAAGATAAATAACCAATTCGCCACCGTAGAAATAGCTAAGGATGTAGAGGTAAAAATACAGAAACAAACTATCCAAACTCTATTACCTAAAGGCACAATTAAATCAATTTAAGAATCTTGGTCTCTAATTTAAACTAAATGAACCATTCAGCACGCTGGAAATACCTCTTAATCTTAGCAACAATTTTGCTAAGCATAACTTTTGTCATGCCAAATTTTTATGGTGAGTCTCCTGCAGTTCAAATCATGCCAATTAAGGCTGGTGAAAAGATTGATACTTCACTCTTACAGTCAATTGAAGAAACATTAGAAAAATCTAAAATATCAAACACTGGCTTAATTGTTGAAAACTTTCATATTAAAGTTAAACTCAAAACAGCTGAAGACCAATTAAAAGCAAAAAGTCTTATTCAAAATTCTTTAGGGGATAAGTATGTAGTTGCTTTAAATTTAATCTCAAACTCTCCTAACTGGCTATCAAATATGGGCGCACTACCAATGTACCTAGGCCTTGACTTAAGGGGTGGAGTGCATTTCCTCATGCAAGTTGATTTATCAAAAGCCCTTGAAAAAACCACTGCTAGTTATTTAGGTGAATTTAGGACTGCATTAAGAAAAGAAAGAATTGGTTATTACGATGCCACTAGAAATAATGACATCATGCAAATTAAATTTAAATCTAAAGAAGAGTTAAATAAAGGTAAAAATATTATTAGAGACATAAATAATAGTTTTGACTTTAAAGAAATTTTTGTTAACGATGAAATTGTCCTTAAAGTTATCATCAGTGAGCAAGCAAAAAAATCAATCACCGAATTCGCAATCAAACAAAATTTAGAAACTTTAAATAATAGAGTTAATGAATTAGGAGTAGCAGAGCCATTAATACAACAGCAAGGACTTGATAGAATTGTTATACAACTTCCTGGAGTTCAAGATACAGCAAAAGCTAAAGAAATTTTAGGTCGTACGGCAACACTTGAGATGAGAATGGTAAATGAGGACAACTTCAATAAAGATATCTTTAAGGAGGGGAATGAGAATCAAATCCCAGTCAATTCAGAAATTTTTGCTGATCGATTTGGCACTGGCATATTGGTTAAGAAAGAGGTAATTCTCACTGGTGAACGAATTACTAATGCAGGTCCTGGAGTCGACCAACTAACAGGTCAATCGATCGTTTCAGTTACACTCGACGCCAAAGGCGCTAGCATTTTTAAGCAAGTAACACGTAAAAATATAGGGAAAAGAATGGCACTCCTTTTAATAGAAAAAAATATAACTGAGGTAGTTACAGCTCCAGTTATTAGAGGTGAAATTGGGGGAGGAAGAGTACAAATTACTGGTATGGCTAACACTCAAGAAGCAACCGATATTGCATTGCTATTAAGAGCAGGGTCATTAGCAGCGCCAATGGAAATTATTGAAGAAAGAACAGTTGGCCCAAGTATGGGCAAAGAAAATATTTCACGTGGTATTCAATCTACCATATGGGGCTTCATTGCCATTATTATAATGATGGCTCTGTATTATATGGTTTTTGGTGTTATTTCAGTAATCACCCTATCCGTTAATCTATTATTTTTAGTGGCATTACTTTCGGCACTCCAAGCTACATTAACCCTTCCAGGTCTAGCGGCAATCGCATTAACACTTGGTATGGCTATCGATTCTAGTGTTCTTATTAATGAAAGAATTCGAGATGAAATAAGAAATGGTAATACGCCTCAAGCTAGTATCAGTATGGGCTATAAAATGGCTTGGGGCACTATACTAGATTCCAATATAACAACTATGATTGCAGGATTAGCGCTTTTTATGTTTGGTTCTGGTCCTATTAAAGGTTTTGCAGTGGTGCTTGTATTAGGAATTTTAACTTCTATGTTCAGTGCAATTTTTGTATCGCGCACCATAGTAAACTATATCTATGGTAACAAACGCCAGATAAGTAAATTATCAATTGGTGAAATTTTCAAGGTGGATAATAACTAAAGATATGGAATTTTTTAGAGTAAAAAAAGATATACCTTTTATGAAATACAGCAAAATATCTGCAGTAATATCAACTACCGTATTTATTTTAGCAATTTTCTTTATTATCGTTCGTGGTTTAAATCTTGGGGTAGATTTCACTGGTGGGACAATGATGGAAATAAGTTACCCAAAAGCTGCAAATATAGATGATATTCGTCAAACTTTACAAGATATTAATTTAGAGGACGCTCAAGTTCAAAATTTTGGTACCGAAGAAGATGTTTTGATTCGTTTGCCTATTCGTGAAAGTTTGTCAATTGCCGAAATATCAGAAAAAGTTGCAGATGCTCTAAAATTATCAAATGGATTAATGGAGGTAAAAAGAGTTGAGTCCGTAGGGTCTCAAGTTGGAGATGAATTATATGAAAAAGGTGCACTAGCAGTTCTTTTTGTTTGTATAGGTATTATGCTTTATTTAACACTCAGATTTGAATGGAGATTTGCAATAGCAGCGATTGTTGCAAATATGCATGACGTTATAATTATTTTAGGATTTTTTGCCTTTTTTCAATGGGAATTTAATTTAACTGTTCTTGCAGCAGTCTTGGCTGTTTTAGGATATTCAGTGAATGAGTCTGTTGTTGTGTTTGATCGAGTCAGAGAAAACTTCAGAAAGATGAGAAAATCAAATGTTCCTGAAGTTATAAATAATGCAATAACGAGAACAATGTCGCGAACTATCATGACACATCTTTCAACCCAAACTGTTGTAATTTCAATGTTAATTTTTGGCGGTGAAATACTTCATAACTTTGCATTAGCTTTAACAATTGGTATATTATTTGGAATTTATTCATCAATTATGGTTGGTTGCCCAATAGCAATGTGGCTTGGAACCAATCAAACTAATTTAGCAATTTCTAATCCAGAAACAAAAAAAGGAAAAATAGAATTATAAATACTTCTCGTGTTTAATTTTTCACTAACAAATCAAATCATTCTCTTAGCTATTCTTTTAATAGTATCGGCTTTTTTTTCTATTTCTGAAACAAGTTTGATGTCTATCAACAAATACCGCCTAAAGCACTTAGCAAAAGATGGAGACACTGGTGCAAAATTGGCTATAAAGCTTTTAAAAGAAACAGATAAGTTGTTAAGTGTAATTTTATTGTGTAATAACTTCTCAAATGCAGCAGCTGCAACTTTAGTAACCGTAATTTCTGTTCAGCTTTATGGAAATCAAGAAATTATTATTATGGCCGGTACGTTAATCACCACATTTTTGATTTTGATTTTTAGTGAAATTTCTCCAAAAGTCATTGCTGCGGCCCGTCCTGAAAAATTAGCATTATTATGCAGTTTTTTACTTTATCCTCTGTTAAAAATTCTTTACCCAATAGTTCTTTTTGTTAATATATTTGTTCTAGGAATATTGAAAATTTTTAACATCAAAATTAATTTTACTCAAAATAATTTAATAACAATGGATGAATTAAAAAGTATTATTAGTGATTCAGGAAAATTTATACCTAATAAGAATAAGTCTTTATTATTAAATCTAATAGACCTAGAAAAGGTTACGATTGATGAAATCATGATGCCGCACACAAATATTGAATCTATTAATCTAGGTCAATCTATGGGTGCTATTTTAGAGAAAATTGAAAATTTTCACCACAATAGAATTCTTGTCAAAAAGCAAGACAATGAAGAAATTCATGGTGTATTAGATATCAATAAACTTTTTAAGCTCTATATTAAAGAAAATATGCAGATTTTAGATCAAGATGAATTAGTTGCCTTAATAGACCCACCTTATTTCATTCCATCAGGAACAACGATATATAAACAGATGCAAAAATTTCAAGATAACCAAGAAAAAATTGGCTTAATTGTCAATGAACATGGTGAATTTATAGGGCTTGTTACTCTTGAAGACATACTTGAAGAGGTTATTGGAGAATTTAATATTGAGCTACCCTCAAAATCACCAAAAATAATTTTTGACGATAATGGCTGGATTGTAGATGGAGGTATTTCCATTAGGGAATTAAATAAAAAATTAACTCTTAATTTACCAACTCAAGGTCCTAAAACCCTGAATGGATTAATTCTAAATTTTTTTGAAGATATTCCAGAACCAAATACAAGTTTTAAAATAAGTAATATTACTTTTCAAATTATTAATGCCCAGGATAAAAATGTGAAAAATGTGAAGATTTATACAAAAATTAAGAAAAGTAAAATTTAAAAAATGGAACGAAATAATGACGAAGCAGTCATAAAATTAAACCCTCAAACGGTTAAACCAAAACTTCCAAGTATGTACAAAGTAATTATTTTAAATGATGACTTTACGCCTATGGAATTTGTTGCAAATGTTATCAGGCAAGTTTTTAATAAAACTCAAGATGCTGCAACTCGCATAATGCTTCAAATACATACAGAAGGAATAGGCATCTGCGGAACTTACTCATTTGAGATAGCAGAAACGAAAATGAATCAAGTATTAAATTTAGCAAAAGAATCGCAGCACCCCTTGCAATGTATTATAGAAAAGATATAGTTTAATTTATGATTGCTCAAGAATTAGAAGTTAGTCTTCACATGGCCTTTATGGATGCTCGTCAAAAACGACACGAGTTGATTACTGTCGAACATCTTTTATTAGCTATGCTGGATAATCCATCAGCATCAGAAGTTTTAAATGCTTGTGGTGCAAAAATTGAAAAATTGCGTTCAGATATTGCTAGTCATATTGAAGAACATACTCCTATCGTTGATGGGAGTGATGACGTAGACACCCAACCAACACTAGGATTTCAAAGAGTTATTCAAAGAGCAATGCTTCATGTGCAGTCATCAGGAAAGAAAGAGGTTACAGGTGCAAACGTATTAGTTGCAATATTTGGAGAAAAAGATTCTCATGCTGTTTACTTTCTTAACCAACAAGGTGTTGCTAGACTCGATGTAGTAAACTTTATTGCTCATGGAATATCAAAAGTAACTGAAACAGAAAATAAAGAGGCGACTGGTGAAGGAGCTGATTCTGATGTTAAAACAAACAAGAACCTTAAAAATTACACAATCAATCTTAATAAATTGGTAGCTGAGAACAAAATAGATCCTTTAATTGGACGTGAATTAGAAATCGAACGTGTTGTTCAAATCTTATGCAGACGAAGAAAAAATAATCCTTTATTAGTCGGTGAGGCTGGTGTAGGTAAAACTGCTATAGCTGAGGGTCTGGCTAAAAAAATTGTAGAAAAAGATATTCCCGAGATCCTTCAAAACAAAACGATATATTCGCTTGATTTAGGGGCATTAATTGCTGGAACTAAATACCGTGGTGATTTTGAACAAAGACTTAAAACAGTAATGAAACAACTCGCCGAAGAAAAAGATTCTATTTTATTTATTGATGAAATTCATACAATTATTGGTGCTGGATCTGCTAGTGGGGGAACATTAGATGCTTCAAACTTATTAAAACCGGCTCTAGCGAATGGGCAAATTAAATGTATTGGGGCTACAACTTACCAAGAATATAGATCAGTATTTGAAAAAGACCATGCACTAACAAGACGATTTCAAAAAATAGATATAGAAGAGCCTGATACGCCAACAGCTATTAGTATTCTTCAGGGCTTAAAATCTCACTTTGAAGAACACCATAATGTGAAATTCTCACCTGACGCAATAGTTAGCGCAGTAGAACTGTCTGTAAAGTTTATTAACGATAGGCAGCTTCCAGATAAGGCTATTGATATAATTGATGAAGCTGGAGCAGCACAAAGAATCCTTCCAGAAAATAAGAAAAAGAAAGTGATTGGAACTAAGGAGATAGAAGATGTAATCTCTAAGGTCGCGAGAATTCCAGCAAAAAATATCAACAAAGACGATCGTAACTCACTTAAAACCTTAGAGCGCGATTTAAAAGCAGTTATTTTTGGTCAGGATAAAGCAATTAACTCTCTTTCATCAGCAATAAAGATGGCTAGAAGTGGATTAGGACCAGAAAGTAGGCCTATTGGTAGCTTCATGTTTAGTGGCCCCACTGGTGTTGGTAAAACTGAAGTTGCTAAACAATTAGCATATACACTTGGAATTGAGTTAATTCGAATTGATATGAGCGAATATATTGAAAGACATTCAATTTCTAAACTAATTGGTGCTCCTCCAGGTTATGTTGGATACGACAATGGTGGATTATTAACTGAACAAATTAATAAGACTCCGCATGCTGTTTTATTATTAGATGAGATTGAAAAAGCTCATCCTGATATTTTTAATATACTTCTTCAGATAATGGATAATGGAACGCTCACAGACAGCAATGGAAGAAAAACTGATTTTAGAAATGTAACTATTATTATGACAACAAATGCAGGGGCTGAAGCTTTATCTAAGGTAGATTTTGGCTTTACTCATAATGAAAAATCAGGTGATGAACAAATAGAAATTAAAAAAATATTCTCACCAGAATTTAGAAATAGACTTGATGCTATCGTATCATTTAGTGCATTGAATAGTAATGTTATTCTTAAGGTTGTTGATAAATTCTTAATCCAGCTTGAAAATCAATTACATGATAAAAAAGTCGATGCTACTTTTACCAAAAAATTAAAGAGTTATCTAGCAAAAACTGGATTTGATCCTCAAATGGGAGCAAGACCTATGGCAAGACTTATTCAAGATACAATCAGAAAAGCTTTAGCTGATCAGCTTTTATTCGGAAAACTAGTAAATGGTGGTGAAGTTGAAATTGACATTGATGAAGCTGATAAGATTATCTTAAACTTTAAAAATAAAGAAAAGATATTAGCTTAACTATAATTAGGTTTTTCCATAATTTTCTTAAACAAAACACTTCCAATAAGTGAGTCCAGCCATTTTCTTGTTTTTTTATATTTTGAATTATCAAACCAAATTTTATCAACATTCATAAACTGTCTTATAAACGGAAAAATACATATATCTAAAAAAGTTCTTTTGCTGCCAATTAGATAAGGTGTAACTTGTAATCTCTTTTCTAAGATGTCTAAGAAAAAATAACAACTTTCACGATATTCTCGCATTGATCTATCAGGGTATCTTTCAAAATATTTATAACAGTCTAAAGATTCTTTAAATTTTCCGTCGTTAAGCGCAATTAATTTATCTGCTACTTCCTTATCTTCTAATTTTAGTGACAACGATTTACTAGAATTACTATTTTTATAAGCCCATTTCATTATATCTAAACTTTCATCTAATACTAATTGATTTAATTTTAGAATGGGGACTGTTCCTTTTGAGCTAATAGCTAGCATTTCATGTGGCTTATTTCGAAGGGATATTTCATATAGATCAAAATCAATATTAGATTCTACAAGTGCCATTCTAGCTCTCATTGCATATGGACACCTTCTGTATGAAAATAAATATGGTTTTGACTCTATACTATCCAATCTCTCTACATAGTTCATAAATTAATTTATGTCCCTTAAAAATTAAACCCGAATATATTTGGATTAATTCTGCCCCATTATCAATTTTTTCTTTACCATCCTTACCTGACATCACTCCTCCAACGCCGATAATTGGAATTTTACCATTCAGACTTAATTTTAAAAATTTTAAAGTTTTTAATGAGCTTGATTTTAATGGAAGGCCAGATAAACCACCTGACTCATGCCTCTTGGGAGATTTTCCAATCTCACTTCTAGATAGGGTCGTGTTAGTGGCTATTACGCCATCAATTTTATACTTCTTTAGCAATTTACATATAGAAGTAAGTTGCGAATTTGTATTGTCGGGGGAAATTTTAAGTAAGAAAGGTACGTATTTTCCATACTTTTTGTATAGTACTTTTTGTTCACCCTTAATTACTTTTAGTAATTCTTCTAAATTTTTGAATTCCTGTAATTTACGAAGATTCTTAGTATTTGGAGAGGAAATATTTAATACAATGTAGCTAGCAAATAAATATGATTTCCTAAAACATATAAGGTAATCATTTGTAGCCTTACTAATTGGTGTATCAAAATTCTTCCCAATATTAATGCCTAAAATACCCTTAAATTTAGATTTTTGAATATTTTTTATTACCTTGTCAATGCCATCATTATTAAAACCAAATCTATTTATAATCCCCTCTTCTTTAGTTAATCTAAATGATCGTGGTTTTGGGTTGCCTGCCTGAGGTTTTGGGGTTACAGTCCCAACTTCAATAAAACCAAATCCCAGTTTTGATAAACAATCAATATATTCAGCATTTTTATCGAGTCCGGCTGCAAGTCCAACTGGGTTATCAAACTTTAGACCCATAATTAATCTTGGCTTACATTTTATTTTTTGTGATAAGAAGCTTAGAAAGCCTAAATAATTAAATATTTTTAGTGAATTCATTGCTAAATGATGAGCAAATTCAGGGTTAAAAATAAACAAAAAGAATCGAATTATATTGTACATATTATGACTTTAGCTATCTAAATTAAGGTAAATATCAATTACTTATTTACCTCAAGTGTTCGTAAATAATATTTAAAATACTCTGTGCAGTCATTGTATTATTTAATTTACCATTTGGATAATCTATAAAAACTCTGACTCCAGTTTGGTCTTCCTTAATTCTTATGCGATATCTTTTTTCATTTTTCCCAAGCCCTTTTTCATCATCAGATCCCCAAAAGCTCATGATTTCTTCCGTTAATGACTTATCTTCTATAACTTCTAATTCCTCTGATTCATCTTTATTATTTAAATTTTCTTCTTCTTCTTTTTTCCTTTGCTCTTCTTCGTCATCATCCCAAAATGCTAGTTTATCAATTAACCCCTTCTTCACCTTCTTCGATTTCTCTAATTCTAAATCTTTGTATTTAACGTAGAAGATACCTTCCGACCTATTTTTATCTTCAGTTACAAAGCCAATAATATCTAAAGCTAATGATAATCTTCTCCAAGATCGGTCATAAGGATCATTTAGTAATAAATAATTTCCTCGTTTATTCTCAACAAGTGTTGCATTCTTCTTTTCTATAGGATTTGCCAATACCTTTTCTGCATTAAGGTCTGTCATTCCTAACTTCGTCATTAACCTTCTAAGTATTTCTGCATTAATTTCATATTCATCCATATTCATTTCTGTTTGAAGCTTCTCAGTAATTTCTTTTGCCTCTTCTTCATCACCCGGAATATATTCCTGAATTTTATAAATATCCGTTGAATATGACCCATCTTTCATTCTCTTAATTCTTTCTCTTGCCTCATCATCCATTCCAACAATACTTCTTTGCGAAATATAAATCTCTGAAGTATTTTTTTCTAGCCCATTTTCAATTCGTGTTCTAAACTTTCTTCTATCAGCTAAATTTGATAAGCCATCTAGCCAGGCATCAAATCTACTAGCCATTCCTTTTTTCTTATTATCAAATTTTAATTTAGATGACTTAATCCATTCTGTCTCCATTACACCAGTTCTTTTATTTAAAGTTTTAATACCAAACCCTAATTCCTGCCAAAAACCTTCCAAATGTGGCCATAATTTATCAGGAGACTCAGAAACTACAAGCCATCGTAAATTTCCAGATTTAACAATTTTCATCCCCTCCGGATCTTGAAGAACCTTCACTTCTGTAAATCCTACTCTCTTAGCATCTTCGTAATCTTTGTAAGAAACAGCCTCTCCGGGAACCCCATATTCAACATTACTTTCAATATCACTTAAATCAGGAGGTACATCGAGCTTCTTAGCTCTAGATGAGCTTACATAATCTGGCTGAGTAATTGCATCTACAATTTCGTTATCCGTTAATATATCCATATCAGCACATGAAGTTAGTGATAGAAATAAAGAAAGTATAAAAAAATTTCTCATTTAATAGATTTAAAAGCCTCAATTAGATTAGTGTGGTATTTCTTATCAAGCTCGACTAAGGGCAGTCTAATACCTTCATTAATTAACCCTAAATAATTTAAAAGCCATTTTACTGGTATTGGATTAGATTCGATAAACATTGCTTCATGAAGACTACTTAATTGATTATTGATATTTTTTGATTTTTTGATATCTCCATTCAAAATACTATTACAAATATTATGCATTAAGTCTGGTTTAACATTTGCTGTTACCGAAATCACTCCACAACCTCCTCTTTCCATATAATCTAGAAAAGAAAGATCATCACCACTAATAAAGATAAAATTATTCTTCACTTTATCTTTTAGAAAATCAATACGTTCCAATTCTCCAGTTGCATCTTTTATTCCAATTATATTTGAGAGTTGGCTTAACAGAATAACAGTTTCATTTTTTAAATCACAACCCGTTCGTAACGGCACGTTATATAATATTTGCGGTATATTAACTGCGTCGTTTATAGCTTTATAATGTTCGAATAAGCCTTGCTGATTTGGCTTATTATAATAAGGTGTAACTAGTAAACAAGCATCTGCACCAACTTCTTTTGCTGATTGAGTTAAAAATACTGCTTCTTTAGTTGAGTTGGCTCCAGTGCCAGCAATTACTGGAATTCTTCCATTTATATGAGAAACGGCTTCTTTGACTAAAAAAGTGTGTTCGTCAAAATCGACTGTTGGGCATTCTCCTGTAGTCCCTAAGACAACAACTCCATCTGTTTTATTTTCAATATGAAAATCAAGTAGGCTCCTAAAATTACCTATATCAACTGAACCATCCGAGTTCATTGGAGTCACTAAAGCAACGATACTACCTTGAAACATAATTAATTCCATAGTCAAAAAAATAATTTATATTCTACTAGAAACAGTAAGAAATTTTATTTTTATCTATTTTTATATATATAACAAAAAAATATAAATAAATAATTTATTATTCTTTTTTTTTATATAAAAATATTGTTATAGTTTCACTAATTTTATACTTAAAATAGAGGCTTAGGAGATATTAATCATCTATAATTCAAGAATATGTTAAATAATTACCTTTTAATTATAATTAGTACAGTCCTTGTTAATAACATAGTGCTCACTAAGATTCTTGGTCTTTGTCCATTTATGGGTGTTTCTAAGAAGCTTGAAACATCTATCAGTATGTCTGCAGCTACGGCATTTGTTTTAACAATTGGCTCAATGACTAGTTGGGCAATTAATCATTACCTTCTTGAGCCTAATGATCTTATTTATTTAAGAACATTAACTTTTATTGTTGTGATTGCTGCCGTTGTTCAATTCACAGAAATGTTAATGGAAAAAAATTTTCCTGTTTTATATAAAATGCTTGGAATATTTTTACCTCTAATTACTACAAACTGTGCTGTATTAGGCATTCCATTATTAAATGCTCAAGCTAGCCATACATTACTAGAATCAGCTGTTTTTGGATTTGGTGGGGCTTTAGGTTTTTCTTTTGTACTGATTCTTTTTTCATCAACTCGAGAAAGATTAGAAGGAGCCCATATTCCTCAACCCTTTCAGGGCAGTGCCATTGCGATGATAACGGCAGCGCTAATGAGTTTAGCGTTTATGGGTTTTATTGGGCTAGATAAGTAATGTTGACCTCTATATTAATAATATTATTTTTAGCTGTAATTATTGGGCTAGTTCTTGGTTTTTCATCAGTACAATTTAAAGTTGAAGGCGATCCAATTATTGAAAAAATTGATTCAATTTTGCCTCAAACTCAATGTGGGCAGTGTAGTTACCCAGGGTGTAAACCTTATGCGACTGCTATTGCAAAGGGCGATGCTGACATTAATCAGTGTCCTCCAGGAGGAGAAAAAGGAGTTAGGGCGCTTGCAGAATTAATGGGGGTTGAATATAAGCCTCTTAATGAATCACATGGAATAAGCAAGCCAAAAGCAATTGCATTTATTGACGAAGATACGTGTATAGGATGCACACTTTGTATTCAAGCATGCCCAGTAGATGCAATTTTAGGAGCAGCCAAACAAATGCACACCATAATTGAAAAAGAATGTACTGGTTGTGAGTTATGCTTACCTCCTTGCCCGGTAGATTGTATTACTATGGAGCCAATAGAAGAAAATGCTGAAAATTGGAAATGGAAATACCCCGTTTATTCAATCGCCGTCTCTGAAAAAAAGGTTAATAATTGAAATTATTAGATAAAATATTTAAATTTAATGGTGGCATCCAGGCTGAAACCAAAAAAGATATCTCAACAAAGAAAACTATTAAATCGTTACCAATTCCATCTGAGATAAGACTCCCACTTAGGCAGCATATTGGTAAGATGGCAAAATTGAGAGTAAAAGTTGGTGATCAAGTTTTAAAAGGAGAGTTAATCGCAGAGGCAGATGGAAATATATCAGCAGCTATTCATGCTCCAACTTCAGGAAAAATTAAATCTATAGAAAAATTATTAATTCCACATCCATCTGGATTGCCAGATTTTTGTGTCACATTAATTCCTGACAATAATGATAAATGGGTAAAAAAATTTCCTATTGACTGGAAAAATATTAGCTTAAAGGAAACAAATAAATTATTACTTAATTCTGGAATTGTTGGTTTGGGCGGTGCAGCATTTCCAAGTCATCTTAAGTTAGGTACTAATCGAAATAGCCCAATTAAAACTTTAATCATAAATGCAGCAGAATGTGAACCATATATTACATGTGATGACATGTTGATGAGGGAGCGAGGTAAAGACTTGATTGAGGGTATCGAGTTAGTTCAGTCATTGCTAGGTGCTGAAGAAACAATCATTGGCATTGAAGATAACAAGCTAGAAGCATTTAAAATTATTTCTAGTTTAATTGAAAAAAAACCTAATATTTATATTAAAGTTGTTCCTACTATTTATCCAAGTGGAGATGCTAAAAGACTTATTTTTCTAATAAATGGGATAAAAATACCTAAAGAGAAAAGATCGTCAGAATATGGTATTCAAATGTTTAATGTTGCTACAATTGTTGCCATTTTTAGATTTATTCAATATGGTGAACCTTCTTTAAGTCGAATTGTAACTATTACAGGGAATATAAAAGAGCCTAGAAATTATGAAGTATTATTTGGCACACCTCTTCGATCTTTAGTAAAAGATGCAGGTGGGCAAAAAATAAAAAATAATACTTTCCTTATGGGTGGGCCAATGATGGGGTTCACACTTCCATCAATTGATGTATCAGTTACTAAGACAATGAATTGCGTGATCAGTGCTGAGCCTGAAATGATTCAGGTCACTGAAGAACCCCTTCCATGTATTAGGTGTTCTAAATGCGCCGAAGCGTGTCCAGTTTCATTACAGCCTCAAGAGTTATTTTGGTTTTCAAAATCAGATCAATTTGAAAAAGCACAAAACTATAATTTATTTGATTGTATTGAATGTGGTTGTTGCTCTTACGTATGTCCAAGTAACATACCACTTGTGCAATTTTATAGATATGCTAAAAGTGAAATTATTTCCCAATCTATAGCTGCAGAAGAAGCTGATATTGCTCGTGAAAGAAATGATTTTAGAATATTGAGATTAGACAGAGAGAAAAAAGAGCGCGCTGAAAGAAATGCTCAACGAAAGGCAGAAAATACGAACACTGATAAATTAAAATTGATAGAAGAAAAAAGGGCAGAGATTGCAGCTGCAATGGATCGGATTAAAAATGAAAAAAATATATAATGATTAATCAACAATCACCATTTATTAAAAAAGCACCAAGTGTAACTTGGATTATGATGCTAGTGATGCTAGGACTTGTTCCAGGCACTTTAGCCTGTGTATTTTTTTTCGGTATTGGAATACTTCTAAATCTTACTATTGCCATTATTACTGCTCTCATTTTTGAATATTTTATTTTGAAAATAAGAAATTTACCTATTAAATTATTTATCACTGATGGAAGCGCTATAGTTGCAGCTAGTCTATTAGCCATATCAATACCCTCTATAGCTCCATGGTGGATTATTGTTATTGGGACATTCTTTACAATTATTGTTGCTAAACATCTTTATGGTGGTCTAGGTTCCAATTTATTTAATCCCGCAATGATTGGATATGCTGTTCTACTTATATCTTTTCCTGCTGTTATGACTAAATGGCCATTACCTGCATCTCATTTATTAGACTTTAATCTAGCACAACAAATACAAATATTTGTGTATGGAACAAAAGACGTTATTGATAGTGTCTCAAGTGCCACTCCTCTTGATTATATTAAAACTCAAATTCTTTTAAACAGGCCTTACGAAGTAAATTTTACTAAAGGCATGCCGATTAACTCATATTTTAATGCTTCAATTATTATTAGCCTTAGTTTTTTGATAGGTGGTATTTTTATGTGGATTAAGAAAATAATCACTTGGCACTTGCCTATTACATTTTTAATAAGCTTAGCCTTGATCTCTTCTATATTCTGGCTAGTTGATTCGACTCGTTATTTATCTCCATTTATACATCTATTTAGTGGAGGTACTTTACTATGTGCATTTTTTATTATTACTGATCCAGTGAGTGGGCCAACAACCCCGAAAGGTAAAATATTCTTTGCTTTTGGTGTAGCCCTTTTAGTCTATTTAATAAGAGTATTTGGTGGTTATCCAGAAGGAATAGCTTTTGCAGTTATTTTAATGAACATATGTGTGCCTTTAATTGACTCACTAACACAACCAAAAGTCTTTGGTCATGAATAATTTTATTAAAAAGAATAAGATAGTAGGACGAACTGTATTAGTTATGATAATTTTTGGAGTAATTTTTTCAACAATACTAGAATTTGTTTACAATGAAACTAATCCTATTATATTAAAAAGTGAAGCAGAGGCAAAAGAAAGATTACTTCTACAAGTTGTTAAAAAAGAAATTTATAACAATGACTTGATAAATAGTTATATTGAAATTCCTCCTAATCAAAGATTAAAAAATAATTCACCAATAAAAGCATATGTTGCAAAGAAAGGAAGTAAAGTAACTGCAGTTATAATAGAAACAAGAGCTCCTAATGGCTATAGTGGAGAAATAAAAATTTTAGTCGGTATTAATTCGAAAGGTAATATTTTAGGAACAAGGGTTATAAAACATCAAGAAACACCTGGCTTAGGAGATTATATTGATATTAATAAAAGTGAATGGATTAATATTTTCACTGCTTCATCATTAAAAAATACTTCTCGATTGGAATGGGGAGTAAAAAAAGATCAGGGTAAATTTGATTATGTTTCTGGTGCAACAATTACAGCAAGAGCAGTAATCGTTGCAATAAATGAAGCGCTTATATATTTTAAAGAAAATAAATTAAAAATGGGTATTGATGTTTAAAGAAGCTGTAATTGATGGATTATGGAAACAAAATCCTGGAACAATCCAATTATTAGGATTGTGTCCAACACTAGCAATTACTACTAATGTAATAAATGGCTTGAGTCTTGGATTAGCAACCATGTTTGTTATGATAATTGCCAATAGCTCAATCTCTCCAATTAGAAGATTTGTCCCTGATGAGGTTAGAGTCCCTATATTTATACTAGTAATTGCAGCACTAGTAACTGTAGTTGATTTATCTATTCATGCTTTTGCTGAGCCCTTATATAAAGCACTAGGTATATTTATTCCACTTATAGTGACTAATTGCATTGTACTAGCAAGAGTAGAATCTTTTGCTTCAAAAAATTCAACATTGCCTTCTTTTTATGATGGTTTATTTATGGGCTTAGGACTATGTTTTGTATTAATCATATTAGGTGGAATGCGAGAGTTTTTAGGGCAAGGTACTTTATTCTCAGGATTTGATTTAGTTTTTGGACAAGCTTTAAGTGGAATTAGTATCAATTTCTTTGATGAATATAGTGGTTTTCTTTTAGCTATTCTTCCCCCAGGTGCTTTTTTAGGGCTTGCACTCTTAATTGCTTTAGTTAACTGGGTAGATCAAAAAGAATAAAAATGAACATTGAAAAAAGAAGAAAGATCTTCTCTCTTCTAAAGAAAAAAACTCCCAATCCCTCCACTGAGCTAAAATATAATAGTCCTTTTGAACTCTTAATCGCAGTAATTTTATCGGCCCAGGCTACAGATATCTCAGTAAATAAATCTACTATCCACTTATTTAAAATAGCGAATACTGCTGAAAAAATAAGCTCTCTATCAATAATTAAAATAGAGTCGCTAATCAAAAATATAGGGCTGTTTCATACTAAGGCTAAAAATATTCATAAAACTAGTGAGATTATTGCTCAAAGATACTCAGGGGAAATACCTAATAGCAGAGAAAAATTGGAAAATTTACCTGGGGTTGGAAGAAAAACAGCAAATGTAATATTAAATACTATTTTTAAAGAGCCTGTTATCGCAGTTGATACTCATATTTTTAGACTCTCAAATAGAATTAAATTAGCGACTGCTAAAACTCCTTTAGCTGTCGAATTAAAACTTACAAGACTAACTCCAAGTGAGTTTCTAGTTGATGCCCATCATCTGCTAATACTTCATGGAAGGTATGTTTGTAAAGCTAGAAATCCGGATTGCAATAGATGTGTCATTAAAGAATTATGCGAATACACAAGTAAACACCTAAAGTATTAAAATAAATCTTCCATTCTAGATGGTAACAAATTAATAATTTTCTTTTTTTCTTCTATTGTCATATCAGACCATTGAGAAATTTCTTTCGATGTTCTAAAGCATCCACTGCATAAATCTTCATCATTGTATTGGCAAACTCCTATACATGGCGACAAATCATGATTAAGATCTTCTTCAATCAAATCAATTTACCATGACAATACTTATACTTCTTTTTACTTCCGCATGGACAAAGATCATTACGAGAAACTTTTTTTGGCGGCTCTTTAGATTCGACTGATTGCAATTTAGCTTCATTCTTTCTGTCCATCTCATCTACTTGTTGCTCGTCTTTAACTTGGACAAGCATTAAAACTCTTGTTATCTCAAACTTAATTTTTTCTAACAATTGCTCAAACAATCCAAATGCTTCTTTTTTAAATTCTTGTTTTGGATCTCTTTGTCCATAAGCTCTTAAGCCTATTCCTTGTCTTAATTGATCTAATGATGATAGGTGTGCTCGCCAATTTTGATCTATTATCTGCAAAATAACAGATCTTTCAAAATGATGCATAACATCGTTACCTGCTTGCTTCTCTTTTAATCGGTAATTTTTATTAGCCTCATCTTTAATCTTGTCAGCAATTTGGTCAATTGCTATATTTGGCTCTTTTTTTAACCAAGACTTTATATTCACTTTAATTGCATAATCTGCTTTTAATCTTTTTTCTAATGCTTTGATGTCCCACATTTCTTCGATACTTTCAAGAGGAATATATTCATAAACTGTCTCAGTTACAACATCCTCCCTTATCTGATCAACACTTTTTTGAATATTAGAGCTATCTATTATGTCGTTTCGTTGTTCGTATATAACTTTTCTTTGATTATTTGGTACATCATCGTACTCAAGTAATTGTTTCCTACTATCAAAATTTCTAGCTTCAACTTTTTTCTGAGCACTTTCCACAGACCTTGTTACCATTGTGTGCTCAATTGCCTCGCCTTCAGGAAGTTTAAGCTTATCCATAATTGATGCTACTCTATCGCCACCAAAAAGCCTTAATAGTGAATCATCTAGTGCTAAATAAAATGCACTGGACCCAGGGTCACCTTGACGTCCAGCTCTTCCTCTTAATTGATTATCTATTCTTCTTGATTCATGCCTTTCTGTTCCGATAATGTGAAGTCCACCAGCATCAATAACTTCTTGATGCCTCTTGTTCCACCTAATTTCTAAATCAGTAATTTTTTTCTTATCTTTTACTTTATCAAGTATGTCAATTTCGGGCTTAATATTTCCACCTAATACAATATCTGTTCCCCTACCAGCCATATTTGTAGCTATAGTGATCATCCCAGGTTGGCCAGCTTGAGTTATTATATGGGCTTCTTTTTCATGCTGTTTCGCATTTAATACTTGATGTTGTAATTTTTCTTTATTAAGAATATTAGAAATAAATTCAGAGTTTTCAATTGAAGTGGTTCCCACTAAAACAGGTTGAGATTTAGCATGGCAATTTTTAATATCAGCAATTACAGCTTCGTATCTTTCTGAATTTGTACGATATATTTTATCTCCCTGATCAATTCTTATTGTTGGACGATGAGGAGGAATAATAATTGTTTCTAAGTTATAAATTTGGCTAAATTCTTCGGCCTCAGTGTCTGCAGTACCTGTCATTCCCGAAAGTTTTTTATACATTCTGAAATAATTCTGAAAAGTTATGCTGGCAAGTGTTTGATTCTCTTTTTGAATTTCAACCCCTTCTTTCGCCTCAATTGCTTGATGAAGCCCATCTGACCAGCGCCTACCAGGCATCATTCTTCCCGTAAACTCATCAATAATTGTAATTGCATTATCTTTTACAACATATTCCTTATCTTTAATAAAAATATAATGTGCTTTTAATGCGGAATTAACGTGATGTATTAAGTTAATATATGCAGGGTCATATAAGTTTGAACCTTTTGGTAAAATTCCTAATTTAACTAAAATACCCTCAGTATTCTCATGGCCTTCGTCGGATAAGATAACTTGATTTGCTTTTTCATCAACCCAGTAATCTCCCTTTGTGTCTTCTTTTTCTTGTCTTTTAAGCTTTGAAACTACTTTATCTACTTTAGAATATAGATCAATATTATCTTCTGCTTGACCTGATATAACCAAAGGGGTTCTTGCCTCATCAATTAGAATTGAATCTACTTCATCAATAACAGCATAACTCAGTGGTCTCTGTACCCTTTCTTCCTTTGTATAAACCATATTGTCTCTAAGGTAATCAAAGCCAAATTCATTATTTGTTCCATAAGTAATATCTGATGCATAAGCTACTTTCTTATCTTTGGGGTCCATTCTAGATAAATTAACTCCTACAGTTAACCCTAAAAACTTATACAACTTACCCATCCACTCAGCGTCTCTTTGTGCCAAATAATCGTTGACTGTTACAACATGAACTCCATTTTCTGTTAGGGAATTCAAATAAACTGTCAGAGTAGCTACAAGAGTCTTACCTTCACCAGTTCTCATTTCTGAAATTTTTCCATCATTGAGAGCCATGCCCCCCATTAACTGAACATCGAAATGCCTCATTCCCAAAGTTCTAACACTTGCTTCACGAACATGGGCAAACACCTCGATAATTAAATCTTCTAATTTCTCTCCAGCTTTAACTCGACTTTTAAATTCTTTTGTTTTAGCTTTAAAGTCAGCATCTTTGAGCGTCTTTAATTGAGGCTCCAACTCATTAATTAATTTAACTTTTTTGGAATATTCATTTAAAAGTCGGTCATTTCGACTATTAAAGAAAGTATTAAGGATTTTTTTTAACATAATTTATTTTATTTTTCTTTTAAGGTACTGTTTAGGGTCAAGAGATTTTTTATTAAGCCTTATTTCATAATGTAAATGTGGGCCTGTAGAGCGGCCAGTATTGCCTACAAATGCTATTAAATCTTGTTTTTTTACAATGTCGCCTTTTTTAACTAGTATTTTAGATATATGAGCATATCTTGTTTGAAGTCCACCGCCGTGATTAATAGTAACTAAATTTCCGTACGCTCCTTTTTTTCCAGCATATACTACTATTCCTCCAGCTGTTGCGTATATAGATTCACCGTGTGCGGCACTAAAATCAATTCCTTCATGCATTGCCCTCTTTCCTAATATTGGATCTCTCCTCCATCCATATGAAGACGAGGTATAGGGTACATTAACTGGATATAATGAAGGTAAAGTTTCTCTAAGAACTGATTGGTTTAAGAGTATAGCTTCCATTCTGTTATAAATTTCTTCTCTAACTTTCATACTCTGCATAAGTCTTCCTAAATTTTTTTGAATATTGTTATGACTAATCTTCTGACCAATAAATGGACCACCTTTTCCATCTAATTTATCTTCTTTTTTTAATTTTGGTAGCTTTTCTTTCCCTAAAATTTGTTTTTTAATTATATCTTGCAAGCGTTCTGTCTGTTGGTCAATATCAAGAATTCTAGAATATAGCTCACCAATTTGTTCAACGTAAATATCAAAATCATATCTACTAGTCAATGTTTCGCTAGTTAATTTAAAATTCTCTAATCTTTTTTCACTATTTATTTTTTTATATTCAAGATAATAGTTAAACAAGAAAATAGCTAAACAACACAAAAGAAAAATAGTAAAAACAAAAAAAGTAAAACTTATAGTTTTAGGTTTGGATGTTTCTTTCCCAATAAAAATTATTTTCATTAAGGTTCATCTGATTTAATAAAATTAATGTAGCATTATATAGTATGGAGCCAATAAAAAAGTTATTCCAAGCTAAAGTTTTTTACGAATATGGGCAAAAAAAAGTTGAGCTAGATGCCATACAAGATGAATTTCTAAAGGCTATATCAGATGAAATACGTCCACATGTTAGAGTTAAAGATAGGCTTGGCGAAATACTTATAGTTGAAGTAGCAAGCAATACCGTAGGTCATAGAGTTAAAATGATCTCATCTTCAATTTTAAAGAAACTAAATATAAACAGCCCTGTAAAGTTAAAGAAAATAAAGATTAAAATTGCTCTAAAAAATCCTAATCCTAAAAGAAAAGTAAATAAAACATCAATATCATCTGTGAATCAGATGAAAAATCTATCTAAAAGGATTTCTGACTCACCGCTTAAAACATATTTAAAAAAAATTTTTCAAAATAAGTAATGATTGAAGTATTTATTTTTCTTTTGACAGGGGTTCTCACAGGAATAGCTGCTGGCCTTTTTGGCCTAGGTGGTGGATTGATAATCGTTCCTGTTATTACATACTCACTAATTTCATTCTCAAATATTCCTTTAGATCAAGCAATCCTTTATGGAATAAGTACTTCATTAGCATCAATGGTTATAACAGGAGCAATGGCTACTTATGCACACACAATAAATAAGAATGTTGACTATAAAATTATTCATAAATTTGTAATTGGGATTATCTTTGGCGCTCTATTAATTGGTTATATTATTAATATCTTTCCGGGCAAGATCCTCAAATATTTCTTCATCATATATACCTTCTTTATTGCTTATAGAATCTATAGTCATAAAGCAAACTTTATTATTAATAATTCGTTAATTACAAATAATTTTGTATCCAATTTAGTTGGCTTTATCTTTTCTATAATTTCTGGTTTAGTTGGGATTGGTGGCGCCACTTTATTTGTTCCGTTTTTAATTGGACACAAAATACCTGCAAAATTGGCTATCGGTACATCAAGTGCGCTTGGTTTTCTAATCGGACTTGGAGCTTCAATAAGTATCTTTATTAATTCTCTATATTTCGAACCAATAAATAACTATATGTTTGGATTTGTTTATTTGCCAGCCATCTTGTTCCTAACTTTACCAAGCTTATTTTTTGTAAAACTTTCTGCAAACTGGCTTCTAAAAATTTCTGATGCAAATGTTAAAAAATTATTCTCCTCTATGCTCTTAATTATTGGTTTTTTGATGTTGTTTAACTAAATTTAACTAGTATATTCAATCAATTTCAATTTTTTAAAAATATTTTAGCGATATTATATTGTGAGATAGATTAAAAAATGTGATAATTACGCATTCATTTTTTAGGTCTTGTATAAGACTTAAAAAAAACAAATATCTGGAGGAAATCAATGTCAGTAATTAACATCGCAATAGGTGCAGGAATTCTTGCCGTACTTTACGGGGCAATAATGTCAAAATGGATTATTAGCTTACCGTCCGGTAATGCAAAAATGCAAAAGATTGCAGGGGCAATACAGAAAGGGGCTTCAGCTTATCTTGCCAGACAATATAAAACTATAACCATTGTAGGTATTATTTTAACGCTCCTAATTGGATTTTCCCCCCTTGGGCCAGAAACTGCTTTAGGATTTGTTCTAGGTGCAGTGTTATCTGGTGCCTGTGGATTTATTGGTATGAATGTTTCAGTGCGTGCAAACGTAAGAACAGCTCAAGCAGCAACTAAAGGAATTGTTCAAGCTTTTGATGTTGCATTTAAAGGTGGTGCAATTACAGGGATGCTAGTTGTTGGTCTTGGTTTACTAGGTGTTGCAGGTTTTTATTGTTATCTTGGCGGAACACCAGATAAACTTAACCCATTAATTGGATTTGCATTCGGTTCATCTTTAATCTCTATTTTTGCAAGATTAGGTGGTGGTATTTTTACAAAAGGTGCTGATGTAGGTGCTGACCTCGTTGGAAAAGTTGAGGCAGGAATACCTGAAGATGATCCTAGAAATCCTGCAGTGATTGCAGATAATGTTGGTGATAATGTTGGTGATTGTGCTGGTATGGCTGCAGATCTTTTCGAAACATATGCAGTAACAATTATTGCAACAATGGTACTCGGGCACTTAATAGTTTCAGGTGGTGGAGATGCTGTCTTATATCCACTATATCTTGGTGCAGTATCTATTGTTGCTTCTATTATTGGTTGCTTCTTTGTTAAAGCATCACCAAAAATGTCTAATGTGATGCCGGCTCTTTATAGGGGATTGGCTATAGCTGGAATTCTTTCCGCAATTGCTTTTTATTATGTAACGCAAATGATGTTTGTGGATGGCTTTACAACAGAATCAGGTAGTTATTCTGCTATGTCATTATTTTACTCATCAGTTGTTGGTTTGGTTTTAACAGCTATTTTAGTTTGGATTACAGAATACTATACTGGTACTCAATATGCACCAGTGCAACACATTGCAAAAGCATCAGAAACTGGTCACGCAACGAATATTATTGCTGGAATTGGGATTTCAATGAAGTCTACTGCGATTCCTGTACTTTCAGTTTGTTTAGCAATTTATACTGCTTATGACTTTGCTGGACTCTATGGTATTGCTATTGCAGCAACAGCGATGCTAAGTATGGCAGGTATTGTTGTAGCTTTAGATGCTTATGGGCCAATTACAGATAATGCTGGTGGTATTGCTGAAATGGCTGGTATGCCTCAAAGTGTTAGAAATATTACTGATCCATTAGATGCTGTGGGTAATACAACAAAAGCGGTCACCAAAGGTTATGCAATTGGTTCTGCAGGGCTAGCATCATTGGTATTATTTGCTGATTACACGCATAAATTAGATGCTGCAGGTATTGGAACAAATTTTGACTTAAGCAATCCGAATGTAATTATTGGTTTAATTATTGGGGGCTTAATACCCTACTTATTTGCTGCTATGGCAATGGAGGCGGTAGGAAGGGCAGCTACTGCTGTAGTTGAAGAAGTAAGACGTCAATTTAAAACTATTAAAGGGATCATGACTGGAAAAGGTCAGCCAGATTATGCTAAAGCAGTAGATTTACTTACTACGTCAGCAATAAAAGAAATGGTGGTGCCTTCACTTCTGCCTGTGGTAGTTCCTGTATTAGTTGGTTTATCTCCTCTTGGTGCACAAGGTCTTGGTGGTATGCTAATGGGTACAATTATTACCGGTTTATTCGTTGCAATCTCAATGTGTACTGGTGGTGGTGCTTGGGATAATGCGAAAAAACATATTGAAGATGGGAATCATGGTGGAAAAGGTTCAGAAGCTCACAAAGCGTCCGTGACAGGAGATACCGTTGGAGATCCATATAAAGATACGGCTGGTCCTGCAATTAACCCACTTATTAAAATTATTAATATAGTGGCATTATTAATTGTACCGTTACTAGGTTAATAAATAATTAAGTTTTAAAAAAACCTGCCATTAGGCAGGTTTTTTTTAAATCTTTTCTCCCGTTAGCTTAAGAAATGCTTGACGATATTTTTCACTTGTTTTATGAATAACATCATCTGGCAAAGCTGGAGGTGGAGGAGACTTATTCCAACTAGTTGATTCAAGCCAATCCCTTACATACTGTTTATCAAAACTTGGTGGTGAAATCCCTAATTGATAAGATTCTTTTGGCCAAAATCGGGATGAGTCAGGTGTAAGAATTTCATCAATAATATGAATCTTGCCTAAATTATCTAACCCGAATTCAAATTTAGTATCCGCAATAATTATTCCTTTATTGTATGCAAACTCGTAGGCTTTTTTATATAAATCTAAACTGATTAAATTTAACTGACTAGTTAATTCCTTACCTATTAAATTTTCACATTCTTTTAGTGAAATATTCTCATCTTGGTTACCAACTTCAGCTTTGCTCGAAGGAGTAAAAATAGGGCTAGAAAGTTGTTCTGCTAATTTAAGTCCCGTAGGTAAATTAATTCCACAAATTGAATTGCTTAATACATACTCTTTCCAACCACTTCCAATAATATACCCTCGAACAATTACCTCAATTGGTATAGGATTGAGTTTTTTTGCAATAATAGAACGATTAATAATTTGATCTGATTCACTTTTATTTACAAAATCAAGAGGATTTTTATGTGTCAAATGATTTGGTATGACAGAGTTAAACTTTTCAAACCAAAAACTAGCCATTTTAGTTAAAACTTCACCTTTAAAAGGTATAGGCTCATTCATGATGACATCAAATGCAGATAAGCGATCCGTCGTTACAATCAATATATTCTCATCATCAATATCATAAATATCTCTGACTTTTCCTTGATTTAATAACTTAAGACTTGAAAGAGAAGTTTGAGTTAAGGTAGTCATTTTTTAAATCTTTTTTCCAATATCTCTATAGCAGGTAATTTCTTTCCTTCCACGAACTCTAAAAAAGCTCCACCAGCTGTTGATACATATGAAATATTTTTCTCCATACCAATAGCCTCAATAGCAGCAATAGTATCTCCACCCCCAGCCAATGAGAATGCAGACGAATTTGCAACTGCATGAGCTAATGATTCGGTACCTTTTGAAAATTGTTTAAATTCAAATACCCCAATTGGACCATTCCATAAAATAGTCTTAGCTTTTTTAATTTTTTCATTTATTGCATTCATCGAAGCTGTCCCAAGATCAAAAATCATGTCATCATGTTCTACTTCATTAATACTTTTCATTACTGCAAGTTCATTGGCATCAAATTTTTTACCACAAACAACATCTGTAATAATTGGTAATGATGCACCTCGACTTTCTAGTTTTTTAATTATTGCTTTCGCTGATGGAATAAAATCTTCTTCGTATAAAGATTTTCCAATATTAAAGCCTTGGGCTTTTAAAAAAGTATTAGCAATGCCTCCACCTAAAATTAATTGATCAACTCGATCAGACAAAGTATCTAAGATGCTAAGCTTTGTGGAAACCTTACTTCCACCTACTATTGCAACCATTGGGAGCTGTGGAACTAAAAGAACTTTATTGAGAGCTTTTAATTCACTTAAAAATAATTTACCTGCACAAACCTGATCACAATACTCAGCGACTCCATAAGTTGATGCTTGTTTTCTATGTGCTGTTCCAAATGCATCCATCACAAAAATATCTGCTAAATCAGCATATTTTTTAGATAAAGTTGAATTGTTTGAAGTTTCCCCAATATTAAATCTACAGTTTTCAAGAACTACCAAGCACCCGGAATTTACATTAAATGTTTCGGAAGTCCAATTCTTAATTAACGGAACTGTTTGATTTAAATGTTTACTTAAATATATTGCCACTGGCTCAAGAGAGTCTTCAATTGAGAAATGTCCCTCATCTGGCCTTCCAAGATGAGAAGTTACCATAACTTTTGCACCCTCTTTCATGGCATATAAAATAGTCGGCAGTGAAGCTTGAATCCTATTTTCTGAAGAAATTGTTCCAGACCGAATTGGAACATTTAGGTCGGCTCTTATTAGAACCTTTTTATCTTTTAGGTCAAAATCACTAATACAATTCATATTCAAAATAATTTATTTTGCATTCATCATAGCAACTGCAGTATCCAGCATACGACAACTAAATCCCCATTCATTATCATACCAAGCGAATACTTTAACCAAGCTTCCATCTGCACTCACCTTTGTGAGGGTTGAATCGAAGTAGCTTGAGGCTGTTGTATGGTTAAAATCAACTGATACCAAGGATTCGTCATTGTAGACTAATATATCTTTAAGAGGGCCTTGTGCTGCCTCTTGCATTATTTTATTCACTTCTTCTTTAGTAGTTTTTTTTGAGGGTGTAAATGTAAGGTCTACTAAAGAAACATTAGTAGTTGGAACGCGAATAGCAATACCATCTAATTTACCCATAAGTTCCGGAATCACTAACCCTATTGCAGCAGCGGCTCCAGTTTTAGAAGGAATCATTGAAGCAGCAGCTGCTCTGGCACGTCGAATGTCAACATGCATATTGTCTAATAGTGATTGGTCGTTTGTGTATGAATGAATAGTATTCATTAAGCCTGACTCAATTCCAATTTGATCTTGAATAACTTTAGCAATAGGTGCAAGTCCATTGGTAGTGCAGGATGCATTTGAAACGACCAAGTCAGTAGATTTTAAAATATTATGATTAACGCCATATACAATTGTAGCATCTACATCTTTTTCACCTGGCGCTGAAATTAGAACTTTTTTAGCGCCCTGATCTATATGAAAATAACTGGATGATTTTCCTCTAAAAGCACCGGTACATTCTAAAACTACGTCAACTTTATGATCTTTCCAGGTTAGCTCTTCGGAATTTTTGGTATTAAAGTATTTAATTTTATCACCATTGACTATAAAATAATCCTCGGTAGTTTTAACTTTTCCCTCAAAACGCCCGTGAGCAGTATCATATTTAATAAGGTGTGCATGGCTTTTAATATCACCTCGACTGCAATTAATAGCTACTACCCTAACATCGGTTCTTTTTGATTCGTATAATGCTCTTAACACCAACCTACCGATTCTTCCAAACCCAGATATAGCAATATTTATAGTCATTAAACTTCCTCACAAGAAATTAAGGCACCTTTTGAAGATGCCTTAATTGAATACATATAATACTTTAAGATTAATCATTAGCGCTTAAAAATGGCTTAATCCTAAACTAATAAGACCTTATTCCAAATACTAAATAATTGATTTTACTGTTTTAACAACATTTTCAACAGTAAATCCAAAATGTTTGAATAGATCGGCACCTGGAGCAGATTCACCGTATGTATTAATTCCTACAGATGCCCCATCTAGACCAACATACTTTCTCCAAAAATCTGTTACGCCAGCTTCAATAGATACTCTTTTTACACCTGGTGTAAGAACACTATCTTGATATTTTTTTTCTTGGCGATCGAAAGCGTGAGTACATGGCATTGATACTACTCGAACGCTTACGCCACTTTCTTTAAGAGTTGCTTGTGAGTCCATCGCTAAGCCTACTTCAGAGCCTGTAGCAATTATTATAACGTCAGCTTTGCCTTCAGTATCCGATAAAATATAGCCACCTTTTCGAATATTCGCTATTTGTACATCTGTTCTAGTAATAAAACTTGTGCCTTGACGACTTAATACCAAACTTGTCGGATTTTCTAGATTCTCAACAGCTGCGACCCAAGCAGTCGAAACTTCTGTTGCATCACATGGGCGCCATACTTCCATTCTTGGAATGTAGCGAAGGCTTGACGTTGTTTCTATTGGTTGATGTGTTGGACCATCCTCACCCTGCCCGATTGAATCATGAGTTAGAACATAAATCACTCTTTTTTTCATTAATGCAGCCATTCTCATACCATTACGCATATAGTCAGTAAATATGTGAAAAGTGCCGCCGAAAGGTAAAATACCTCCGTGAAGAGCCATCCCATTCATAATTGCAGCCATTCCAAATTCTCGAACACCATAAGAAATATAGTTTCCTGGATTTTTACCGCTGACATGTTTGAAGCTTGGGCAACTTGTTAAATTTGAACCTGTTAGATCCGCTGAACCACCAACAAATTCTGGTAAAAATTCTGCTAAGGATGTAATCGCATTCTGGGAAGCCTTTCTAGTTGCTGATTTTTCAGCTTTAGCATTTGCATCTTTAATCAAGTCTTCAGAAATTTTCTTCCAATTAGCTGGGAGATCATTAGACATCCTCCTCTTTAATTCAGAAGCTAAATCTGGAAACTCTTTAGAATAAGCATCAAATTTAGTATTCCATGCAGCTTCTCTAGCTTGGCCTTTTTCTTTTTGATTCCAACCATCATATACATCCTGAGGGATAACAAAAGGCGCATGTTCCCATCCTATTTCCTTTCTTACTAAGGCAACTTCATCATCACCAAGAGCGGCTCCATGACAATCATGCGAACCAGATTTATTTGGTGACCCTTTCCCAATAATAGTTTTACAACAAATCATTGTTGGTTTGTCCGTTATTTTTTTAGCTTCTTGGATAGCTTTTTCAATGGCATCAGGATTATGACCATCAACATCTCTTATCGCATGCCAACCATAAGATTCAAATCTTTTTGCAGTATCATCGGTATACCAACCATCAATATGCCCATCAATAGAAATGCCGTTGTCATCCCAAAAAGCGATTAATTTACCAAGCCCCCAAGTGCCTGCAAGTGCACACGCTTCATGCGATACACCCTCCATCAAACAGCCATCGCCAAGAAAAGCATAAGTATGATGATCAACAACATCATGCCCTGGCTTATTAAATTCATTAGCAAGAAGTTTTTCTGCCATTGCAAAACCTACTGCATTACTAATTCCCTGGCCTAATGGTCCAGTTGTCGTTTCGACACCAGGTGCATATCCATATTCTGGATGACCCGCACATTTAGAATGTAATTGTCTAAAGCTTTCAATCTCCTTCATTGGGAGATCGTAGCCAGTTAAGTGAAGGAGTGAATAAATAAGCATTGATCCATGGCCGTTTGAAAGAATAAAGCGATCACGATTAGCCCATTCAGGATTGGTTGGATTATGGCTCAAATGATGATTCCAAAGTGCTTCACCAATCTCAGCCATGCCCATAGGTGCGCCTGGATGTCCTGACTTTGCTTTTTGAACTGCATCCATTGATAGTGCTCGGATTGCATTTGCTAAATCTTGTCTTGTTGCCATTATATTTATCTCCTAATTATATTTCTTAACACAGCCAAAAAGGCTTTCTTTGTATTTATCTAATTTAATTTAGAATTATTCACTAAACTAAGCATTCAATCAAGATATCTGCTATTTAATTCTGATTGACTTCTTTCCATTTTAATGAACAACCAATGCTTGAGAATTGAGTTTCTGGTCCCTTTTGGGTGCTAGAAATTAATTTCATAGCCTCATATAAATCTTTTTGGTTATCTTTGGGAGGCTTATCATCTCTTCCAGTTGAGTCGAATCGCCCACGATATTGCAATTCTAATTTACTATTAAATCCAAAGAAATCTGGGGTACAAATTGCATGATAAGATTTTGCAATAGATTGAGACTCATCAAAAATATATGGAAAAGTGAAGTTATGTAAAACTGATAATTTCTTCATTTCTTCAAATGAGTCTTGAGGATAATTTACAACGTCATTACTAGAAATTGCAATTGAGTTAATGCCATATTTTTTTAATTCTGAAAGGTCTTGAATTAAGCGTGGAAGAATAGCTTTAACATAAGGGCAATGATTACAAATAAACATTATTAGTAGACCATTTTCACCTTTAGCTTTATTAAGAGTCCATGATTTATTATCAACCCCCACTAAATTAAATGGCTTTGCCTTCCAGCCAAAATTACACACTGGTGTATTTAAACTAACCAAAACTTTTCTCCATTCTGTATCATTAAGATAATGTTAATAAATTATTTCAAAATCCAGTGAATAGATTTTACCATTCTAAACCCATAAATATTAATGAAACAATTGTCATGGATGAGTTTGCTGCTCACCATGCTCTAAAAGTAATGCGCCTAAAAAATAATGATCAATTAATTTTATTTAACGGTGATGGGTCGGACTACACAGGATATGTGATTCGTATAATTAAGCGCCAAGTTGAAGTATCAATTAAATCAAAGAAAAGTATTGAAAATGAATCAAATATAAGAGTAACTCTCTTACAGTCGCTTACTTCCAGTGAAAAAATGGACTTGATTATTCAAAAAACAACTGAACTGGGAATCACTGAGATTCAACCAATTGTATGTGAAAGAAGTATAGTGAAAATTAAAAATGAAAAGATAGAAAAAAAAATATTACACTGGCGTCAGGTTTCTATTGCAGCTTGTGAGCAATGTGGACGCGCAGAAATACCGATAATTCACAAGCCAGTAAATATTATCAAATACCTTGATAAGGTCGAAGAATCTGACAAAGGTACTAAAATAATTTTAAGCCCTCAAGCAGCCGAATCCTTAGATAGTAATATTCATAAAACCAAAAAAGACATAAAAGTTTTAATTGGTCCAGAAGGTGATTTTACTGAAGAAGAATTAGATTATTCCATTCAAAAAGGTTTTTTACCTATCAAAATAGGGCCAAGAATTCTTCGTACAGAAACTGCGCCTATTTGTATATTATCAATATTACAATATAAGTATGGAGATATTGTATAAATTACATTATTTAGCTTATAATTATCTAATTACTATCAATAAATATGTAAAAAATACAATATGAACCCAGGTCAAATTGTAAGAAAATTGCGCCAAGAACAAAATATGACGCTTGCTTGTTTAGCAAATCTATTAAATTTAGATCCCGGCAACCTATCTAGAATTGAGAGGAATGAATTAAAGATAAGCTTTAATTTGCTCGAAAAATTATCTTTAGCTTTTAATGTATCTCCATTAGTATTTTTTGACAAAGTTTCTCCTCAAAATAAATTAGTTAGTGAGGCCAAAAGTTTTATTGAAAATTTTAGACTATCTGCAAAATTTATTAACCAATTTAATAATAAAACCTTTGTTATTGCATTAGGGGGTGAAGTTATTAGTGATAATCAATTAAAATCAATCGCTTGTGATATTAATTTATTACATTCAATGAATATAAATATTATTTTAGTTCATGGAATCAGACCGCAAATTGATAATAAATTAAAAGGAAAAATAAATAAAAATAAATTAATTAGAAATATTAGAGTTACAAAAAAGGAAATGTTAAACGATATAGTAGAGGTAAATGGGATAATAAAAACAAATATTGAGGCTACTCTGTCTTCAGGCATCTTGGACTCTCCGTTGCTTGGAAGTAATATTAAAGTGTCTAGTGGAAATTTCATTACTGCAAGGCCGCTAGGTGTGATTGATGGTGTAGATATGGAGCTAACAGGGCAGATAAGAAAAATTGATACTAATGCCATAACTGATAAGTTAAATAATAGAGAGATTGTCATTATTTCACCCCTAGGTTATTCGCCTATTGGAGATATATTCAATTTATCTTATGAGCAAACTGCTGCACATGTGGCGCAAGCAATAAAAGCTGAAAAATTAATTTATTACATAAACACAAATGGAATTTTAAATATCCGTGGGGAGTTAATTCCAGAATTAACTATTTCTAAAGCTAAACATTTAATTGAAAGTATTGAAGATCCAAACAATGCGCCTTTTATTTCTTATCATGATTTCAATATTCTCAAAAGTAGCTTATATGCTATCAAAAATAATATTGAAAAAGTACACTTAATAAATAGGAATATTGATGGCTCAGTCATAGAGGAAATATTCACAGATAAAGGCTCTGGAACAGTCCTAACAGAGCATTCTCTACAAAATATTAGAGCTGCGACAATAAGGGATATTAAACAGATAATAAATATTATTGAGCCCTTGGAGAAAGAAGGTATTCTTATTGATAGAATAAATAATAATATAGATAAAGATATAAACTCATTTTATGTTATTGAGCATGGCCATAATATAATTGGAACTGTCGCTTTATATCAATATGAAGAAATGATAGAAGTGGCTTGCTTTGCCATTCATGAGAATTATCAGAATCTAGGTTATGGAAAGAAATTATTAAAATTTTGTGAGCAAATTGCGATAAATAAAAATATACAAAAATTATTTATACTCACAACCCAATCGGAACATTGGTTTATTGAGAACGATTTTTCCTTAACAGATAGAAAACTTATTCCCGATACAAGAAAGAAAACCTATACTATCGAACGAAATTCTAAATACTTTATCAAAAGGTTATAAAATATGACTCCAAACGAAAAATCAAAGGTTTTAAGCGAAGCTCTTCCTTATATCAAAAAATTTTTTGGTAAAACGATTGTTATTAAGTTTGGTGGTAATGCTATGGTTGATAATAAGTTGAAGCAATCATTTGCTAAAGATGTAGTACTCCTTAAATTAGTTGGAATGAATCCGGTGGTTATTCATGGTGGAGGCCCTCAAATAAATAAGTCTCTTAATAAATTGGGGAAGAAACCATTATTTGAGCAAGGAATAAGAGTCACCGATGAGGAAACTATGACAATCGTTGCAAATGTCTTAAATGATATCAACAAAGAAATTGTTTCACTAATTAAAGAAAATGGTGGGGATGGTAAAAGCTATAGTAATAAAAAAACAATTGGGATTATCAAAGCTAAAAAATTAAAAGTTCAGAGTAAATCAATTGATCTTGGTTATGTTGGTGAAATAGTGAGTATCGACCCATCCTTTATGAAGCATCTTACAGATAATGGGGTCATTCCAATTATTGCCCCAATTGGAATAGGTAATGATAATAAAATTTATAATATTAATGCTGATGTTGTAGCTTCAAAATTTGCAGAGATTTTAAATGCTGAAAAATTAGTACTAATGACTAATACAAAAGGTGTTTTAGATAAAAAAAATAATCTAATTACAGGTCTAATTCCAAAAGAAATTAGAAGGCTAATAGCTGATGGAACCATATCTGAAGGCATGCTCCCTAAAATAAACTCTGCAGTTCATGCTGCTAAGCATAAAGTAAATACTGTGCATATCATTGATGGAAGAGTTGAACATGCATTATTATTAGAAATATTAACAGATCAGGGTGTTGGAACCCTTATAAAGGATCAGTAATTTGAAAGACACCTGGATATTCGACCTTGATAACACCTTACATGATGCACAAAAAAACATATTTCCGATAATTAATCAAAAAATTAATCAATACATCAGTAAATCAGTAAAAATTAACATTACAGAAGCAGATAGATTAAGACAGCAATATTGGGACTATTATGGAGCTACTATCGAAGGATTAATAAAGCACCATAATATAAATCCAACTGAATTTTTAGAAGTTACTCATACACTTGAAAATTTTGAAGAATTAATTGTGCCTATGCCAGACTTAATAAAGGTATTAACTTCGATAAATGGAGAAAAGATACTCTACACAAATGCACCTAGAAATTATACAAATAAAGTACTGCAGATATGTCAGATTGAAAATTACTTTGATGGAATTTTTAGCATAGAAGATGCAAATTATATAGCAAAGCCAAGCGCCACTTCAATGGAATTTTTTATAAAGAAATATAAAATTAAAGTAGCTAATTTTGTAGATGATGTTAAAGAGAACCTTGAAACAGCTAATCAATTTGGATTATCTACAATATGGCTAACTAATGAAAAAGAAAATCCATCATATATAGATAAGAAAATAACTAAACTAAGAGATTTAATTGTTAACTAATTTTTTTAAGGACAGAAAGTCTATTTTGATATATCAACTTTTTAATTTCATCTCCTGATTTTGAGGTGTCCAACTTACTTCTTAATTGGTTGATTTCTCCAGAGAAAAGATCTAGGAATTTCTTAATTTCATCATTTGTTGAGGTCGCATTCTCAAATGCCTTATAGAACATAGTAATGATATTCAAGATCTCTGAAATGATATTTCGGCGACGAAAAAAATCAAGTCGGTATAAGCAATCTAGTTTAGCTTCTGGGCTTAATTTTAAAAAATATTTAAGGTTTTGCTCTTCATTTTTAATACCCTTAAATATTTCACGGGATAGGCTTGAAAGTTTTAAGTATTTTAATAAGGGTTCTATTTGTTCTAAGGCGATCTTATCAGCGCTCAATAAAGAATACTTACCAAAGTAAGGAACCAATAACAACATTATGATTTTAGATTCAACTGACAAAGAGATTGTGGACTCCTTCATTGCTAACCCTAGACTGACAAAGTCTAAAGATGTATCTGGATTAGGATTAAGTCCAGGAAGCAATTCATTCAGTGCGCCGCACTCACAAAGGTAGTGAATCATAATATCTGGGTTCCGACCGTCTAAACCCTTTGTAATCTCCGTCACGACTCGCTCCACTGATAAAGACTTAAGCTCACCACTTGATACCATCTTTTTCATTAAAACTAATGTTTCTGACTGGACTTTAAATTGAATATCCAATGATGCAAATCTAGCTACCCTCAAAACCCTCAAAGGGTCCTCGATAAATGCGTTGCTGACATGTCGAATAATTTTATTTTTAATATCATCTTTACCATTGAATGGGTCATAGATATTCCCATCCCTATCTTCGGCTATTGCATTTATCGTAATATCTCTTCTTCTTAGGTCTTGCTCGAGTGTTACATCAGGTGATGTATAAAATTTAAATCCATGATAACCTTTACCGACTTTCCTCTCTGTTCTTGCAAGGGCATACTCGTCTTTAGTTTTGGGATGTAAAAATACAGGAAAATCTTTTCCAATAGGTTTAAAGCCTAATTTAACCATCTCTTCTGGGGTGCTTCCTACGACTAAATAGTCTTTATCATGTACTGGAATACCTAGTATTTTATCTCTGACAGCGCCACCAACTAGAAAGATTTTCATATATTAATTTTTTTTATAGTTAGTTAAATAAGTACTTAGTTCTTTTAGGGAACGCATAAAACTATATGCATCATTTCTCATTACGGTATTACTAATTTCCATTGACTTCAAATTATCTGTTGTAATAACTTTTATTGGCGATAGCATTAATAATCTAACCAATATATATGACATTGTCTTATTTAAACTAATAATAACATTTGTCTTTTTATCACATTTAGTTATTAAATTAACAATCTCATACAAAGTGAGTTTCTTAGGACCGCCTAAATTATAAGTCTTCTTATACGTTTTTTTATTAACAATTGTTTTTATTATTATATTCACTAAATCATCAACATGAATGGGTTGAAATTCGGATTTTGGAGCTATTAAAAATATTACAGGCAAAAACCGAACAATAATTTTGAATAAGTTAATAAATTTATCATTTCTTCCAAATACAATCGAAGGTCTTAATATTGTCCAATTATGTGCCTTAAAATTATTTCTAATAATAAGTTCCGTCTTATATTTAGAATGCAAATATCTACTTTCTGATATCCTATTTACACCTAATGCACTTAAGTGAATTAGTCTGTTTATATTGTTTTTTTGAGCATACTTTATTAGTTTGGAAACAAAATCTTCATGTGCTGTTGAAAATTTTTCTCTCTTAGATTCATGAAGAATCCCGACAAGATTTATTATAATATCTGAGTCTTTTAGCTTAGCTGATAAAAAATTTTTTGAAGAAAATTCTAATATTGTGACTCCGGGGAGAGATCTTAAATGATCTGCTTTATTTTTTTTTCGGGTAAATACATTAATTTTAAAAGAAATTTTTACTAACTGATTGATTAACTCAGTTCCAATAAATCCAGTTCCCCCGAAAATAGAGATTACTTTCATTAATTTATATACGTAAATATCTTAGTGAAAAATAAATGACTACAATGATAAGTGCCATAGAAATTAAATATTTAATTGCATCTCTAGCTAAAGATAGATATTTTTTATTTTTTGTAAAAAGAAAAAATCCAATCATCACAGCCAAAAAAATACAGAGAAGAAATATTATTAATTTAGCAAATATCATTATATTATTTCTAAATGCTTAACACTAAAATCATTTTTATCTTTAGCATAATCACTTGCTAATGAAGCACTTCTTTTATCTTCAAGATCTAAATTCTCTACTGCCCATTTTGATTTCTGCTCTAACATTAACCTAAGTAATTTATTATTTAGCTCGTGTCCTGATTTAAATGCTTCAAATTTACCAATAATAGGCATACCAATCATATATAAATCTCCTAATGCATCTAAAATTTTGTGTCTCACAAATTCATCTGAATATCTTAAACCTTCATCATTTAATATCTTATATTCATCCAAAACAATAGCATTATCTAATGAGCCACCTCGAGCTAATCCATTAGATCTTAGATATTCTACTTCTTGCATAAAGCCGAATGTTCTCGCTCTACTAATATGATTCACATAAGAGTCTTTAAAAAAATCTATTTCAACATGGCTATTTTCTTTTTTAAAAGCTGGATGCGGAAAATCAATCGTAAAATCAACTAGAAATCCTTGATAAGGTTCAAATTTAGCAAACTTTTCACCATCTTCTACTTTAATTGTATCTTTAATCACAGCAAATTTTTTAAATTCTAATTGTTCACAAACTACTGCTGACTTTATTAAATATACAAATGAGATAGAGCTTCCATCCATAATAGGTATTTCAGAGCCATCAACCTCAATCAAAATATTATCTACCCCTGAAGCAGATAAAGCAGACATTAGATGCTCAACTGTTGAAATCTTGAATTCACCTTTTCCAATTGTTGTCGATAATTGAGTCTCTTTTACAGCTTTCGGCTCAACTTTTATTTCTATTGGTAGCTTAGAATCTGTCCTTTTAAAAATTATTCCACTATTTTCTATCGCTGGCTTTAATACAATACGAACTTTTTGCCCTGTATGTAAACCCACCCCAACAGCACTGACTTTATTTTTTATTGTTCTTTGAAAAATCATTTATTTTTTCTTCTCATGAAAGTTGGGGTATCGAATTCTTCTTCATCTGTCATTGCAACATCATTCGGACTATCTTCATTATATGTATTAGATCCAAATACACTTGGATTATATCCATCATCACCTTCTGAAATTTCTTGAATCTCTTTATCATCTTCCCCTAATTCTGTATCAGGATTATAAATAAACTCACGTATAACTTCACCACTTTTTTCTTCTAATCTATTTTCCATATTTAATTTTTCTTCTTCTTTTTGATAGGCTAATCCTGTAGCGACCATGGTAACTCTTATATGGTTTCCCATTGCATCATCTATAACATTTCCCACTATTACATGTGCATTTTCTGCAGCATATTGCTTAATTATATTCATTACCTCATGATATTCTTTCATTTTAAATTCACTACTTGCAGAAATATTTACCAACATTCCTTTGGCATTATTTAGATTAACATCTTCCAATAATGGACATGCTACGACTTGCTTTGTGGCAATAGTTGCCCTATCTGAGCCCTCTGCCATACCTGAACCAATCATTGCCATTCCCATTTCACTCATAACCGTTTTAACGTCTGCAAAGTCAACATTAATTAATCCTGGATTATTTATAATCTCAACAATCCCTAGCACTGCACTATATAAAACATCATTTGCAGCTCCAAATGCATCTACAAAAGTCACATCTGGGCCTAAAACCCCCATTAATTTTTCATTTGGTATTGTAATAAGTGAGTCCACATGAGTCACAAGCTCCTCAATTCCATCATTGGCAACTTGAACTCTTCTCCCTTCAAAATTAAAAGGTTTTGTTACAACAGCAACAGTTAATATGCCTAACTCTTTCGCAATTTGAGCAATTACGGGAGTTGCTCCAGTTCCAGTTCCTCCACCCATTCCAGCAGCTAGAAAGAGCATATCTGCACCTTCAAGAGCATCAATTATTTTATCTTTATCATCTAATGCAGCTTGCTTTCCCTTATCTGGTCGTGCACCTGCACCTAGGCCTTGGGTTAATATCTCTCCGATTTGGACAATAGTATTTGCTTGGCTTTTCTTTAAAGATTGAAGGTCAGTATTTGCACAAATGAACTCAACACCCATTACATTTTTTTCAATCATATAATCAACAGCATTCCCTCCGCAGCCACCTACACCCATAACTTTAATAATGGCTTTTTGCTTCTTACCTTCTACGACTTCAAACATAAATTACCCCGTATCGTATTAAAAGTTTCCCTGAAACCACATTTTTGCTCTTTTTAGAATATGGCTAATAGAATTTCCTGAGCCCGCCTGGTTCATACTGTTTTGTAAGTCATTCTTACCCATAATTAATAAACCTACTCCGGTAGAATATCTTGGATTTTCAACAACCTGCAAAAGTCCATCAATATCTCTAGGTATTCCGATTCTAACAGGCATCCCAAATATTTTCTCCCCTAACTCCACCATCCCCTTAAGCATTGAAGATCCACCAGTAATAACAATGCCTGAAGCAATAGTACTTCCCATTCGGCTCCTATGTATTTCATTTTGAATTTTTTCAAAAAGTTCTTCAATTCTTGGTTCTATAACTTGTGCTAAAGCTTGAGTAGTTATTCTTTTTGTTTCTTGCCCTGCTACAAGAGGTATCTCGATAATCTGATCTGATGCTAAGCTTGGCATAGCAGCTCCGTATCTTTCCTTAATATCACCTGCAGATAGGGTTGAGGTTTGGAAAGCAGTAGCAATATCATTAGTTACTTGATCCCCAGCAATTGGAATAACAGCAGTGTGTTGGAATGCGCTATTTTTAATTACAGCAATATCTGTAGTGCCCCCCCCAATATCTACCAAACAAACACCTAATTCCTTCTCATCCTGAGTTAAAACTGCTTCACTCGATGCTAAAGGCTGGAATACTAGATGAGTCACTTCTAGTCCACATCGCTTAATGCATTTAATAATATTTTGTCTTGCTGCAATAGAGCCAGAAATAATATGAACTTTAACATTAAGCCTGCTTCCACTCATCTCAATAGGTTGTTTGATGTCTTGTTGGTCATCGACCATGTATTCTTGATCTATAACATGAAGAACCTCTTGGTCAGTTGGGAGTTTTACAGATTCAGCTGTTTCCCTGACTCGATCAACATCCATTTGAGTTACTTCCTCATCTTTAATAATTACCATGCCATGAGAATTAATACTTTTAATATGGCTTCCAGCAATGCCAGTATATACCTCAGTTATTTTGCAATCTGCCATTAATTCTGCTTCTTCTACCGCTCTCTGAATAGCTTGCATTGTTTGTTCAATATTAATAACAACGCCTTTTTTTAAACCTTTTGAAATATGTTGACCTTTGCCAATTATTTTCAAAATACCATCAGATTGTAACTCAGCAACAATTACAACAACTTTAGAGGTGCCTATATCAAGAGCAGAAATTATATTGCTCTGATCATTTTTACTTTTTAATATTGGTGGTATGACATTATTCATAAAGGGATCTTTTTTTCTTTATTAATTTTATATAATTTTTCATTTAATTTCTTTACTGAAAATCCATCTTTATATCGAAGATCTACATACTCAACTCTACTTTTTAATTCAGATAAAATAAATTGATAATTTTCTATTAATAAATTTAATTTTCTTAAAATATCATTATCTTCTTTACCCAAAAAAATACGTATATTATTATTTGTATGAATTTCCCAAGATAATCTTTTAGATAATGAAATTGTACCAATTTGCATCAACTCTTTCTTAAGAATTTTGTTTATTTGATTATATTTTACTGTCATTTCATCAACAAACTCATCTGGCCCTACAAATAATGGCAAATTATCTTCATAAGCAGCATGAAATATCTCTCCATAACTATTAACAAGGCCTCGATTCCTCCATCTAGCTATTGGTTTATGAGATTCTATTTCAACTAGTAGCCCAAACTTATTCCAATCTCTTCTAATACTTACATCTCTTATCCAAGGTAATTTTTTAAAGGCTTTTCTTGTGTCTTGAAGGCTTACGGCAAAAAAATTTTTTTTTATATATTTATTTTTAATTAAATCAACTTGGCTCTTATTAACATTCTCATACTCCCCCTTTATTCCCACTTCATTTATAGGGAATTTTGAACTCGTTAGTAGCTGATAAAATAAAAAAATTGAGGTTATAAATATTAATAAGTATACAAAGGTTGTTGCTTTTTTTATTGAGCCTTGACTATCAAGCATTTGATGTCTCTAAAATCATCACTACTAAATCATCAAATTCAACTCCTGCATAACTTGCAGACATTGGAACAAGACTATGATTGGTCATTCCAGGTACTGTATTGATTTCAATAATGTAAATATCATTATTTTTATCAATTATAAAATCAACTCGCCCCCAACCACTACACCCGATAGAATTAAATGCATTTATGCATAATGTATTAATATTTTTCTCAAAAGGGACAGTAATATTTGCTGGGCAAATAAACTCAGTATCATCCCTTAGATATTTGGCTTCATAATCATAAAATTCTGTTTTAGGTTTAATCTCAATAATAGGGAATGGTTTATTATCAATAATTGGTAACGTATACTCTTTACCGACAACAAAAGATTCCACGATAACAATTTTATCAATTTTATACGCTTCCTCAAAAGCAAAGATAAAATCATTTTTTTTATTTATTATTGCTATACCAATACTTGACCCAGAATTGGCTGGTTTAATAAAAAAAGGCAGTCCACAATAATTAGAAGCCTTCTCAAAATCATTTACATGATTAACCAGCATAAAATTAGGTGTTGTAATTTTTTTTGATTTCCAAATTGTTTTGCTTTTGAATTTATCCATACCTAAAGATGATGAAGGGATGTCACTCCCAGTGTAAGGCAACTCTATAGCTTCAAGAAATGTTTGAATTTCCCCATCTTCACCGTCTTTTCCATGCAAGCAAATAAAAGCCCTATCAAATAATTTTAATTCATTTAAATTATCTTTTTTTGGATCAAATGGTAAAGCAGTTATTTTTTTTCTATGAAGTGCTTCCAAAACTGCTGCACCACTCTCTAATGAAATTTCTCTTTCATTCGATGTTCCACCCATTAATACAGCTACCTTTCCAAAATCTTTAGCTTCCAATTTCTTCTCCAATTATCTTTATTTCTCTTAATAACTGAATATTTGTCTTTTTATATACTTCTTTTTGAATATAGTTAATTATTTTTTCAATATCTAAAGCGCTAGCGTTTCCGAGATTAATTATAAAATTTGCATGTTTTTCTGATACCTGTGCCCCTCCAATTTGATATCCTTTTAAACCACAATCTTCAATTAACTTTGCAGCAAAATTATTCTTAGGGTTTCGAAAAGTTGACCCAGCTGTTGGCCAATTCAAAGGTTGAGTTTCTTTTCTATGAGCCAGCAGTTCCTTTATTTTATTTTCAGATTTTTCTTTATCTCCTTTTGGAAAATTAAACCAAGCAGCAATGAAAAATTCACCTTTATTGTCATTTTTTACTTCTCTATAGCTAGTCTCAAATTCTGATCTGTTTCTTTCAATTTGATCTCCGTTCAAATTGATCATTAATACTTTTTGAACATAATCCCATGTCTCAGAACCATAACATCCTGCATTCATAGCCAATGCTCCTCCAACTGTACCTGGAATACCAGAAAAAAAAGCAGAGTTAGCTAAACCTTTTTTAGCTGAAAATCTAGATAACTTAGAACAACTTACTCCAGCTTCTGCATAAATTAGATTTTCATCATTATGTATTTTTTTTAATCCACCATTCATTACTATTACAGTTCCCTTAATGCCCCCATCTCGAACTAGCAAATTCGATCCAAGACCAACAAATGTAATTGGTAGTTTAATTTCTTTTTTCTTAATAAGATGGGCAAGAATGTCTTTTTCGTCACAAATTAAAAATTGCTCAGCAGCTCCGCCAACTTTCCAGCTGTTAAAATTTTTTAAATCTACATCGTAATGAATTGTATTTTTATCCATATTCTATTTTTCAATAATTTGTTGGGTAAAATTTCCTATTGATCCAGCGCCCATTATTATCAGAATTGAATCATCTTCAATTAAGTTAGCTACAATATTTTTTGCTGTCTTAAAATTAGGTAAGTAATGCATTGCTTTATGTTTCATTGATTTCATTAGAATTTTTGTTGAAATATTTTTATCATTTATCTCTCCAGCCGAATAGATATCGAAAATAAATATCTTATCTGGAATTTTTAAAACCCTAATAAACTCTTCGTAACAGTCTTTAGTTCGAGAGAATCGGTGTGGCTGAAATACTAAATTAATTTTTTTATTCCTAAACCCTTTTTTTGTAGCTCTTAATACTGCTTCAATCTCTGTTGGATGGTGACCATAATCATCTATAACTTTAATTCTTTTACCTTCTATAAGAACATTGTTATAAATTTCATATCTTCTGGCTACGCCCTTAAAATTAGTAAGGGCCTTTTGTATATTATTTTTTGAAACGCCATACTCTAATCCAATTGCTATCGCCGCCAAAGTATTTCTTACAAAATGTTCTCCAGGAAAATTAATTGTAATATTAAATTCATTGTGACCATACTTTTTGTCTATCACATCAAAGTTCACCATATTACCTGTGTGTTTGATATTTACTGCTTGAATATCGACTTTATTTTTTAAACCGTATGTGACTATTGGTCTCGAAATTTTTGCCATAATACTTTTAGCATGCTTATCATCTGCACATAAAAAAATTGTCCCATAAAATGGTACTTGATGAGCAAAGTCTATATATGTTTGCTTGAGAATCTCAAAATTGTTTTGATATGTTCCTAAATGATCATTATCAATGTTAGTAATTATTGCATTTACAGGATTTAAATGAAGAAATGATGCATCTGATTCATCTGCTTCAACAATCATTAAATTACTATCACCAAGTTTCGCATTTGCATTCATTGAATTAAGCCTGCCCCCAATTACATATGTTGGATCAAGTTTGCCCTCAGATAGTATTGATGCGATCAAACTAGTAGTAGTAGTTTTTCCATGTGTACCTGCGACTGCAATACCTTTTTTAAATCTCATTAATTCAGATAACATTTCTGCTCTTGGAATAATTGGTATTTTTTGTTTATTTGCTGCCTTAACTTCAGGGTTTTTTTCTAAAATAGCCGCTGAAACAACGAGTACATCTATATTTTTAATATTTTCTTCCAGGTGTTTATTAAAAACTTTTATACCTATTTTTTTTAAGTGTCGAATTGATTCTGACTTTCCAAGATCTGAACCTTGAACATTAAATTTTAAATTATGCATAACTTCAGCAATACCACTCATGCCAGAGCCCCCAATACCTACAAAATGTATATTTTTTATTTTATTTTTCATTATTTATTTCTTTGCAATATAAATATATTTTATTAGCTACATTCGAATTTAATTTATTTTTTTTTGCTCTTAATGCCATCAAAAAACATTCTTTTCTATTTATTTTTTTAAGTATTTGTAAAAGTTTATTGTTAATTTCGTTTTCATTAATAATAATAGCTGATTTTTTATCTTCTAATATTTTTGCATTATGATACTGATGATTATCAACTGCATAAGGATAAGGTATTAATATTGATGCAATACCTGCTTCCATAAATTCTGATACAGTAAGTGCTCCAGATCTACCAATAACAATATCCGCCCATTCATATTTTTCCTCAATATCGTATATAAATTTTTCTGTACTCAATAACCAAGGGGGATTTTTTTCAACTTCACCAATTGCTAAACTCTTGTATGTTCTCATTAATTCTTCATAGTGCTTTTCTCCTGATTGATGAATAATTGATACTTGCTCACTATTAAATTTATTCAAGATTGGAGGCAACAAACTATTAAAAGTACTTGCGCCTAAACTCCCTCCTAAAATAAGAATATTTAGTGGGCCTTTTTTATTTTTAAATCTTTGCTGAGGATTGCTAATATTCAATATTTTTTTTCTTATTGGGTTTCCTATTACTTTCGCTTTCTTCAAACTATTTTTAAATCCACAAAATATTTTATTAGCAAAGATAGAAATTACTTTATTTGATAATCCTGGTACAGCATTCTGCTCATGAATAATTAAATGTATTCCTAGTATTTTAGATGCGATTGCCATTGGTATACCTATATAGCCGCCCATTATTATTACAAAATTTGGTTTTTCCGTTCTTAATGCCTTTATAGACTGAAGTATTGATTTGAACAGCATAAATGGGAGGTTGATCCAAGGTAACAAACCCTTACCTCTAATTCCAGAAATGCTTATTGAATAAAAAGGAATTTTATATTTATCTACCAAACTATTTTCCATGCCTTTTGGTGTTCCGACCCATGAAACAGGAATAGATTGCTCCAAAAAATATTCTGAAATTGCAAGGCCTGGATATATATGACCACCTGTTCCCGCAGCAGCAACCATTACCTTAAATTTATTTATTATAATGTTGTCCCCGTAAATTTCTTCTATTTTCATGATCAATTCTAAGCACAATAGCTATAGCAATAATACTCACTAAGATGCTACTGCCCCCAAAAGAGAGTAATGGCAGTGTTAAACCTTTGGTTGGAAATAATCCTAAATTTACAGCTATATTAATTGTGCATTGAATCGAAAACCATATAGCTATCCCTTGAGCCATTAAAGCCGCAAAATATTTATTATTTTTAATTGACTCCTTCGCAATACCAAACATTCTTACTATTAGAAATGCAAATAAACATAGGACGATTGCAACCCCGAATAAGCCAAATTCTTCTCCAATAATTGCCATAATAAAATCTGTATGTGCTTCAGGTAAAAATTGAAGTTTTGCAGAACTAGTTCCTATTCCTGTGCCAAAATATTCACCATTACCAAAAGCCATTTGTGCTTGCGTTGTTTGATAACCGGAATTGAATACATTTTCTGGGCTCCATGGATCTAAAAATCCTTGTATTCTTGCTTGTTTATAGGGTGAAATTTGAATTGCTCCCCATACCCCAATTGGAGCTAATATTGCTAAACTTAAAATAACCCTTAAAGTCAACCCTCCCAAAAAAAGTATCCCCATTGCAATTGCAGTAATTACGATTAAAGCACCAAGATCAGGCTCTACAAAAACTAACCATCCAGTCACAATCATTACTCCAAGCATAGGTAAGAATCCTTTTACAATAGTCCTCATTTGCTTTGATTTTCTTAAAACATAATCAGATGCATACATGACTGTAAAAAGTTTAACGAGCTCGGTTGGTTGAAAATTTGCTACCACCAATGAAAGCCACCTTCTACTTCCATTAATTTTTAGACCAATACCAGGGATCAAGACCAATACTAAAAGAACTCCTCCTGCTAAAAATAGATAGGGCGCCCATCTCTGCCAAAAATAAACCGGTATTAAGAATGTAATATATCCACAAATAAAAGCGATCAGAAGATAGGCTGACTGTCTCACTAAAAAATAATAATGTTGATATCCATATTTTTGCTCAGTAGCCGCCACCTCAATTGATGCCGAATACACCATAACTAGCCCTATACCTAATAATAAAAGAGTAGCCCATATCAAATTGTAATCATAAATTGGAAGATTGTAATTTTTTTGAGAAGAAAAAAGTTTCATAACCTATAACTCTTCCACAATAGATTTATATTCATCGCCGCGCTCTTTATAATTTTTATACATATCATAGCTTGCACATGCAGGCGATAGTAAAACAATATCTCCTGCCTCTGCATCTTCATAAGCAGATAAAACTGCATCTTTCATCAACTTATGACTCGTAATCTTTAGTGACTTTATAAAATTAAAGTTTTCTTCAAATATATGTGCATCTTGGCCAATTAAATACAAAGATGATACCCCTTGCTTTAAATACTTTTCTAAAGGTTTTAAAATCTGGTTCTTACTATCGCCACCAGCAATTAAAAAAATATTTTTTTTATCAAAGCTTTTTAAGGCTGTAATTGTTGCATTTACATTAGTTGCTTTTGAATCATTATAAAACTCAATACCTTGTAGGTTTTTTAAACGCTCTAGCCGATGATTAACACCTTTTAAATTACCAATTTTAAAATGCTTAAAATTCGGCAAGATAGATTTAATACATGCTATTGCAGCCATAATATTAAATTTATTATGTTCTCCTATCAGCTTTAAAGAATTCAATTCAATAGCAAACCCATCTCCTCTTTCTATAGAGGGGGAGTGATTATTATCTGACAAAATATAATCGTATTTATTGTTAGATTCTGAGATACCAAAAGATAGATTTGCTTTATGCATTAAAGCATCTAATTTGTTGTCATCTCGATTAATAATATTAATTTTTGCTAAGTCAAATAATTTTGCTTTTACTTGAAAATATTGTTTAAATGAATCATATCTATCCATATGATCATCTGAAATATTTAAAATTACACCTACATCAATTTTTGCCTTATTAAGTAATTCCAGTTGAAAACTTGATAATTCAATAATTAAAAGGTCTAGGGTTTCTACTTGATCTATATCTAATATTGGAAGTCCTATATTACCTACTGCCTTTGCCTTTAATCCTGATTCCAAAGCAATTTGCTCAATCATAGAACAAACAGTAGTTTTACCATTTGTGCCTGTCACAGCAATTACTTTTATTCCTAATAAATTTTTTTTCTCAAAAAATAATGAAATATCATTATGGAAAGTTACACCTTTCTTTATCATTCTTTTTAATAAAGGATGTCTAGGATCTACTCCAGGACTAATTGCAACAAAATCAACGTTTTCAAAAAGTAGTTCTTTTAAGTCACCAAGGAAATATAAATTTTTTTTAGTACCGAATAAATTTCTAGCATTATCCAAAGCTGTTTTACTTTCATCATAAAAAGATATTTTTGTATTGCTATCTAAATATTTCGCAATAGATAAACCAGTTTGCCCGCAGCCTAAAATTAACACATGATTGATATTTTCATTCATTAACGAATTTTTAGACTAGCTAAGCCAATAAGAACAAGCATCATAGTGATGATCCAAAATCTCACAACAACTTGCGTTTCTTTCCAGCCCTTTTTTTCATAGTGGTGATGAAGCGGGGCCATTAAAAAAATCCGTCTTCCTTTGCCAGATATTTTCTTGGTATACCTAAAGTAACTAACTTGAATTACTACTGAAATTGTTTCCACCACGAAAATTCCAGCCATAATTATTAAAATAATTTCTTGTCTTACAATCACTGCAAGTGTGCCCATTGCAGCTCCAATTGATAAAGAACCTAAGTCCCCCATAAATACCTCTGCTGGATATGCATTAAACCAAAGAAATCCTAAGCCTGCCCCGGCTAATGCAGCACAAAATATAGTCAGCTCACCCGCTCCTTCAATATATGGGATACTGAGGTAATTTGCAAAGATTGTATTACCTTCAACATATGCAAAAACTCCTAATGCGCTGATTACCATAACAGCTGGCATAATAGCTAAGCCATCAAGCCCATCAGTTAAGTTAACCGCATTACTGCTTCCAACCACTACTAAATAACTAAGTAAAATAAAAGCTAGCCCACCTAACGGTATACTTAAATCTTTAAAAAATGGAATCAATAAATTTGTTTCTTGTGGGCTTCCAGCTGAAAAAAATAAATAGCAGGCAACTCCAATACCGATAATTGATTGCAGTATAAACTTTTGAAATGCTGTAATTCCATCACCTTTTTTCTTTTGAATCTTACTAATATCATCAATCAGACCTATTAAACCAAAAGAAGTGGTCACAACTAGTAAAAGCCAAATATAACTATTGCCAAGGTCTGCCCATAATAATGTTGAAATAATAATTGAAATTAATATTAACCCTCCCCCCATTGTCGGCGTTCCGGATTTTACAAGGTGACCTTCTGGTCCATCATTCCTGATATATTGACCCAAACTGTATTCACCTAACTTCCTAATAAACCAACCGCCAAAACAAAATGAAATTAATAGGGAAGTAATGACAGCCAATACAGCCCTTAGAGAAATATAATTAAAAACATTAAATCCTTGAATATCTGCAGATAACCACCTAAATAATTCTAATAACATTATTATTTCCTATAAAATAATTTTACTAATAAGTTCTTCCATTCTCATAAATCGAGAGCCTTTAACTAATATAATTGATTTAGAATCTATTATCTTTAATAGTTTGCTTAAAAGAGCCTCTTTCGAGTCAAACCAAAATTCATTTTTATCTAGTTGTTGCATAGTTATTTTTGTATGGCTCCCAATAGCTAAGGTAAAGTCTATTTGAGATTTTTTAATATACTCACCCAACTCTCGATGGTATTTATCTGTATTGTTTCCGAGTTCAGCCATATCTCCAATAACTAAAATTTTCTTTCCTTTCATTGATGCTAAAACATCTACAGCCTCTCTCATAGAGCTTGGGTTAGCGTTATAACTGTCATTAATTATAATTGCCTCACTGATGCTATCTATAATCTCAAGCCTTCCAGGAAATGGCTTAGCAGCCTCTATTCCTTCTTTAATTATATTTGTAGGTATGCCTAAAGCATAACTGCATGCACATGCAGCAAGAATATTACTAATATTATGCCTACCTAATAAATTTATTTTGACGTCAAAATTTTCTTTGGGGGTGCTGATAGTTATTTTTTGCCTAGTTAATACCTTACAGTTTATTGTTGCTTCTTTTGTGAAGCCAAAAGTTATTTTATTTAAATTATTTTTACCTTTGGCTAAAAATTTATAATACGCATCATCTCTGGGTAATATCGAAGTTTCAAGTTGATCTGAATTATTTAGAAGTTCTTTCTTTGCTTCTGCAATATTGTCTTTAGATTTAAAATTCTCAATATGTGCTTCGCCAATATTGGTAATTAAAGCAATATCAGGTTTAGCAATTTTTGTAAGTTTAGCAATTTCCCCAGCATGATTCATACCTAATTCTAATACAGCATGACTATGTCTTTCCTTAAGATTCAGAAGTGTAAGTGGTAACCCAATATCATTATTAAAATTACCTGCTGTATATAATAATTTATCCTTGCCTAAATATTTATTCATAATAGATACTAAAACTTCTTTTGTTGAAGTTTTTCCATTACTTCCTGTAATAGCAATTATTTTTGGTTTAATTTGATCTCTGATAAATAAAGCGATATTTGCTAATGCTTTATTCCCGCTTTCTACTAAAATAGTATTTTTTGAATGAAATTTAGGGTTAGAAATAATTGCAAATTTAGCACTATTTTTAAGTACTGCTTCTATAAATTGATTACCGTTATGTTTCTTTCCTATTATTGCAATATATAAGTCACATTTTTTTTCATTTCTTGAATCTATCGTGATAGTTGAAATCTTAGTTTTTAAAAAGTCTACTGGGCCTATAAAAGAGCCATTTGTAATCTCTACAATCTTTTTTAATGTAATATTAATTTTCTACTCCAAAGTATCTGGCCATATATTTTTTTGCTATTAACCTATCTGAAAAAGGTTTTCTAACCCCTTTTATTTCCTGATATGTTTCATGCCCTTTCCCTGCAATTAGAATTACATCATTAATATCAGAATTTTTTAATACTTCTTTAATTGCTTTCTCTCTATCCTCTACTGCAATATTTGGAATAATTAAACTTTCACAAATGTCATCAATTATTTTCTTTGGCTCTTCATTTCTTGGATTATCAGAAGTTACAACTACAAAATCTACGTATTGATTAACAATCACTGCCATTTCTTTTCTTTTACCTTGATCCCTATCTCCCCCACATCCAAAAACAAGATTTAATTTTTTGTATTTTAAAACTTTCAAGGACTCTAGTATATTTTTAAGAGCGTCGGGAGTATGAGCGTAATCTATAATAACTTTCGGATAATTATCCAAATCGATTTCTAATTCTTCTGCTCTTCCAGGAACTGAGTTTAAGATTTTTAATACTGGAATAATGTCTTTTATCTGATGACCTAAAGAGATCAAAGTCCCAATTACGCCTAAAATATTATAGATATTATATCTTCCAACTACTGAAGCCGTTACCTCAATAATTTTATCTTGATATATTAAGTCAAATTTTGTTATTTTATTTTCTGTCACAAGATTTTTTGCTTGCAGTGTGCATATTCTATCTATACCAAAAGATATTTTTTTAGATTCATCTAATACTGATTCTTGAAAAATTTTTTTACCTAGTGGATCGTCAATATTTATAACTAAGTTACCCTTCTTAGCATCCAATAAAAATTCTTTTTTTATATTTGCGTAGCTTTCAATAGAGTCATGATAATCTAGATGATCTCTAGAAAGATTCGTAAATACCCTGACATCAAAATCAATACCGGCTACTCTTCCTTGCTTAATCCCATGAGAAGATACTTCAATACATACATCCTGAACCTTATTAATATTAAAATTATTTATTATTTTTTGAATTTCAATTGCATCAGGTGTTGTATTTTTAGTTGGGTATAAATTATTAATAAAGCCATAACCAATCGTGCTAATCATTGTAGCTTTTCTGTCTAAATTTTTAAGGCATTGGTTTATCCAAAATACACTTGAAGTTTTACCATTAGTGCCTGTTACGCCTATTAAATTAATTTTTTTTGATGGGTGATCATAAAACTCGCTTGCAATATTTGAAATATTATCTTTTAAATTTTTTACTGGTAAATTTGGTAATTTCCATTGGGCGTCCCATTCAAAATCTAATGGGTCGTATATTATTGCAGCAGCTCCTTTTTCTATAGCCTCATTAATATAATGCCGTCCATCTTTTATTTCACCGGGGTAAGCTAAAAAAATTGAGCCTTTTTTGATATTTATACTATTTTGCTCTAAATATTCAAATTCAGTTAATAGCTTTTTTAATTGATTGCTCATAATTTTGACTTATCAGCATAGTCCCCTTTTTTATTTTGTATACCCTCTAATTCTAATCCATCAGCATCAATACTGTACCATTCAAATGCTTTTGACATAACTCTACTAAAAACAGGGCCAGCTAACCTGCCACCCGAATATCCTTTTTCTGCCAAAGGTTCATCAATCATAATTGCCATTACAAACCTTGGGTTTGATACAGGCCCTAATCCTACAAAAGTCCCAATATATTTATTTTTAACATACTCTCCATCCATATATTTTTTTGTTGTTCCTGTCTTTCCAGCCACTCGATAACCATAAACTTTAGCCTTAGGTGCAGTTCCTCCATCATCATCAGTTACAGATTCCAACATAAGCAACATATCTTTTGTTGTTTTAGGTGACAATACTCTTTTACTTATTTTGGGATCATCTCCTTTAATTAGAGATATTGGTTTTAGTTTTCCTTCATTAGCAAAAACTGTATAAGCTTGAGCAGTTTGAATAAGTGTTGAATTCATTCCATATCCATAGCTCGCTCTCGAATGATCTATTTTTTTCCAGGTTGTATGATTCCTTACAGATCCACTCACCTCTCCTGGAAAATTAATGCCTGTCTTTATCCCGTAACCGAATTTTCTATACATTGCGGCTAAATTATTTGAGCTAACTTTCTCGCTTATTTTAGCTGAGCCTATATTTGAAGATACCTTAATTATGTCTTTTACAGCTATTTCTCCATGTGGATGCGTATCACGTATAAACTTACCCTCATATCTATAGGCACCTTTACCAGTATCAATTAGAGTACTTGTAGTTACAACTTTTCTCTCTAAAGCTGCAGCGAGGCTAATAGGCTTCATCGTTGAGCCAGGCTCAAACACATCGGTAACCACACGATTCTTTATGAAATCACCTACTTTATTATAGCCATTAGGGTTGAAGGAGGGGTAGTTTGTCATTGCAAGCACTTCCCCCGTCTTGGCATCTAATAGGACAGCAGATCCGGATATTGCCTCATGCTTTTCTACTGCTTTTCGAAGGGCGTTATAAGCCTCATTTTGTAACCGTAAATCAATCGTTAGCTTTATATCTTCTCCATCTTTTGGTAATTTTATTTGTTGAACTTCTCCAACTACTCTTCTATTCTTATCTATACGATTAATTATTCTTCCTTTTTCTCCAGCAAGAATTTTATTCATCAACATTTCTATTCCTTCCTGACCAACGCCATCACTTCCAGTGAATCCTACAACATGTGCAACTGGTCCATTTTCAGGATAAAATCTTTTATATACTTTATTTGAACTAATACCCGATATTTTAAGTGCCATAATTTTCATTTTAGTATCAGGGGCAATATTTTTTCTAAGAGGAGCATTTCTTTTACTTTTATCTTTAAGATTTTTATTTAAATCTTTTGTACTTAATCTAAGTAGCTTCGCTAACTGCTTCTTTTGCTTATTAAGCTTAGCTTGGGCAATAGGATCTATATCTTTGAAATTTACTAAAGCTGCATCGGCCATAATTGAATAAACTGGTGTACTTTCTGCTAATAGTGAGCCATTACGATCTAAAATTTTACCTCTATATGGAAATAAATCTAATGCCCTATGCTGTCTTTGCCTTGACTCCTTTTGTAACTTATCTTTTTCAAAAGCAGCTAATTTAACTGCTTGAGCAAACAAAATTACAAAAACTCCAAGCATAAATATTAAGATTATTCGCCTCCTAGCCGTTGATAATTCAAAATATTCTTTTCTAGATTTAATTTTAATCATCTAATTATCACTTTTTTTTCTTCTTTACTTGGAATGTACATATTTATTTTTTGCTTTGCTATTTGCTCAATAATTTCAATTCTTGATTCAGATGATTCTTCTATCCTTAACATTGTTTGCTGATCTTTTAAATCCAAAGTATTTTTATTTTCTTCATCTAATTCTGCAAAACTGTTTCTCGTTAAATGTTTAAAATTAACTGTTGTTAGAGCGCAAATTATTAAAACAACAAATAAAATTAAGTTTAATTTCATGTTGCCTCCATTACTTTTTCTATTACTCTCAATTTTGCACTTCTTGATCTTGGATTTCTTTCAATCTCTTCAAGTGTTGGTGTGCTCATTTTTTGGACAATCTTAAAAGGAGCTAGCTTTATTTCAGATGCCTTGATAGGAATATTTTTTGGAATAAAATCAGTCTTTATTTTATGTTTAGTATAATTTTTTACGATTCGATCCTCTAAAGAATGAAAGCTAATAACTACTAACCGAGCTTTAGGTTTTAAATAATTAAAAACCGTTGGCAGAGTATTCTCTAGCTCCTCCATTTCTTTGTTGACTAGTATTCTCAACGCTTGAAATGTTTTTGTTGCTGGATCTTTTTTTAAATCTCTCTTAGGGACTGTGTTTTTTATTAATTCAGCCAATTCTAATGTCATTGTTATTGGCCCTTTTGTTTCCCGATGTTCAATTATTGCTTTTACTATCTTTCTAGCAAATTTTTCCTCGCCATAGGTTTTTAAAGCATGTATTAAATCTTTTTCTTCATATGTATTAATTATATCTGCAGCAGTTATCCCTTTAGTTTGATTCATTCTCATATCTAATATTGCATCAAATCTAAAGCTAAAGCCTCTTTTAGCTTCATCTACTTGTGGAGATGAAATACCTAAATCCATTAATATGCCATCCAATTTTTTAATATTTTTTTTTTTAATATTTTTTCTATCTCCGAAAAGGTGCAGTGCTCTATTTCAAATCTCTTATCTGATATTTTTTTTCCTTCATTAATTGCATCCAGATCCTTGTCGAAAGCTATCAATCTTCCTTTATTACTGAGAAGCTTTAAAATTTCACTTGAATGCCCCCCTCTACCAAAAGTGCAATCTAAATAAGTTCCGTTTGGCTTTACAGATAAAGCATCAATAGCCTCTTTTAGCATCACAGGGATATGAGAATAAATTGTCATAAAGAAAAACCTCCTAACTCATCAGGAAGCTCGCCTTTATCATTAATCTTTATTTGTTTAATTTGTTTAGTCCAGTTCTCTTTGCTCCATAACTCAAAATGGCTTCCTTGTCCTACAAACATTAAGCTCTTATCAATGGATGCATAATCTCTTAATGCAGAAGAAATTAATAATCTTCCAGCATTATCAGAAGATAAATCTTCAGCATAGCCAACTAATAGCCTTTGTAATCCACTTGATTTTTTATCAAAACTTGAAAGCTGCATTATTTTTTCCTGTATAGGTCTCCATGCAGCAATTGGGTATAGAAGGAGGCATCCATGAGGGTGAGCAGTCAATACTAATGAGCCAGTTAATAATTCCTCGCGATACTTTGTTGGAATTGCTAACCTGTTCTTTCCGTCAATATTTAGTAGTGTTGCCCCTTTAAACATATGTACACCTAAAAAGATGGGAAATTACTGAACGCCCTTAGTCTCGTTTAATAATTTCCCACAAATAACCACTTTTTCCCTTACAAGTGCACTATAAGCAAAAAAAAAGCGCTTTGCAAGCGCTTTTTTAACTTTTTTCTTTATTCATCAATTAGTTAGATATAAGTTTAAGTTGACCGTTAAGCCGGGTTCTGTCTTGGACAGTCATTCATCTAGGCATGCAATTACTCGCATGCTCAAGCAGCCTACCCGGTAGCAACACGAGCCGTGTCAATGCTACCCTATTTGGCCTTGCTCCGAGTGGAGGTTACCGCGTTTCACCGTAACTAAATACGCTCGTCTCTGTGGCCCTATTCCTCACCTCGCGGCGTATGGCTGTTAGCCATCACTCTGCTCTATGGAGCCCGGACTTTCCTCTATATAGAAAACTATATAGCGACTGCCTAGTCAACTTAAGTTACTATTTTAACACTTTTAGTTATATTTCAGATAATTGCCAAGGCAAAGTTTCACCAGCAAAAAGAGGTATGATTTCTTCAGTACCAATTTTAATTTTATCTGGTATCTGAAATTCTTTCTTTATTAGCTTTATCTTTAAATCATTGTAAGGTAACTTATAAAATTCAGCTCCGAACTTACTACTAAAATTTTCAAGCTTATCTAATGCGTTTTCTGATTCAAAAATTGAAGCATATAACTCGATTGCACAAACTGCAGAATAAATTCCTGCACACCCACAACTACTTTCTTTTTGGTGTCTAAAATGAGGCGCACTATCAGTACCTAAGAAGAATTTTTGCGATCCAGAGACGGCTGCCTTTATTATTGCTAAACGGTCCTCTGTTCTTTTAAGTATGGGTAAACAATAATGGTGTGGCTTAATACCACCTGAAAGAAGGTCATTTCTATCTAAAAGTATATGTTGTGGAGTAATTGTTGCACCTACTTTATCATTTGTACCTATAACAAAATCAACCGCTTCCTTGGTGGATATGTGTTCAAATACAATTCTAAGGTCTGGAAATTTACTATGTATTTGACTTAAATGTCTATCAATAAAAACTTTTTCTCTGTCAAAGATATCTACACTTTTATCATTTGTCTCACCATGGATTAATAATGGTACTTCATGCTTCTGCATTAATTCAAAAATATTAAAACACTTTTCAATTGAATCAATTCCATTATCAGAATTAGTCGTCACTCCTGATGGGTAAAGCTTAATGCCATGAACGATCTCAGAGTCACTTACTTTTTTAATTTCATCGCTATTTAATAAATCAGTAAAAAAAAGAGTCATTAATGGTTCAAAATTATAGATTCCAACATTCTTTTTTATATCCAGATAATATTTTTCGGCTTGATCGACACTTATAATTGGGGCTTGTAAGTTCGGCATAACAATTGCCCTAGCAAATTGTTTTGCAGTATCTTTACAGGCATACTTAAGTATGTCTCCCTCTCGAAGATGAAGATGCATATCATCAGGCTTTATAATAATTAATTCAGTCATTTTTTTATTTCCAATGCTTGATTATAAACTTGCTTTTTATTTTTTTTAAATATTGAAGAAATAAGTTTTACCGATTGATTTAAAGGTAACTCCTTCATCATTAATTTTAATGCTTCATTTATAGGTATCGTTTCATTATTTTCAATTTCCTTCATTGGTGGAGTTAAAATAATCACAAATTCTCCCTTTTGCTCTTTAGGATGACTTTCTAATCTCTCTATTATAGACTTAACCTCATCTTTATAGATTGTTTCATAGATTTTAGTAAGCTCTCTGGCAATAAATATTTCATGCATAGGGCCAAAAATATTTTCCACTAAAGACAAAGTTTTTAAAACTCTATGAGGGGATTCAAAAATAATTGTGGGTAGTGTCTGGCTGTATATCTTCTGGAGCAATTTCTTAGATTTACTAGCTGTATTGGGGAGGAAGCCATAAAATTGAAAATGCGTTGACTCAATCCCCGATACAGAAAAAGCTGTTGCAAGCGAAGATGGTCCAGGTATTGGTGAAACTTTAATGCCTAACTTTAATGCTTGATTTACCAAGAAGGCCCCAGGATCACTTATGGCAGGGGTTCCTGCATCAGAAGTATAGGCAATTGATTTTCCATTTGAAAGTTCATTTACTAAAAATTCAGTTTTATTTTTTTCATTATGCTGATGAAAGGATATTAATTTTTTTTTAATACCGTAATGGGCCAATAATCTGTTGGTTGTTCTTGTGTCTTCGCAAGCAACTAAATCAACTTTTTTCAATATTTCTATAGCTCTTAAAGTTATATCTTCAAGATTTCCAATTGGTGTTGCAACAAGATATAAACAAGTATCCATAATAAATATTTAAGATTTATTTAATTTAGTTTCTAAAAAATTTTTTTAGCTATATAATAATTATTAATGAAATCATACAAGCTTTTCATACTTTTTATTATATTTATCACCCAATTGGTAGGATGTGCTCCATCAACGATATTGGCAATTCCTTCATCAATAGCAGATAGAAGATCAACTGAAGTCCAAATCTCGGACAATAAAATATTTATGTCGACATGGGCTCCAGTTCAAGAGATTGTCGATAATCAGAAACAAAAAAGTCATTTTAATATAGCAGTTTTCAATAAAGCCATTGTTATAGTGGGTCAAGTGCCCAATGAAGAAGTAAAAAACAAAATAACTGATGTACTGTCAAAATTAGAAAATGTTAAAACAGTTCATAATAAAATTGAAGTTAGTAAAGTCAATAAACTAAAACAAAGAGCAAAAGATACAATAACTACAAGCAATGTTAAAACAAGATTATTTCTAGAATTAAAAAATGAAGTTCATCCTTTACATGTAAAAATTATGACAGAGAACGATGTTATATATCTGCTTGGTATAGTTAATAACAAAGAAGCTGATGAAGCAATTCAAATTGCTAAATCATCAAAAGGGGTTAAGTTAGTTGTTCCTTTATTTGAATTGGATGAGAGCTTTAAAAATAAATATTGATTATAATATTTTTTTGCATTATCATTTGTTTTCAAGCAATAAATATCAATAACCCTAAATACCTCAAACTAAAAATTTTAAAAAAGTACCTAAATAAAATATGAGTGATACCATTTCTCATCTAACTGATGAAACCTTTGAAGAAGAAGTATTAAAATCAAACATTCCAGTCTTGGTAGATTACTGGGCACCATGGTGTGAGCCGTGCAAAATGATAGCTCCTATTTTAGATTCTCTTACAGCTGAATATGCTGGGAAATTAAAAATATCTAAAGTTAATATCGATGACAATCAAAAAACTCCTCAAAAATATGGTGTTCGTGGAATTCCCACTTTAATGATTTTTAAAAATGGAAATGTAGAGGCCACAAAAGTTGGCGCCTTGTCAAAATCGCAACTTACAGCTTTTATCGATAGTATTTTATAAATATATGCATTTATCTGACTTAAAACACTTACCCGTTTCTGAAATTGTTGATTTAGCAATTGCAGATAAGATAGAAAATACAGGAAGAATGCGTAAACAAGATCTTATATTTGCGATTCTAAAAAATAAAGCAAAAAATGGCGATACGTTATTTGGTGATGGCACATTAGAAGTTCTTCAGGATGGTTTTGGATTTTTAAGATCAGCTGCAGCATCATACTTGGCTGGTACGGATGATATTTATGTATCACCATCCCAAATTAGACGATTTAACCTTCATACTGGAGACACCATTGAGGGTGAAATTAGAACACCGAAAGATAGTGAGCGGTATTTTGCTTTAGTTAAAGTGGATAAAGTTAATAACGACGCTCCAGAAAATACAAAAAATAAAATTCTATTCGAAAATCTCACCCCTTTATTCCCAACTGAACCACTAACTCTTGAAAGAGACTCAGGAGGTGAGGAGAATAATACAAGTAGAGTGATTGATATGATAGCTCCTATAGGAAAAGGGCAGAGGGGATTGATAGTTGCAAGCCCAAAGAGTGGTAAAACTGTTATGTTACAAAATATTGCTCACGCAATAACCTCAAATCACCCAGATGTTTCTCTAATTGTCTTGTTAATAGATGAGAGACCTGAAGAGGTTACAGAAATGACCCGTTCTGTCAAAGGCGAAGTAGTTGCATCAACCTTCGATGAACCAGCAACAAGGCATGTCCAAGTAGCAGATATGGTTCTTGAAAAAGCAAAAAGATTAATTGAGCATAAAAAAGATGTTGTAATTCTTCTTGACTCAATTACAAGACTTGCAAGAGCTTACAATACAGTAATACCTTCTTCAGGAAAAGTTCTGACTGGTGGCGTTGATGCAAATGCGCTCCAGAAACCAAAACGTTTTTTTGGAGCAGCTAGAAATATTGAAGAGGGTGGCTCTTTAACGATAATTGCTACAGCTTTAGTTGATACCGGATCTCGAATGGATGACGTGATATACGAAGAATTTAAAGGTACTGGAAATATGGAGATTCATCTTGATCGTAAAATGGCTGAAAAAAGAACATATCCAGCAATCAATGTAAACAAGTCGGGTACACGTAGAGAAGAATTATTAATCCCTCAAGAAATTTTACAAAAGATTTGGGTTTTAAGAAAGCTACTTTACCCAATGGAAGATGTAGAAGCAATGGAATTCCTTTTAGACAAAGTCAAATCAACTAAAAACAATGATGACTTCTTTAACAGTATGAGGAAGTAAACCTAAACAAATCATTGATTTTTTTGAAAATATCAATGATAATTCAGTTCTTAAATTCAAAAGATTATAAATTATTATGAAAAAAGATACACATCCTAATTATCCAGAAATTAATGTAGCCTGTAGTTGTGGTAATAAGTTTAAAACACAGTCAACTATTGGTAAAGATATGACTATCGAAGTTTGTTCTTTATGTCATCCTTTTTACACTGGAAAACAAAAAATTCTTGATACAGCTGGTAGAGTTGAAAAATTCAAGAAAAAATACGGAATGTAAAATTATTTACTTTATATTATATGCATTAAAAAAAAAGCAGCTAAGCTGCTTTTTTTTGTATATGATTAAATTAATATGAAATTTGATCTTGATCACGACTGGCAAGGAAATATGTCAACGCCAAGAAAAAATCTTGGGGAAAAAACAAAATTACATTTGTTTTTTGTATTAACTCTAATTTTTCTCTTCACTGGCTTAATTGGACATGAGCCATGGCGCCCATTAGAATCGACCTCAATTAGTATTATTTTAGATATCATTCAAAATAATCATATAATTCTTCCAATGGCTGCAAGTGAAAATATAATAACGCATCCTCCTTTGTATCCTTATATTGCTGCAGTATTTGGTAAAATTTTTTCACCCCTACTAACGTTGCATGATGCAGCCAGATTATCAAATATTTTATGGATTAGCTTAACATTAACAAGTCTTGGGTTGATGACAAGAGAATTATGGGGTCAAGGATTTGGTCGTCAAGCTGGTTTAATTTTTTTAGGTTCAGTTGGTTTAATATTAAATATTCATAGCTTAATGCCAGAAATAGCAACACTTCTTGGTTACACAATGGCTCTATATGCTTTTTCATTATATTTTCGAAGGCCTTTTCGGGCCAGTATGGTTCTTGGCTTTGGTTCAGGAGTGGCATTTTTATCAGGTGGAATGATTCCTCTAGTAGTTATTTTTTTATCGTCTTTGTTTTTACTGATTTTTAAAAATTGGAGAAATAAAAGGTATTTTATATTCATTAGTATATCTGCAACTATAGCTATCCTAGTAATCAGTCCATGGTTATATTCATTTAACTACCTAGAGCCAGAACTTTTTTTATCCTGGATAAAAATAATAAAGTTCTCACCTGAGTTATTATTTAAGTATCACCTACAGGGAGTTTTATGGTTTACTTGGCCAGCTCTTCCGCTTGCAATTTGGCTTATCACTAAAGATTACCGATTAATATTAAGTCAAAGAAAGCTACAAATCCCAATTATTTTCTTTTCAGTTTTATTAATAATAATTTCTACTACAGGGCAAGCCAACCAAACAAACCTCATTCCATTCACTATTCCATTATCGCTTATTGCTGTTGGCGGAATTGATAGATTAAATAGAGGGACCTCAAGCGCTTTGAATTGGTTTGGTATATTAATTTTTGGTTTTATTGGCTTTCTAATTTGGTTAGGTTGGTTTGCAATGATGTTTACAATGCCTGAAATAATATATGATCGTATGTTTTATCAATCCTCAAACTATGTAGCTGAATTTGAATTATTTAGTTTCATATTTGCTTTAGTGATAACATCGCTATGGTTAGTTTCAATTATTAAATTTAAAATAACTAACCGATCAGCAATCTCAAACTGGGCATTAGGGATAACAATGGTATGGGTAACATTAATAACCCTATGGGGGCCATTTATTGATAATCGTAAAGAATACAAGCTAATTTTCACTGACGTTAAACAACAACTTATAAAGAGCTCAACTTGTGTCTATGTTAACAATCTATCTGATAGTCAAATCGACTTATTACATTACTATTCTGGAATTAAAGGCACTAATCCGAATTTAGAAAATAAAGATTGTAGGCTAGCATTAGTATCACTAACTGAAGAGAAAAATATACCAGCAGAATATAGATTGTGGGGGGAAATTTGGAAAGGTAGGCGCTTAATAGATAAAAATTATTTTGTTTTACTAGCTAAAGAAACTAATCGTTAGCTTTATAAATATTTTTTTACTGCATCATTAACCATATCATCCAGTAAATTTTCTTTTGATGATGCAACATAATCAGCTATTTCTTTTCGCATAATAGGTGGCCAGAATTTCTTCATATGCCCAGCAATATCTTTCGTAGCCTGCTCTTTATCCGGGTAGCTTTTAAAAAAACCTCCAATTTGGTTGGCCATAGTAACTAAATTATTATTCATTGTGGAATTTTACTCTATAATTCTTTGGTTGTGACTATATATTGTATACCTTGCTTCTCTAGCAAATCCAATCAAAGTAATATCAAGATTATCTGCCATCCTAATCGCTAGACCAGTTGGTGCAGAAATTGCGACTAAAAGTTTTAAATTAAAGTATGCAATTTTTTGAACCATCTCATAACTGGCTCTACTAGATGTAACAACAAAATCACTTTCGTCAATTTTATTTTTAAGGCTAGCTCCTATTAATTTATCCAAAGCTATATGTCGTCCAACATCCTCACGAATTATCTTTAACTCTCCTGTTGCTGAGAATATAGCTGATGCATGAGTTGCACCAGTCTTTTTTTGTAATGTTTGATTATTAGAGAAGTTTTTTAGTGCTTTAAGAATATGCTTAGAATGAAAATGTGGATTAGAAATTTCTACTTTAGGCATTCTCATTGCCTGAGATAAGCTCTCTGCTCCACAAAGTCCACACCCAGTTCTGCCAATTAAATTTCTTCTAACCTCTTTTAGCTTTGCAAAGCATTCAGAAGAAATTTCAACATTTAACTCAATACCCTCATCTTTGCAGTTTATTTCAATTGAATATATATCAGATATATTATTTACAATTCCTTCTGTAACAGAAAATCCTACTGCAAAATCTTTTAAATCAGATGGTGAACCCATCATTACAACATGAGATATTCCATTATAAATTAGAGCAATTGGGGTTTCTTCTGCTATATTTTCTTGGACTTCATCTTTTATAGATGAACTTTTATGGGCTTTTGCAAGTGTTACAGTTTTTTTTGTTTGAATAAATTTAGATCGAGTCACTTAGATTCTAATTAACCTTTTCCTCATTCTTTTTTACAAGATCGATTTGTTTCTCACTAAATTTTTGATAATTTTCTTGCCAATCCGAAGGTTGTGTAACTTTTGTTACCTGAACGGCTGTAACTTTAAATTCTGGGCAATTTGTTGCCCAATCTGAATTATCAGTTGTTATTACATTTGCACCTGATACTGGATGATGAAAAGTTGTATACACAACGCCAGGCTGAACGCGATCAGTTATTTTTGCTCTTAAAACCGTATCGCCTGCACGACTATTAATACCAACCCAATCTTGTTCATTTATTCCTCGATCTTCAGCATCATGAGGGTGAATTTCAATCAAATCTTCATCATGCCACTTTATATTATTTGTCCTTCTTGTCTGAGCTCCAACATTATAATGAGCTAATATACGACCTGTTGTTAAAATAAGAGGAAATTTATTATTAACTTTTTCAGTGGTAGGAATATATTCTGTAATAAAGAATTTTCCTTTTCCTCGAACAAATTCATCAACATGCATTGTAGGTGTACCTTCGCTATGTTGTTCGTTGCAAGGCCACTGAATACTTCCTAATTTATCTAACTTATCAAAACTAACGCCTTGGAATTGTGGAGTTAATTCTGCAATTTCATCCATAATTTCACTAGCATGTTTATAATTCATTGGGTACCCTAAGGCATTTGAAAGCATTTGAGTTATTTCCCAATCTTCATAACCATTTTTCGGTGACATCACTTTTCTAACTCTAGAAATTCTTCTTTCAGCATTTGTGAAGGTACCATTTTTTTCTAAAAATGATGATCCCGGCAAAAATACATGAGCATACATAGCTGTTTCGTTTAAAAATAAATCTTGTACGATTACACATTCCATAGACTCTAGAGCATGTGTTACATGCTGAGTATCTGGATCAGACTGTGCAATGTCTTCACCTTCGCAATAAACTGATTTAAATTTACCGGATATGGCACCATCTAACATATTCGGAATTCTTAATCCTGGCTCATCATATAATTTAGTATTCCATGAGCTTTCAAATAAATTTCTTGTTGCTAAATCTGATACATGTCTGTATCCAGGAAATTCATGTGGAAACGAACCCATATCACATGCGCCTTGAACATTATTTTGGCCTCTTAATGGATTAATACCAACACCTTCCCTTCCAATATTACCAGTAGCCATTGTAAGGTTAGCTATTCCCATAACCATTGTTGATCCCTGGCTATGCTCAGTCACACCTAGTCCGTAATAAATTGCACTGTTACCTTTTTGTGCAAATAATCTAGCAGCTTTCCTAACTAAATCAGCAGGAATACCTGTTTCTGACTCTAAAAATTCAGGGGAGTTTTCATCTTTTGAGATGAAATCCTTCCAAAAATTAAACGCTTCCGATTCACATCTATTTTTAATAAAATCTTCATCTAGCAGTCCCTCTTTAACAACAACGTGTGCCAATGAGTTTATCGTTGCTACATTAGTTCCTGGCTTTAGCTTTAGATGGAAGTCTGCTTTTACATGTGGGGTGTTTTTAACTAAATCTATCTCTCTTGGGTCAACAATAATTAATTTAGCGCCCTCTCTTAATCTTCTTTTCATTTGTGAAGCAAATACTGGATGGCCATCTGTCGGGTTTGCTCCAATTACCATGATGACATCTGACTTCATAACTGAATCAAAATTTTGTGTACCAGAAGACTCACCTATTGTAGACTTTAATCCATAACCTGTTGGGGAGTGACAAACTCTTGCGCAGGTATCAATATTATTGTTTCCGTATGCTGCTCTGACAATTTTTTGCATTAAATAAGTTTCTTCATTAGTGCATCTTGATGATGAAATTGCGCCTACTGAATCAAATCCATATTTTTTTTGTATTCTTTTAATTTCTGACGCTGCATAATTAATTGCCTCTTCCATAGAAACTTTTTTCCACGGGTCTTTAATGCTTTTCCTAATCATCGGAGTTGTTATACGATCTTTATGAGTTGTATATCCCCAAGCAAATCGACCTTTTACACAAGAATGTCCATGGTTAGCTCCACCATCCTTATTTGGTGTCATCCTAACCACTTCTTCGCCTTGCATCTCAGCATTAAAAGAGCAACCAACTCCACAATATGCGCAAGTTGTTGTTACTGATCTTTCTGGCTGTCCATGATCAATAATGCTTTTTTCTACTAGGGTTGCTGTGGGGCAGGCTTGGACACAAGCTCCGCAAGAGACACATTCTGAATCCATAAAATCTTTATTTCCAGCAGAAACTTTTGATTCAAATCCTCTTCCATCAATGGTTAAAGCATATGTTCCCTGAACCTCTTCACATGCTCTTACACACCTTGAGCATACGATACATTTTGATGGGTCAAAGGTGAAATATGGGTTAGATTCATCTTTTTCCGATTCCAGATGATTCTCGCCCTCATAGCCATAGCGAACATCTCTTAAGCCAACTGCTCCAGCCATGTCTTGAAGTTCGCAGTCACCATTTGTGGCACAGGTTAAACAGTCTAATGGGTGATCAGAGATATATAACTCCATCACACCCTTTCTAATATCAGCTAATTTTGGTGTTTGGGTATGTACTTTTAAATCTTGTTCTACTGGAGTAGTACAAGATGCTGGATAGCCTCGCTTGCCTTCTATTTCTACGAGACATAATCGACATGAGCCAAAAGGATCTAAACTATCTGTGGCACACAATTTCGGAACTGATACACCGGCTTCTGAAGCTGCGCGCATGATTGATGTCCCTTCAGGAACAGATATATTTATGCCATCAATGTTTAAATCGACGAGCTTTTCTGATGTTTTTTTCGGTGTTCCGAAATCTTTTGTATCATCCATAATTTTGTGCTTTTGGCAGTAATTTTAATTGGGATTTTGCCCCAATCATCTAACATTCCATTAAGTTATTAATTTTATTAAGTTAAGTTATAAGTTTATGCTTAAGTTTCTGTTTTTTCAAGTCCAAAATCTCCAGGAAAATAATTAAGAGCACTTAAAACTGGAAAAGGTGTCATCCCTCCCATTGCGCATAATGAGCCATTTACCATAGTATCTCCAAGATCTCTTAATAAAGAGACATTTTTCTCTTGATCTACACCTTCTTTAATTTTATCAATAACTTCCATTCCTCGAGTTGACCCAATTCTACATGGCGTGCACTTTCCACATGATTCAATTGCACAAAATTCAAAAGAGTATCTTGCCATTTTGGACATATCAACTGTATCGTCAAATGCAACTATACCGCCATGGCCAACAACAGCTTTTATTTCACTAAATTTTTCATAATCTAATGGGGTATCGAATTGTTCCTCAGGTAAAAATGAACCTAAAGGTCCTCCAACTTGGACAGCTTTGATTGGTTTTCCAGTTGCAGATCCACCTCCAAAGTCATATAAAAGTTCTCGTAGTGAAATACCGAAAGCTTTTTCTATTAATCCTGTCTGTTTCAAATTACCAGCTAATTGAATAGGAAGGGTACCTTTAGAGCGGCCCATTCCATAATCGGCATAAAAAGAAGCCCCCTTATCCATAATGATTGGAACTGTTGCTAGAGAGATAACATTATTAACTACAGTGGGCTTTCCATAAAGACCTTCAATAGCTGGCAATGGTGGCTTATACCTTACCATTCCTCTTTTCCCTTCAAGACTCTCAAGTAAAGAAGTTTCCTCTCCACAAATATAAGCTCCAGCAGCGCGAGTCACTTCTAGATTAAATGAAAAGTCTGACCCAAGAATATTTTCACCTAAATAATTTTTTTCTAGGGCTTTAGCAATTGCTTCATTTAAAATCTTTAGAGCATGAGGATATTCGGAACGTAAATATATATAGCCTTGATCTGCTCCGACAGCTAACCCTGCAATAATCATCCCCTCAATTAAAACAAAAGGGTCATTTTCCATTATCATTCGATCAGAAAAAGTTCCGGAATCGCCTTCATCTGCATTACAAACAATGTATTTCTTTTCCGATGGAGCATCTAAAACTGTTTTCCATTTTATGCCAGTTGGAAATGCTGCACCCCCTCTGCCTCGTAAACCAGAATCAGCAATTTCTTTAACAATATTCTCTTGTGTTAACTTAAGAGAATTTTTAAGACCCTTAAATCCATCTAGTCTCTCATAGTCGTCAATGCTAATAGGGTCTGTTATACCAACACGCGCATAAGTTAATCTTTCTTGATTTTTCAACCACTTTATATCCTCTGTAATTCCTAAGCATAATGGATGGGTATTCCCTAAGAAAAACTCAATTTCAAATAGTGAGGTAATATCAGAAATAGATACTGGACCATATGCTACCCTTCCTTTAGAAGTCTCTACCTCAATCATTGGCTCAAGCCAAAACAAACCTCGAGAGCCATTACGAACAATATTAATATCAATATTTCTTTTCTTAGCTTCATTTAATATTTCTTGGTAAACCTTATCGGCACCTAATGATATTGAACTTGAATCTCTGGGAATAAAAATTTTATATGACATTAGCTTTCTCTAGCTTCCTTAATGATTTGATCAATTTTTTCTGGAGTTACTCGCCCAACTACGTCTTCATTGATCATAATTGCAGGTGAGCAGGCACAATTTCCTAAACAATAAACTGGTTCTAGAGTAATTGAATTGTCTTTGGTTGTTTGGTGGTAGTCAATTCCCAATTTTTCTTGGCAATAATTTTCAATATTTTCCGATCCCATAGCCTGGCAAGATTCAGCGCGACAAATTTGTAGAATATTTTTTCCTGGTAAGTGTGTTCTAAAATGATGATAAAAAGTAACAAAACCATGAATTTCAGCTACCGATAAATTATAAGCTTTTGAAATCGGCTTATAGGATTCTTCTGGAACGAATCCAAGATCGTCTTGAATAGAATGCATTAAAGGGAGTAATGCGCCTGGAACATTTAGATATTTTTCAATATGTACCTGTATTTGTTCTAATTGTGAAGTAGATAAAGTCATTTTAAAATTTTCTTCTCTTTTTTCTCTCTATTTAGTTTAAAGCCATTATACTTTAAGATTAATAAGTCATCTCATTGAGATTGTTAACCCTCTTTTAAGCTAAAATTATAAAGTAATAAAAGCCCGAAGAGTTTAAATAATGCATTAAAGTTATTATAGGACCATTATGCTTATAGATCAGTTCAATAGAAAAATAAATTATATAAGAGTTTCGGTTACAGACAGATGTGACTTTAGATGTGTTTATTGCATGTCTGAGAAAATGACATTTATACCTAAGAATGACCTAATGTCATTAGAAGAAATTGCCAGAGTGGTAAGGATATTCAATGGTCTAGGTGTTGAGAAAGTTAGAATTACAGGCGGTGAGCCATTAGTAAGAAGGAATATAGATTGGTTATTTAAAACAATTGACAAAGAAAATCATTTAAAAGAATTAACATTAACAACAAATGGTAGCCAATTAAAACATAAAGCTTCTATGCTTAAAAATTCTGGCGTTGAAAGAATTAATATCAGCCTTGATAGTTTAGATCCTGATACTTTTATGCGTATGACTAGAATTGGAAAATTGAATGAAGTGTTAGAAGGTATTCAGCATGCAAAAAAGATAGGTTTTAAAAAAATTAAATTGAATGTCGTTTTGATGAATAATTTAAATGAGCATGAAGTTTTTAACCTGGTTGATTTTGCCATTGATTCTGGTTTTGATATTTCATTTATTGAAGAAATGCCTCTTGGGGGGACTCAATTTAATAGAAATGAAACCTCTGTTAGTAATGATGACATATTAAATTCGCTACAAAATCATTATAAACTTTCAAAATCAAACTTTGCTACTGGAGGGCCTGCCAAATATTGGCAAGTTAATGACTCAAATACAAAAATTGGTTTAATATCACCTCATAGCCACAATTTTTGTGGTAGCTGTAATCGAGTCAGAATAAGTTGCAAAGGTGAGTTGTTTTTATGTCTTGGGCATGAAGAAAAAGTAGAGCTGCTTCCCTTAATTAAAGCTAGCCCACATGATGATGGCCCAATAATAGAGGCTATCATAAACAGCATGAGAATTAAGCCAGAATCTCATACCTTTGATCTTTCTGATAGCAAGCCAGCTGTTGTTAGATTTATGTCTCATACAGGTGGTTAATTGAATACTGAAATAGAAGGAGTAATTCTGGCAGGTGGGGAATCAAAAAGAATGGGTACAAATAAATCTCTTATCGAATTACATGATAAACCCTTAATTGAACATGTATACGATAGATTGATAGAGCAAGTTTCTTATGTATCAATTAACACAAACCATTCTGTTGAAATATTCCCAAAAAATATTCAATTCGATGACCTTATTCTAAATAAAACCGGTCCCCTTGCAGGAATTCAAGCAGGATTATTTTACGCAAAAAAAAACTGGGTACAATTTTGTCCTAATGACTGCCCATTCTTACCCATAAACTTAGTGGAAAAGTTAAGCTTTTGTATTAAAGATAAAGGTCCGACTATAATATTACCAAGTCTTTTTGATCGTTTAGAGCCTGTATTTATGCTGTGTCATCGCTCTCTTTTGAAAAATTTAGAAGATTTTATTAGTGCAGGAGGAAGAAAAGTAGAATTGTGGATTAAAGAAAATAATTATAAAACAGTTAATTTTTCAGATCCAAAGGCTTTTATAAATATTAACAACCTTAGCGAGTTAGCGAAAATTGAAAAAGAAAATAATTAAATCCCCCTGTGTAATAGGTGTTTGTGCTGCAAATAGTGGAAGTGGGAAAACAACTTTAATTGAAAAGCTAATCCCTCAATTAATACAAAAAGGATTAATTATTTCAGTAATAAAACATGCTCATCATAAGTTCGATATTGATACCCCGGGAAAAGATAGTTTTCGTCTTAGAGAGTCTGGGGCCCATCAAACCTTAATTTTTAATAACCATCGATCTGCTCTTATTACAGAAAATGTGAAAGATACATTCAATATAGAGCAAGCAATCGCTCAAATTAGTTCTGAGGCTGATATTATTTTAATCGAAGGATTAAAAAATATGAGTTACCCAAAGATTGAAATTTATAGAAAAGAAATTTCTAAGGAGCTATTATTTGAAAAAGATTCAAATATCATAGCTATCGTATCAGATCTTTTATTAGATATAAAAATTCCATCTTTTGATTTAAATGACATAACTTCAATAGTAGATTTTATAGTTCAATATAGCTTTTATACACATGATAGTTCTAGCAAAAATAAAACTATTATTGGTAATTTGGATACATCTGAGGGTTATGATGGCTAGTATTATGTCGAAAAAAATTACACTTAAAGATTTATCAAACGAGCCTGGCTGTCTTGCCGAATATGATCCTAATGCAATGCAAATTGAATCAGCAAAAAAACTAATCAGTTCTTTTATAAAACCAATCAAAGATACTGAATCTGTAAGTCTCATGGATTCTTTGAATCGAGTACTTGCCGTTGATTTAGTATCCCCTATTAATGTTCCAAATTATGATAACTCAGCAATGGATGGATTTGGATTCAATATATCCTCATTGAAAAATAAAAAAAAATTAACAGTTAAAGAGACAGTGCTTGCTGGAAAACCTTCTACTAATTTGGTTAAAAGCGGTGAAGCAATTCAAATCATGACGGGTGGTAAAATTCCAAAAGGAGTAGATACCGTTATACCAATTGAATTAGTAAAACATGCAAATAATGAAATAACTTTTATTGAAAAGCCAAAATTTGGTGCAAATATTAGAAAATGTGGTGAGGACATTAAACAAAGAGATATTGTCTTGAGTAAAGGAACGCTACTTTACCCTTCAGAACTAGGATTAATAGCTTCTTTAGGTCTTGCTAAGGTAAAAGTATTTAAAAAACTGAAAGTAGGATTTTTTTCGACAGGAGATGAGGTTGTTAAAGCAGGGGAAAAAATAAAATCAGGACAAGTTTATAATAGCAATCATTTTACTATTCACTCTATGCTCAATAGATTAAATGTTGAATGTATAGATCTAGGCCTCATCCCTGACAGTAAAATAATTATAAAAAATACTCTCCTTAAAGCATCAAAAGTAGCCGATGTGATTGTCACTACTGGTGGAGTATCTGTTGGGGAAGCTGACTATATGAAAGAAGTTTTAAAAGAAATTGGTCAAGTTTTATTTTGGAAATTATCGATTAAACCAGGTAGACCAATGGCTTATGGAAAAATAAATACAACTGACTTTTTTGGTTTGCCGGGGAATCCTGTTTCAGCAATGGTTACTTTTTATCAAATTGTTCAGAATGCACTCAAGAATCGTATGGGATTAAAAATTGATGATACGATACCTTTGTTAAAAGTAGAATGTGTAGAATCAATTTTTAAAAGGCCAGGTAGAACAGAATTTCAAAGAGGTATATTATTTCAATCAAATGGAGTGTGGAAAGTGAAAACTACAGGGCAACAGGGATCTGGAATCCTCAGCTCCATGAGTAAGGCAAATTGCTTCATAGTCCTAAATATGGATAGGGGTGCAATTAAAGCAGGTGAAATAGTAGATATTCAATTAATGGATAGTTTTATATAGGCTTGATTTCATTAATTATTTTCTTCAAATAAGCTATAATTATAATTTTTAATTAGCTCTCAACATATACTTTGCCGAACTTGTCTCTTCAAAATAAACAAGGCTTTTCTTTAACTGAAACAATTCTTTTATCTGTATTGCTTCATACTGCATTTTTATTTTATATTCCATCACTAAATTACAAAGATACAACATTGCCAGTAGAATTAAATATAGATATTTTAATGAATGAACCAGAGTTAGAACCAGAACCAGAACCAAAGGCTATAAAAAAAATAGAGCCTATACCAATTAAAAAAAATATAACTCCAGAACCAAAAGTTCCAGCTATAACTCCAGAACCAAAAGTTCCAGCTATAACTCCAGAACCAAAAGCTATAGTCAAAAAAAATGTTGCCCCTACCTCTTCTACGATCAAAAAAACAATTGAAAGTTATAGTGCTCAATTAACTAAAGCTATAGCGAGACAAAAAAAATATCCTCGAATAGCAAAAATGAGAGGATGGCAAGGAGAGATTATTCTTAATTTAAAAATTGATGGGCAAGGTAATCTAATTAAGTCTACAATTAAGGAAAAGAGTGGTTTTAAAGTTTTAGATAATGAAGGAATAAATATGGTGAAGAGGGCCTCTCCTTTTCCTAAACCACCGAAAGAGCTTGAATCTAAAATTTTTAACGTAACTGTTCCGATTTCTTTTAAACTTAAATAGAAAAAAAGGTCAATTTATCAAAATGAAAAATATTACTCTGAATGAAAAAGTACCGAATTTTGAACTAGAAGGGACTGGAAATTTATCCTTTAACTTATCAAATTTTATTGGCAAATACGTTGTTATTTATTTTTATCCAAAAGATTCAACGCCGGGCTGTACGAATGAAGGTATTGACTTCACAGAAAATATTAGTAAGTTTAAAAAAATGAATGTGGAGATTTTTGGAATATCTAGAGATACTTTAAAATCTCATGAAAACTTTAAAGCTAAATATAATTTCCCATTTGAGCTTTTAAGTGACCAAAAAGAAATTGCTTGTAATTTATTTAATGTCATAAAAATGAAAAATATGTATGGTAAACAGGTAAGAGGTATAGAAAGAAGTACTTTTTTAATTAATCCAGATGGGAAGTTAATCAATGAATGGCGGGGGGTTAAAGTTAACGGCCATATTGAAGAGATTCTTGAAGTTCTAATATAGATACTTAATGAAAAAAAAACCAATTTTAACAAAACTTTTTGTTCTTGACACCAATGTTCTCTTACATGACCCATCTTGTCTTTTTAGATTTGAAGAGCATGATATTTATCTTCCTATGGTTACGATTGAAGAATTAGATAATAGTAAAAAAGGTAGTAGCGAAGTAGCAAGAAATGCAAGGCAAACTCATAGATATTTAGAAGAGATTATAGGCCCTTATATTGGTAAACTATCCTCGGGATGTCCTTTAAAGTCTAAAGCTAACCTTCATATCTCAGGTAATTTATTCCTTCAAACACATCCAATAAATTTTGACTTACCAATGCTTTCTGGAAGTAAAGCAGATAATCAAATTTTGAGTATCGTGGCAGACCTTAAGAGAAAACATAAAAATAGACAAGTAATTTTAGTATCTAAAGACTTTAATATTAGAATTAAAGCAAGAGCATTAGATATAAATACTGAAGACTATTTTAATGACAAAGTAATGGAGGATAGTGAACTTCTATACAAAGGATCAATAGATCTCCCAGAAGATTTCTGGGAAAAACATAGTAAAGGGATGGAGTCTTGGCAAAAAGAAGGAAAAATGTTCTACCGTCTAACTGGACCACTTTGCAAAAGCTTCTTAATTAACCAATTTATACATTTCGATTTTGAAAAGCCTTTTCATGCAATTGTTAAGCTTATAGAAGGAAAGACTGCAACACTGGAAGTTATTCATGACTTTTCTCATTCCAAATCCAATATTTGGGGAATTAATGCTAGGAATAAAGAGCAAAACTTTGCCTTAAATTTATTAATGAACCCTGATGTAGATTTTGTTTCACTTCTTGGTCAAGCAGGGACAGGTAAAACTTTATTGGCTCTTGCTGCTGGATTAGACCAAACATTAGATAAGAAAATTTATTCTGAAATTATCGTTACTCGCGTTACTGTCTCTGTAGGAGAAGACATTGGGTTTCTTCCAGGTACTGAAGAAGAAAAAATGACTCCATGGATGGGAGCATTAGAAGATAACTTAGATGTACTTAATAAATCAGATAATAACGTAGGAGATTGGGGGAGGTCAGCAACTCAAGACCTAATTAGATCAAGACTAAAAGTAAAGTCTTTAAACTTTATGCGTGGCCGTACTTTTCTTAAAAAATATCTTATCATTGACGAAGCGCAGAATTTAACACCAAAACAAATGAAAACATTAATTACTCGAGCAGGCCCAGGAACTAAGGTGGTATGTTTAGGTAATATTGGGCAAATTGATACTCCCTATCTAACTGAAGGAAGTTCAGGATTAACGTATGTTGTTGATCGATTTAAGGGGTGGAATCATAACGGACATATTACTCTCCTTCGTGGAGAAAGATCGAGGTTAGCAGATTATGCAACTGAAATCCTCTAACCAAATTCATACCAAAGGCTTTTATTTTTTTCTATCAGCCCAATTTCTTTCAGCTCTGGCAGACAACGCTCTTCTGTTCGCAGCCATTGCATTACTTACAAAGCTTGAAGCGCCAAACTGGCATCAACCACTTCTACTTCAATTTTTTGTATTGTCTTATATTGTACTCGCCCCTTTTGTAGGAGCTTTTGCAGATGCATGGCCAAAAAGACAGGTTATGTTTATTTCTAATAGTATTAAATTGATTGGCTGTCTGGCAATGTTATTTGGAATCCCGCCACTATATGCCTATGGTATTGTTGGTATAGGAGCTGCAGCTTATTCCCCAGCTAAATATGGGATTCTAACGGAAATACTTCCTGATAAGTCTTTGGTAGCAGGTAATGGTTGGGTCGAAGGTTCAACTGTCGCTGCAATTATTTTAGGCGCAATATTTGGAGGTGTTATTGCAGTATATGATGTAGATCTAGCAATAATTGCTATCAGTATTCTTTATGTAATAGCAGCTATCTTTAATAAATATATGCCTAATGTGCCTATCAATCATAAGCTAAAAAGGAATGACCCATGGTCTTTAATAAAAGATTTCTTAAGCTCATATAAAAAATTATGGCGTGATCCATTAGGGCAACTTTCTTTAACAATTACAACTTTATTCTGGGGAGCTGGCGCAACGCTAAGGCTTGTAATTATTGGATGGTCTGCTTATGCACTGGGTTATGGTTTAGATAAATCAACAACTTTATCAGCAACTGTGGCACTTGGAGTTGCAATAGGGGCAATAATTGCAGCATTTTTCATTAGAATGAAAGATTCTACAAAAATATTACCTGTTGGAATAATTATGGGTGGCCTGGTATGTTCAATGTTTTTTGTCACAACTTGGGAATCAGCAGCTATTATTTTAACTCTTGTTGGTATATTTAGTGGCTTGCTCATTGTTCCACTAAATGCCCTTCTTCAGCATCGAGGACATTTATTGATTGGAGCAGGACATTCAATAGCAGTCCAAAATTTTAATGAAAACCTAGGTATTCTTATATTAAGTGGCGCATATACCTTGATGGTAAAAAGCAATATTCCAATAAATGGAATCATGTTTATCTTTGGCTTTTTTGTTTTACTTTCAATGACTGTAGCCAGTCTTTTCTATGCTAAAGCAAATGATTAATGAAGTTTAACATGTGTTTCAAATCTTCTTGTTATCCCTTTAGCTAACAATCTAAAAATAACACTCATGATTCCATGAAGTGCCATTAAGTGCATTTGATACAACATTAAATACATAACGCGAGCAACTAAACCTTCGATGAACATAGTTCCTCCCATTAAAGAGCCCATTAAGTTCCCAACAGTTGTATAACGACCTAAATTAACTAATGATCCATAATCTTTATAACTATACTGAGGTAATGAATTATCTTTACTTGCTATTACTTTTTTCATACTCTTATATAATAAAGATGCTTGTTGATGGGCAGACTGCGCTCTTGGAGGCACTAATTCCAAAGAACCAGGCCTAATTGGGCAGGCTGCACAATCCCCAAACGCAAAAATATTTGAATCTTCAGTGGTTTGAAGTGTTGAAAGCACCTCTAACTGATTAAGTTTATTAGTCTTCAAGCCAGAAATATTAGCTAAAAAAGAAGGGGCTTTAATACCAGCAGCCCATACTACTAACTTAGAAGTTATATAGCGCCCAGTATCTGTTTTTATGCCCTTATTTGTAACTTCTGTGACTTTCTCACCAAGATATAAATTAACATTTAATTTTTTAAGTTCACTTTCTACTGAGTTACTCATTCTTTTAGGAAGGGCAGGAAGCAATCGATTGCTTGCTTCAATCAAGGAAATCTTAATATCTCTATCAGGATTAATATTGTCTAACCCATAAGCTGTCATCTCTCTAGTCGCTTTATGAAGCTCAGCTGCTAACTCCACTCCTGTTGCACCAGCGCCTACAATAACGACTTCTAATTGCTCAGGTTCTTTCAATGGGAAGCCAAAATCATCAGATGATTGAGTTTGAGCTTTTAAAATTGCATTGTGAAGTCTCTGATGAAAGCGTTCAGCTTGATTCTGAGTATCAAGAGCTATGGCATTTTGCGCAGCACCTTTAATTCCAAAATCATTAATCGTACTTCCAACAGAAATAATGAGAGTATCGTAATAAAATTTTCGATTTGGAATAATCTCAGTACCTTCGTCATCCTTAAAAGATTCTAAAATAATTTCTTTCGTATTTCGATCAATCCCGATCATTCTTCCAAGTCTAAATTTAAAATTATGCCAATGAGCTTGTGCTAAATAATCAAGTTCGTCTTTTTCTGGATTTAAACTACCTGCTGCAATCTCATGAAGTAACGGTTTCCACACATGAGTCTTTTTAGAATCAACTAAAGTAATATTTGCTTTACGTTTTCTACCAAGGCTATTTCCTAATTTAGTTGCTAATTCAAGACCTCCAGCACCTCCACCAACTATTAGTATCTCATGTAACTTTTTATTTTTTGTAAAACTCATTTTATTTATTATGCTCTCATTGGTTATGTGTGGGATTGAAGACTAAAAAAAAGACTGAGGCATTATACCTCAGTCTTTTTTGATAAAGATTTCAGAAATGTAACTATTTAACGTTTTCGTTTCCAGTTAGGCCTTTACCATTGGTTCTTACCCAAGCAATCGTTTTTAATAACTCATCCAAAGTCATCCCGTCATCAGCGGCCATTACACCATAGCCTTTTCCACCCATACCACCATTTGTGCCATACCATAAAGTTTCTATCATGCCTTTATTAGTTGCATTTTTTGGATATTTAAATGTTGGTCCAACTAACCCTGGTCCAACTTGGCCTTTTGCTGTTGGTCCATGACATTGTGTACATGACCAATAACCAAATCTTTTCTTACCTCGTTTTTCAGCTTCAGCATCACCAACATAAATATTCTTACCTGTCTTTAAAAACTCTATTTCAGCTTTTGTCTTTACATTGTCTTTTTTCTTGGTATCGCCATAAGCTTTTGGATTGCTTATTTTAAATTCTGTACCATCCGTAGTTTTTTGTAATTTAATGTCTGCATTCGCTGCGCTACCAAAGCCAATTAATCCAGCTAATAAAGCTGTTGCTAGAATTTTTTTAGTTACCATGATTTCTCCTTGTTTATTTATTTATTTATAATTTAACTAATTGGATTTCCAATTAATTCGACAATAAATACTTAATTAGTTCCTTAAAAAGGGATTAAAAAATGTTTTGATATGTACTTAAATCTACAAACATTTTACTTATTTTTTAAACTTATGTCATCCCTTTTGCCCTGATTTATTTTAATTCTTATGTCTTTTATATCCATCTAACCGATCAGCAAATACAGGTTCGGCATAAGGAATACCAAAGTCGTCCATGATTTTCCTAATTTTGTCTTTATTTCTTACTAAGGCTGCTTCAATCATATCTCGACGTGCGTCATCTTTTTTTCTTACACCAGCAGAAATATTCCAGTAAGTTTTCCCAGTTAAGCCTTCATTACCATCTGAATATTCAGGAATAAGTACAACAACTAAGTCTTCTTTTGACTGTTTTGCATAATAGCCCCCTATTGGGCCCCACATAACTGCAATATCAATTTCTCCACTTACTACATCGTCCACTAACTGTCCTGGTGATTTAGTTAAATCTCTCATTAATCGATATGGCTTTGCATTACCAATTAGGTCATTTGCATCTAATGCGACTGATACGGGACTCTTGTCTACTATGCCAATAACTCCTTTTCTTAAGTCTGGTGATTTCCAATCACTTATGTTGTACCCACTATCTTTTCTGTAGATCCATACATGCCCTGCACGGTAATATGGCTTAGTTGTGTTTACAGCATCATATGTAGTATTTGTACCCATAATGACATCACACCTCATTGCCTTTAAAGTGTTCCTTATAAAACCAAATCTATCATGCCAGAACTGATAGCTAAGATCTTTACCTAAGTCAGCAGCAATTACTTCAGCAATCTTATTTTCAAAGCCTTCGCCTGCTGCATTTGAATAAGGCATATTATCTTGATCAGCACACACTTTAAACTCGTTATTTTTTGGAACTCGAGCTGCTTGTCCTGGCTTCCCAATATCGTCTTGAACTGGAATATCATCTGCAGCTTGAATCGAGATGCTCAAACTGATAAGAATTAATATACTTAGTAAATTTTTTAACATAACTTTTCCTTCAATTATTAATTGGCATAATTATACATTTAAATCTTTCTTATTTACCTAATGATAATCCCTAATCTGCATGGCTTCTAAATCAGAAAGTTTAATTAAAGTACAAAAAAAAACACCCTACCGAAGTAGGGTGTTTTTAAGACTAACTAAACTGTAATTAGTTCTACAAAATCCGTAAGGAATTATAGGCTAAATACTGTTAATGCACCGCCACCAGGAGCAGCGTTGTATTTTGTTAGTTCTTTATAACCACCAGCTGCACCAAGTGCATCTGTGTCATTTGTAAGACCAAGGTTCATTGCAACGCCAGCCCAACCACCGATGCCTGAAAGCACACCAACGTGTTGTTTGCCTTTGTGACCATATGTGAATGCATTACCAATCACACCTGAACCAACTTGGAATTTCCAAAGTTCTTTACCGCTTTTAGCGTCAAGAGCTTTGAACCAACGATCTAAAGTACCGTAGAAAACTAAGTCTGAAGCAGTTGTTAAAGCACCACCCCAAGCAGAGAATTTCTCTTTGTTGTACCAAACTTTTTTGTTAGTCATTGGATCATAAGCAGCAAAACCGCCCATTACGCCATCAGGACCAGCAAACATAGTTAAAGTAGCACCAACCCAAGGTTGACCAGCAACATACTTAGATTCAACTGGCTCATAAGTCATACACACGTGATTCATTGGTGAGTATACTAAACCAGTTTTAGGTGAGTATGCAGCAGGCTGTTGGTCTTTAGTACCAAGAGCAGCTGGACATGTACCTTTAGTGTTGTAATCTTGGTGAGTAGAGTGCTCAGCAAGTTTGTTAGGCACACCAGATTTCATATCAATATCAGAAGCCCAGTTAACAAATGGATGTACTTTCTCAGCAGCAACTAAAATACCGTTACTTGCAACCCATGTGTATGCAAAACCGTTTCTGTCATGATGCCATGCGTATGTTTTTCCACCTTTGTCAAAAAGGATAACTTCGTTAATACCGTCATAATCCCATTCGTCATGTGGAGTCATTTGCATGCCCCAACGAGCCATACCTGTATCTAAATCACGAGCAAAAACAGTCATAGACCATTTGTTGTCACCTGGACGTACGTCTGGGTTCCAAACTGATGGGTTACCTGTACCGTAGTACACTAAGTTTGTTTTTGCATCATATGGCCACCAGCCCCAAGTAGAGCCGCCGCCATGTTGCCAACCATCTTTAACAGCTTGAGGTTTCAACCATGTTTTCAGACCTAGATCTGTAGTTCCACCTTTAAGTTGTGCAGTTGGGATTTTTTTGAAAGAACCACCTTGTTTATTACCACCGTTTACATCTTCGTAAACTGATAGTGCTGAATAAAGAGGTGTATCTTTGTTAAAGTCAGCGCCAATTAAAGCATCAGCATCTGAACCTGTAGACATAGCTTTCCAAGCAAGGCTTCCGTCAGCTATGTTGTACGCAGCAATAAAGCAACGAACACCAAATTCAGCACCAGAACAACCTGTTAGAATTTTGTCTTTAATTACATGAGGAGCGTTAGTATTTGTAGCACCAACTTTAGGATCTGTATTTCTTACATCCCAAACTTTAGCACCAGTTTTAGCGTCAAGCGCTACTAACATGCCATCATTTTGTTGTAGGAAGATTTTACCGTCACCGTAACCAAGACCACGATTAACGTTATCGCAACATAATACTGCTTGAACGCTAGGATCTTGTTTAGGGAAGTAAGACCATACAACTTTTTGATTGTTGTTTAGATCTAAAGCATAAACGTTGTTAGGAAATGCTGTATGTACATATAGCATGTTACCAACAACAACTGGAGAACCTTCATGACCACGATTTACACCGGTTGAAAGAGTCCATGCTGCTTTAAGGTTTTTTACATTACCTTTATTAACTTGTGTTAACTTTGAATATGCTTGGTTATTGTGCTGACCACGAGGATGAGCCCAATTATTAGCATCTTTCATAGCTTTTTCTTGATCAGCTGCAGCTGAAGCAACCATTGGCATAGCCAATGTAGCAGCAGTTACAAAACCAAGAGCTAGTTTGATTTTATTCAATTTCATTATATAAATCTCCATAGTTTTAACTAAGGGTTTAAAAAGAAGCAAATACTCCTCCTACATTTAGAAAGAACTTAAACATAAGTGATTTATTTACTTTTAGCACCGAAATAACCAGTGCTTGAAAAACACTTTATACCTCTCAAATTTCTTTTGCAACAGTTTTGTTACAATTTACTTACATTTAATGATTAATTTTACTTATTAAAAAACCAGTTGAATTTAGAGTTAATAATTTTGATAGAATAAGTCTTTATAGAATAACGTATAAAACTTAAAGCTAAGGAAAGATTTAAAATGTTAGAAGAAAAAACCTATGGTTTATTTCCCGAAATTGAGCCTAATAAAGAATACCGAATTCCATGCGGTAACTTACATAATATTTATGTAGAAGAATCAGGCAACCCTAGCGGTCAACCTATAATTTTTTTACATGGTGGTCCTGGAGGTGGTTGTGGAACTAAGCAACGTCGTTTTTTTGACCCCAAATATTACAGAATAATTCTTTTTGACCAAAGGGGTTGTGGAAAAAGTACTCCTCTTGGTGAAACTAAAGAAAATACTACAGAAGACTTAGTCACTGATATTGAGATTATTCGTAAGCATTTAAATATCGAAAAATGGATTTTATTTGGTGGCTCATGGGGCAGCTCATTAGCACTAGCTTATGGAATTAAATATCCAAAATATTTAATAGGATTAATTTTGCGTGGCGTATTCCTTAGCAGAGAGAAAGAGCTTGATTGGTTTTTAAAAGATGTAGATCAATTTTTTCCTGAAAATCATGAATTACTTCTTAGTCATAAAGACAGCATTAATAAGGACAATCTTGTACAGGAATATACTGATTTAGTATTCGGAAGTAATTTTGATATTGCTAAAAAAGCGGCTGTTGCATGGAATAAATTTGAAGGGAGTATTTTAAAATTACTTCCCTCATCAGAACTTAATAATTCCGATGAAGATATTAATTATGAATTTGAGTTAGCAAGAGCTAAAGTTCAGTTGCATTATATTAATAATTTTTGTTTTATTGATGGAAATGACATTCTCAAAAAAATTAAAGTATTAGAAAATATTCCCATTGAGATCGTGCAAGGGAGATATGATATGGTTTGCCCACCCAAAACAGCTTATGAACTTAAACAGCAATTACCTCATAGTGAATTAATTATTATTTCTGATGCAGGCCATTCTGCCTCTGAAGATGGAACACTATCCGCGTTAATATTTGCTACAGAAAAATTTAAACTACTTTCTTAAGCTGTATTTAATAAATGATAAGTGATGTTAAAAAAGTCTTCAGCTACAAAAGTGCAAGCTACTTTATTGTAAAAGAAGTTCTTTCTGGCTGTAATAGGCATAATTTTTTAGCCTTTAATGCCTCTATTTCTTTCTTTACCCTATTTGCGCTCATTCCTTTAATTTTACTTATATTCTTTTTTTTGAGTCAGTGGCTTACTAGTTCGTCATTTGCTCTATCTCATTTAGATAATTTAACCTCTCATTTACTTCCTGAAATAAATGAGAGAGTTATGAATGAAGTTTATAAAGTTTCTTCTTCAAAAGCTAGTTGGGGAGCGGTCTGGATTATGATTTTATTTTTGGCAGCTACTCCCCTAACAGCATCTCTCAGAAATGGCTTTGCCAATATTTTAAGCTTACCTAATAAAAATACTTTTTTCAAAAATAAAATAAAAGATATATTTGCCGTCATTACTATTATGCTTTTATTCTTTACATATATATTTGTAGATATATTTTTACTTCAAGCATCATCTATATTTGCTGAATATATACCTATTGTAAAAAAAATATATTTTTCCTCAGTAACATCTTTAATTTTATTAATTTTAGTTGTAATGGTTTTTTTTAATTTTTACTTCCCAGTTAAAATTAAAAAAAAGTATTTAATAGTAGGCGCATTGCTCACTAGTCTTTCTTGGTATTCTTTAAATTACTTTTTTGATTTTTTTATTAATGCTAGCTCTTTCTATGGGACTTTTTTTGGAGGAATGAGAGGCTTATTTATTTCATTAATATGGCTATACCTTAATACTGCATCACTATTAATAGGGGCTGAGCTTATTGCAGCATTACATAAAAAAGAGACGTTATTATTAAAACAACTGTTTATTATTAAACACATTCATCGACACCCAATCATAAATAATCTTATGCAATCATTTGGTCAAAAATATAAAAAGAATAAAGCTATCTTTAGTGAAGGTGATAATGACCAAAGACTATTTTTTATTATTGAAGGCGAGATAAGTATTACAAAAAAAGGGTTGCAAACAGAGATTATTGGTGCGGGAAGCTACTTTGGTGAACTGTCTTTGCTAAATAAAATACCAAGAGTTGCTTCGGCAGAAGTAGTTTCTGACTGGGCTAGAATTATAATAGTATCTGATACCCAAATGAGAAAAATTTTAGCTGAGGATCACAAAGTTGCTATGTATTTCTTATCAAATATGGCTAGGAAGCTTCAACTTAATTGAGTTCTGGTCTTACATCGAATGCAATACAAATACGTTCTTCTTTTGAATTAAAAGAAATGGTTCGATGAAAGACAGAAGAGGGAAAAAATATAACATCGCCTATATTGGGTAAAATTACTTTTTTCTCAAATGCATCATGAAGCCTTGGGTATTCATCGCCATCACTACTTAACTCGATAGCACCTTCTTGTCCATCTGGCCCTGAGTCTTTTGGAATTGCTAGATAAACTGCTCCGCTAATCCATCCGTCCTCATGAATGTGTGAGCTTAAATGGCCCCCTGTTTGCATTTTTACATACCATGCACTGCTAAAGTCTATTTCTTTTGGAAAAGAGTGAATAAATTCATTATCTTCATTCTGATGAGACAAAAAATATCCATTAATTAATTGTTTTAATGCAATATTTAATTTTTTGAATGAAGATTCTTTTCGTTTAAATAAGTTTCCTGAGGACTGAATACCGGAAGTCAGGCGACTTTGTTTCCTTTGTCCAATATCTGCAGTATTAATATCACTTATAAGTTCTTTAATAAGTTTTTGATCATTTTCCATTAATTCTGGTATTTGTTCATGACAAATAAAATTTAATGGTGATGGACAGAAATTATAAGGATCCTTTATTTTAAAATTTTGTGCATAATGTGCTGATAATGTTGCTAAAAAAGGTGAAGAATTTTTTTTTACAACTAAGCTATCTAATTTTTGTTTAAATTGATCGTATTTCTCAAGCTTATAAAAACAATATAGTATCCTCTCCTCCCAATCATCAATCTCAGAAGATTCAAAATATTGAATAGCCTCCTTGAAAGCTTTATTATCATACAAGAAAACACCTAGCTGATAATTTGATTTTGAATTTGACGAGTTTACTTCAACGGCCTTTCTTAAAAATAGATTAGCTTCCTCAATATTTCCATCGTGCCATAACGCATCCCCAAGGTCTGAATAAAATTCAGCCTCTCCTGAACCTATCTCAACAGCTCTCCTGTAATGCTTAATGGATAATGATAGATTTCCTAAATTTCTGTAAGCCCCTGCTAAATTATAATTACCTCTGCCATCTTCAAAAATTGTTAGAGATTTCTTAAAAAGAGTAATTGCCTCTTCTAGTTTTCCTTGCAATTGTTTAATAGTTCCAATATTACCAATAGCTTCATAAAATCCAGGTTGAGAACTAACTGCTTGTTCATATGAATTAATCGCCAAATCATACTCAGATTGACTTTGATAAGTAATTCCTAAATTAAAAAAAGCTTCTGTAAAACTAGGATTCAGTTCAATTGCTTTTTGGTAATGACTTATTGCACCTTTATTATCATTCAATGCATATAACATAGCTCCCAAATTAAATTGTAGCTCTGGAATATCAGGATCTATATTTATTGCTTTTTGATAGGAGTTCGCTGCGCCCTGCAAATCTCCTTTAGCTTCTTGGCATACTCCTAATATGTTGTGAAGTAAAAATTCTTTTGGATACTCCTTGATTAGTTTTTTTGACATCTCAGCAGTAGCTTCAACATTTCCTTGTTGATGCATCATCATTAGTTCTTGTTTCTTTTGAGAAGATAGTTGCTTCATACCGACTTTTTTATAATAATTATCTAAGAATTAGAACATATTCCTCAAAATAAAAGAACAAGGATTTTATCTAAATGTTAAAATACGTGATTATTAATTAAATTTTCAATTGAATCCTTTATATGCTTAATCCAACTTTTATAAACCTTATAGGTGCAACTCTATTTTTTGTAGCAATTATTCATACCTTTTCTACTAAGTATTTTGAACATCTTGCTTACACCAATCCAAGATATTCAGGAATTTTACATCTACTAGGTGAAATAGAGATTGTTTTTGGTTTCTGGGCAATGATTCTGGTTCTTTTTATGTTCGGTATTGAAGGTAAGGAATCTGCCGTTAATTATGTTGAGTCAAGGAATTTTACAGAGCCTATGTTTGTTTTTGTGATTATGGTTATAGCTGCCACCAGGCCTATTCTTCAATTTGTAGAAAAAATCGTCATGAGTTTGGCTAAATTAATCCCACTAAAGAAAGAAATTGTTATCTACTTTCTTTTGCTAAGTTTTGTACCTATTCTTGGCTCTTTTATTACGGAGCCAGCAGCAATGACTTTAGCAGCAATGTTATTGAGTAAAAATTATTTTGGAAAGGAAACCTCTACTAAATTCAAGTATGCAACTTTAGGAGTGTTATTTGTTAATATTTCTATTGGGGGCACACTTACTCCTTATGCTGCTCCCCCGGTATTAATGGTAAGTAGCACATGGAATTGGGATATATGGTTTATGCTTTCAAATTTCGGTTGGCGTTCTGCGATAGCTGTTTTAATTAATACAATCGGAATAGTCTTTATATTTAAAGAAAGTTTTAAAGAGATAGTATTTAAAGAAAATTCAGATGAGGCATCAGTACCTTTTGTTATTATTTTAGTGCATTTGTTTTTTCTTATAAATGTTGTACTTTTTGCTCATCACCCAGCTATCTTTATGGCTCTTTTTCTATTCTTTCTAGGATACACTTCGGCCTACAAAAATCACCAAAATGATTTAATACTCAATGAAGCTTTATTGGTAGCCTTCTTTCTTGCTGGCTTAGTTGTGCTAGGTGGAGCTCAGCAATGGTGGTTAGAGCCAACTCTTATGTCAATGGACTCAACAACTGTTTATTTTGGGGCTACCATCCTTACAGCCTTTACTGATAATGCAGCACTAACTTATCTAGGCTCGCTAGTTGAGGGTTTAACCGAAGAATTTAAAATAGCACTTGTAGCAGGTGCAGTTACTGGGGGTGGTTTAACTGTAATCGCTAATGCACCTAATCCAGCAGGGATTGCGATACTTCGTCATCACTTCTCTGAAAAAAGTATAAACCCATTGGGACTATTATTAGGCGCACTTCCGCCTACATTAGTAGCAATAATAATGTTTAGGTTGGTTTAGTTAAAAAATGGTAGATATAAATAATACTTTAGAATACAACTATAAAATTCTTTCACAAGAAAGAAAAAAGCAAAAAATTTCTCAAGAAAATGCTGCCGCTGAACTTACTCTAAGCGTTACCCAAATCAATTCATTAGAAAACAATCTTGAGCCTGGATTTATTACTCCCCACTTTAAAAAGATAGCTCTAAAACGTTATGCTAAATTTTTAGGGGTTGATTTTGATAAAATTATCCCGCTAATCCCACCAGAATTTTCTTTAGACGTTGTTTCAAAAGAAAAAATGAGTATTGCTGAGACAGAAGATGATCATTTTTTAAATTCTCTACACAAACTAACCTTAAAAGTATCGAGAAGATCTGTACTTTTAGCGCTGATAATATTAGGCTTAGTATTTATCATCTTCTTTATTCAGCCTAATAAAGATACAGCTCCTAACTCTAAAATAGCTATTACTAATGTTGATAATTCTAAAGTGGCGCCCATCGATGATAGTATCGCAATCCCTATAAGTAAAAATTATATTAAAGATAAAAACTTAGAGGTGGTCTCTAAAAAAGAAATTCAGGAAATCGATAAAAAATCTGACATTTCTTCAACTGAATTTCTATGCACGATTGAATCTGCCTCTATGGACAAAATATGGTCCCATGCAAACCCAGAAAAGCCTGCAACTTATTTTCACATCGTCTCTCTTAAGAAACAGTCTATTTGTACCATTGATAATCAAGGTATCCTTAAGCAATACGACCTTGTTGAAGGTGGAAAAATTACTCACCGAGGCCAGGCTCCCTTTAAGATTCAGCTAGATTCATCAATCAGTGAATTATATTTTCAAGGTTGGAAAGTTATTTTAAAAGATAATGATAATTTTATTCAGCTCACTCCAGTTGATATGGCTGCTGAGCTTAATTAACTACCAACAGTTCCTTCCATGACGTAGTAAATGACTGACTTTTCCTCGATTGCTTCATCTCCCATATTGGACTAAGCGGTTGTGTTGCAAAGCGAACACTTTGTTTATCAAATTTAAAATTAATATTATCGATAACTTTAGTTAGTTGAGAACGTTCAATATTTTCTATAGGCCATAAATAATCTTGGCTCCTATGCTTGTCCGCCAACCCTGATAAAATAATCCCACATTTAGTATATTTAATATTAGCTTTATAAATCGACTTTAACCCTTCCAACGCTATAGATAAAATAAAATTCGTATCACTTGTTAGATAAGGAAGCTTTAATGTGATGATATTTTGATAAAAGTATGGTTTCTTTTGAAAAGGACTGCTACTGATAAATACACTAACGTATTCTGCAAGTGTATTCTGCTGCCTTGACTTATAAGCTGCTCTAGAGGTAAATGTTGTAATTGCTTCAACTAATAAATTATATCTTTGAATTGGGCGGCCGAAACTTCTTGAAGTGACTATTTGTTTTTTTAGTGGTATTTTTGGCTCAATAGGAAAGCAAATAGTCTTGTTGAGCTCATAAATAATTTTCTCTAGATTTATACTAAATTTCTTTTTCATACAAATTGCATCAGATTTCTTTAAATCTAATACTGAATATACACCTATCGAGTTTAATTTATCTGATGTTTTATTTCCAATCCCCCATACCTCAGAGACGTTTATTTTAGACATAATATTATCAATTCTTATAGTAGATAATTTAGATAAATCGCATACCCCAGACCATGAAGGCTGTTTTTTCGCGCAATAATTTGCTAATTTTGCTAATGTTTTTGTTGGGGCTATACCAACACATACTGGCATATCTAAATATTGCCATAATTTTTTTTTTATTGTTTGTCCTATCGCATAAAGATCTCGATTACCTGATAAGTCTAAAAAGCATTCATCAATTGAATAAATTTCTTGTCGGGGTGAAAAAGATCCCAACACAGTCATTGTGCGATTGCTTATGTCTGCATAGAGTGGGTAGTTTGATGATAAAACTTTAATACTAGATACTTTAATTAAATTTTTTATCTTAAATAGTGGCGTGCCCATTTTGATATCTAATAATTTAGCTTCATTACTTCTTGAAATAATACATCCGTCATTGTTACTAAGTACTACAACTGGTTTATTCAATAACTTTGGATTAAATAATCTTTCACAGCTTACGTAAAAATTATTTACATCTACTAGCGCAATCATAGCCTTATTTAAACTTCCTGACTGCTCCAGTTACAACCCCCCAAACCTCGAATTGCATTGATTCATTAATATCAATTGGTTTATATTTTTCATTCGCTGCTAATAGTCGATATTTAGATTTATAACTTGACAATGATTTTACAGTAAAGTCACCGTCGATAGAGGCTAGAACAATATCTCCATTAGAAGCTTTCTGCGATTTATCTACAATCACAATGTCGTTATCATGAATCCCTGCATCAATCATTGAGTCGCCCTTAATCCTTACAAAAAATGTTGCTTCCTTTTGTTTAATTAGATACTCATTCAAATCTAATTTTTTTTCTATGTGGTCGTCAGCTGGTGATGGAAATCCAGCAGGTACCTTATGCTCAAATAGATTCAAAGGTTGGTAGCTTAATGAAGAGTTAATCTTGCTAATATCAACGACATTCGCTAACTGAGATTGAATAATATATTTCTTAATATCAAAAACTTTACTTTCAGGGACTCTCATCACTTTAGTAGCTTCGCCATAAATACCACTATTTAATTTTCGTCCAGCCCCTACCCTTAGACCACCATGCTTTTTATTATTATTACTCATTTGAATATTGTAACATAAATCAAATATATTTTGATTAAAATTGGTACCACAAACCTTACAAAAATGTAAGAGATAGACATTAAAATAAGTAAAATATAAGGAAAATAAAGTGTTGACAACAAAATTAAAAAAAGGCAAAGTGAATTTATGTTAGTGCTAGCAAGGGTTAACAGGCATTTAGTTTGTACACACATTAATCTATACAGGGGAATGGCATGAATAAAGGTGAATTAATTGAAGCAGTTGCAAACGCAACAGGAGCAACAAAAGCAGATGCAGGTCGTGCAATTGACGCAACAGTAGAGTCAATTACGGGTGCATTAAAAAAAGGTGACACTGTAACATTAATTGGTTTTGGCACATTCAAAACCGCTAAGAGAGCAGCTAGAACTGGTCGTAACCCACAAACTGGTGCAGCTCTTCAAATTCCAGCACGTACTGTGCCATCATTTAAAGCAGGCGCAGCACTTAAAGCAGCAGTAAATTAAAAAAGTATTGATTATAAAAAAACACCCTAAAGGGTGTTTTTTTTGTCCTAATTTTTGCTACATACCGCAATTATCACATTTCCCTTTGACAGTAGAAAACCCTTTGATTGTAGATAGGCCAATCACACCTTCAAAGTTAGCGCCATCAACATCAGCATCAGTTAAATCAGCATCAGTTAAATCAGCTCCTCTTAGATCAGTCTTAACTAGTTCTGCTCGATTTAAATTAGTATTTCTTAAGTTAGCTCCTCGCATATCGCCAAAGATAAAACTTGCGATATTCAGGTCTGCTCCCTCAAAATTAGCTTTTGCAAAATTTCCACCAGAAGTATCAAATTTCATTTGCCCCATAGGTTGATTCCCAACGTCTAGACCTAACCTACCTTTTGTTAGGATAGCTCCTGACATATCCACATCCCCAAGTGTGCCAATGATCCGTGCATTAGCTAAATTCGCTCCCGTAAAAATTGTTTTACCAAAAATTGGTTGGAAAATGGTCGCTTCAGCTAAATTAGCGCCACTAAAGTTAGTTTTTTCAAGGCGGGCCAAATTTAAATAAGCTCTCTGTAGATTTCCACCAGATAGGTTTGCACCTCTTAAATCTGCTCCAAAGAAGCTAGTATTAACCATTACACAATGGGTTAAGTCCTTACCCTTAAAATCTAAATATCCGACATCTTTGCTAGATAAGTCACAATCTGGATCCTCTAATAATTCGTCAGCCATTTTTTGTGAAATTTTAGTTCGGGTGTCACTGTTATTTTTACTAAAAAAAATATTTGCTTTAGCTAAAACAGCTTTAGGATCTTCTATAAAAACAGATTTTGAGGCTTTATTTCCAAAACAATACTTTTTGCCTTCAAAACTAGAGTTAACAGAGCAATCTGTTTTATGAAAATTACCATCTGCTAAGCTCGTAGTGCAATATTGTTCTAGCTCAGCAGCTTTAAGTGGGAGTGCTAAAATTAATAATAAGATTAAAAAATATTTATTTTTCATAAGTCTGCCTATACTAATATATTGATTACTTTATTATAGACTTTAAAAAAAAATAAAGTTTATATTTAAATTATAGGAGACAACTTAAAATGAGTACCGTATTAATTACCGGCGCAAATAGAGGTCTAGGATACGAATTTGTTAAGCAATATAGCGAAAATGGATTTGAGGTTTTAGCTTGTTGTCGGAATATAAATAATGCTAAGGAGCTTAAAGAGTTAGCAGAAACTTCTAATAAGATTGAAGTCTATGAATTAGATGTTGGAAATGTCAAAGCAATTAAGAGCCTTTCACAACAATTACAAAATGAAAAAATTGATGTACTTATAAACAATGCAGGTATTTATCGATCAAGCACTGTTGGAAATATAAACTATGATGAATGGATAGAAAGTTTTAAAGTTAACAGCATTGCTCCATATCAAATAGTTGAAAATTTTTTAAATCAAATAATAAATAGTGACTTAAAGAAGGTTGTATCTATTACAAGCAAGATGGGTAGTATTGATGATAATACTTCTGGCGGATCATATATTTATCGAAGTAGTAAAACTGCTCTGAATAGTATGATGAGATCTTTAACTCACGATCTTAAAAATCAAGGGATTGCCACCTTAACTCTCCATCCAGGATGGGTAAGAACAGATATGGGTGGACCTGGGGGATGGATTGATTCATTTGAGAGTGTCCAAGGCATGATTAAACAAATTGATAAACTAACACTTGATAATTCAGGAACTTACTTAGACTATGCAGGTAAATCCATTAATTGGTGATCAAAATAGCCAATATAAAGAAGCATCAGATTTTCTTTCTAAAATAGATGCTGACTGGGAAATCTTAGTAAAAAAAATAGGGATTTTTAGTCCGAAGATAAGCCATGATTTAGAACCCTACCAGTCCTTAATAAAATCAGTTATTTTTCAACAATTACATCCAAAAGCAGCGAATGCTATTTTTGAACGTTTCTTACTGATATTCAACAATGAATTCCCGGATGATAAATCAATTTTGGAAGAATCTTCAATTAAAATAAAATCATGTGGATTATCTCAAAATAAATTATTAACCATTCTTGAGATTGCATCTCAAAGTGCTAACAAAAAATTACCAACATCACTTGAAATAAAAAATATACAAGATGATGAAATAATTAAATTATTTACAGCAATTAAAGGGATTGGTGAGTGGACAGTTCAAATGCTTTTAATATTTAATCTTGGTCGGTTAGATATTTTTCCGCATAATGATTTGGCTATTAGGAAAAATTACCAAAAACTTAAAAAATTAACTAGTCCGGTTACATCTAAAGAAATTATAAAAATTTCTGAAGCTTGGAGCCCCTATCGATCAGTCGCTTCTTGGTATTTATGGCGAGCTGAATAAACCTCTTAAATTAACTCAAATCAACAATTAATGCTCTTTGAACCTTTGGGGGAACTATTATTTCTGTTTTATAATACTCATGATCAATTCCAAATATAATCGGTAGTCCGACTTTTATATTAGTAATCATGTCTTTTGTTAGCTCAAAGCGCATAAAATGCACAGCTGAGGTTTTATCTTCTGTTTCACGATCCATATCCTCATTAGCAATTGAGTATACCTTCTCGCTTTCTTCAACCTTAATCCAGATAGACTTCTCTACACCGATGAGCTTTGCTAAAGCAGCTTTTCTCTCCTGAACATCTGTATATTCAATCATAAAAGTTGCTTTCCAATTGGCGCCCTCAGGTATAAGTGTGTTGTAAACATCTAACTCTTGCTGAATTCCTTCTGATTCAAAGATTCTTTCGATTCTAAGCATCTCTTGTACTTGATATTGCATGGTGAGAGCATCTTCAAAATAAAGTACAGCATGATCATTAAATGCTAAACGTCTATTTTCTTTATGCTTCATAACTTTTGCTCTAAATTCATTTCTGATTTCTGAATATCTTTCTAAACTAAATAAATCTTTTTTGCTTAACAGTTTCATTTTTCTTTTCCGTTAATTATTAAATATCGTATGCTTTTCTAAGCAATGACATAGGGTGTTCTGGCTCTTTACCGTTACTCATAACATGACCAATATGATGTCCAGCCATCGCACAATCACTTCCATAATGATCAGGCTCTGCTTCCTTAATTTTTCTTACTACAGGTTTCACGATCTTTACAGCAAAATCATGGCTTTCTTTCTTAACGGCATATGTACCGTCATGACCAGAACACCTTTCAATAATCTCAACCTGAGTATCAGGTATTAAAGATAAGGTATCTTTCGTCTTAGGCCCAATATTTTGGACCCTTTGGTGACAAGCTGCATGATATGAAACCTTGCCTAAACTTTTTTTAAAATCAGTTAAAAGTTTACTTTCTTTGTTTCTTAACATTAAATATTCAAATGGATCATAAAATGCATTTTTTACTTTAATAACCTCAGAATCTTCAGGAAACATTAAAGGGAGTTCTTGTTTGAACATTAAAACACAAGATGGAATTAAAGCTGTTAAGTCCCAGCCTTCATCCACAAGTTTAGCTAAAATTGGAATATTTACTTCCTTGGCTTCTTCAACTGCTTCAAGATTTCCAAGCTCGAGTTTTGGGATAGCACAGCAACTTTCTTTTTCAGTAAGCGTAACTAAAATTTTATTATGCTCAAATACTTTGACTAGATCCTCTCCAGGACCAGGCTCATTTCGGTTCGTAAAACAAGTTGCAAATAAAGCAATTTTTCCAGTTGTCTTCCCCGCTGGCTCTGCAACTAATTCATTTTTATAATTTTTAAGTCTTTTTCTTAAAGTATTACTTTCAAATTTTGGTAGCCAAGCTTTTGAATGAATCCCGGCAACTAGCTCTAGTCCTTTTCTAGCAACACTAACTTTATTGATAATATTAATAGTTGGCGCGATAATAGGAATTCCTGCAAAGTTGCCAACATTATCGGTACTAGTCAGCACTTTATCTCTAAGCTTAACATCACCTTTTTTATATTTAATCGCTTTAGCTCTTAACATTAAATGAGGAAAGTCTACATTCCATTCATGAGGCGGAACATATGGGCATTTTGTCATATAGCATAAATCACACATATAGCATTGATCTACTACTTTTGTGTAGTCCGCTTTATCAACACCATCAACTTCCATAGTGGTTGATTCATCAACTAAATCAAATAATACGGGAAATGATTGGCATAGACTTACACATCTTCTGCAACCATGGCAGATATCAAATACTCGTTCTAATTCTTGATTAAGTAACTCCTCACTGAAATAGTCAGGATTTTTCCAATCAATTGGATGACGAGTTGGTGCTTCTAGATTGCCTTCTTTTGGAGTATTCATAGATATAGTTAAACAAAAAAACCGGGGAATATCCCCGGATTTTTTTACATAGCTACTAGCTCACCTAATGCTTTTTCATAGCGGTTAGCATGAGAACGCTCAGCTTTAGCAAGTGTCTCAAACCAGTCTGCAACTTCATCAAAGCCTTCGTCTCTAGCAGTTTTTGCCATACCAGGATACATATCGGTATATTCGTGAGTCTCTCCAGCTACTGCGGCCTTGAGATTATTTTCTGTAGTACCGATAGGAAGGCCTGTTGCAGGATCGCCACATTCCTCAAGATATTCTAAATGACCGTGTGCATGACCAGTTTCTCCCTCTGCAGTAGAGCGAAATAGAGCTGCAACATCGTTATAACCCTCTACATCAGCTTTTGCTGCAAAATAAAGATAACGGCGATTTGCTTGAGATTCACCTGCAAACGCATCTTTTAAATTTTGTTCTGTCTTACTTCCTTTTAAAGCCATTTTCATTACTCCTAATAATAAAAAATTGAAAATACTAATTAATACATTTCAAATTAGTATAATACTAATTTTATATCTAATAAGCATTTAGAAGGATAAAAAAATAATATTTAGATAAAATTAATGATATTTATTAACCGAAATATCTATCATTCCCAGACTAATAAAAAAAATATTAGCCTATAATAAAGAAATGATATTTAATCTAATATTAAAAAGAATACAATTCACAAAATTTATTATAGTTGGTGTTTTAAACACAATTGTTGGTTATGGTATTTATTGGGTAATTCTGCAATTAGGTTTTAATTTTACAATTGCAGCCTTTGTTTCTACATTGATAGGAACAATATTTAATTTTTTTACAACGGGAAGATTAGTTTTTAATTCGAAAAATAATACTCTTTTCTATAAATTTGTATTTGTTACTATTTTTCTGTACCTTATATCAATTGCTGGAATTTCTTTTATCCATAATTTTGATATAAGTTATGAAATTGCTGGAGCAATAATTATAATTCCTCGTGCGATACTTAGTTATATTTTAAATAAAAATGTGGTATTTAAAAAATGAAAAAAACTATAACCATACTTCTTTGTACATTTAATGAAGAAGATAATATTGACGAACTGTATGATCGTTTATCTAAAATAGTAGCAAAAATTCCTAAATATAGCTTTGAATATTTATTTGTTGATAATGCATCTAGTGATGGAACTGTTAAAAAAATTAAGCAGATAGCAAAAAAGAATAAAAAAGTTAAGTTGATAGTAAATGCAAGAAATTTTGGCTCTGAATGTTCACACATGTATGGACTAAATCAGGTCTCATCAGATGCATGTATTCAGATTGCATCAGATCTTCAAGATCCCCCAGAGGTTATCCCAGATTTAATAAAAAAATGGGAAGAAGGATTTAAAATAGCTGTTCTTGTAAAAAAAGAAACCGAAGAATCAAAATTTATATCCAATTTGAGAAAGGTATATTATCGAATTTTAACAAAAATCTCAGAGGTCCCTCCAATCGAAAACTCTACTGGGAGTGGGCTAGTTGATCATGATGTAATTAATTATCTTAGAAATACACCAGACCCCATTCCCTTTTTTCGAGGGGCATTAGTAGAAATTGGCTTTCCAATTGGTATTGTGAATTTTATACAGCCGAAAAGAAAAAAAGGGGTTTCAAAAGATAGTACTTTTTATAACCTATACGCAACAGCTATGTTAGGCATTACTAATCATTCAAAATTTCCAATAAGGCTCTTAGCTATATTTGGATTTATTTTGTCTGTTTTAAGTTTTATTCTTGCTATGAGTTATTTATTCATGAAATTATTTTTTTGGACTTCTTTTAATGTAGGTGTAGCACCATTACTTATTGGTTTGTTCTTTTTTGGATCAATACAAATGTTTTTTTTAGGTTTAATTGGTGAATACATTGGCACAATCCACAGCAGAATTCGAAATATGCCTCTAGTTGTTGAATCAGAACGTGTAAACTTTTAAAAGTAATTGAATACGAATATTTACATAGGATTAATTGTTGAAGATGCATAATAAATTAAAAGATTTAATTGTTCTTGAAATAGCAAATAATCATATGGGCGATGTAGAACATGGCATCGATCTGATTAATACTTTTTCAAAAATTTGTAAAAAATTTAAACATCTTAATTTTGCATTTAAAATGCAATATAGAGATCTTGAAACTTTTATACACAAATCTGTAAAAAACGATCTCAATAATCACTATGTCAAAAGATTTTCTGAAACCAGACTCACCGAAAGTAATTTTAATAAATTAGTCCAAAAGATCAAATCTAATAGTTACCAAGCTATGGTGACACCATTTGATAATAATTCTTTAAAATTAATATTAAAACAGGATATAGATATTTTGAAAGTTGCTAGTTGTTCTTTTACAGACTGGCCCCTTCTCGAGGATATGGTTAAAATTAATAAGCCAATTATTGCTTCTACCGCAGGAGCATCAGAAACTGATATTGATAACGTTATCTCATTCTTTAAAAATAGAAAGAAAGAATTTGCAATCATGCATTGTGTAGCAGAATACCCAACTAAAGATGAAAGATTAAATTTATCCCAAATTGATTATTTGAGAAATCGTTATCCAGATACAACTATTGGTTATTCAACACATGAAGATCCAAATAATTTTAACTTGGTTTCGATAGCGGTTGCAAAAGGAGCAAAAATATTTGAAAAGCATGTGGCGCTTCCAACAGCCGAATACCCAATTAATAGATATTCAGTTAGTCCTCATCAATTTGAACAATGGTTAAACTCATTATCTAATGCAATGAAGATTTGTGGAGAAGGCAATAAAAGAAGTCTTATAAATAATGTGGAGCAGGAAAGTTTACATTCTCTAAGAAGAGGGATTTTTGTTAAGAAAAAAATTAACAAAGGAGATGTCATTCTAAGCAAAGATATTTACTTTGCATTCCCCCCTAAACAAAATCAATATACTGCTAATGACTATTCCAAATATTCCTCATTCAAAGCAAAAACTGAAATAAAGAAAGATGAAGCTGTATCAAAAAATAATTCGTCTATTTCTTATCAAAGATCAATACTAGAGGAAATTACAAAAAAAGTTAATAAGATAATATCAGCTGCAGAAATAAAGCTTCCATCTTCAATTCAAATGGAAATATCACATCATTACGGCCTAGAAAAATTTAATGAATACGGAATGGTGATTTTCACATTAATTAATCGAGCATATTGTAAAAAATTATTAATCTCTCTGCCTGGTCAAGTTCATCCAGCTCAATTTCATAAAAAGAAAGAAGAGTCATTTCTTTTAATGTATGGGGACCTTACTCTTACATTGGATAATAAAAATATTAAAATGAAGCTCGGTGAAGTCATAACAATTGAAAAAGGAATGGTACACAAATTTTCAAGTAAAAAAGGGGCTATTGTTGAAGAAATATCGGACACACATAGCACAGATGACTCATTCTATATTGATGATAAAATAACCTTAAATAAACACAGGAAAACTTTTATAAATTTTTATAAAAATTTATAAAAGTTTATAAAAGCTATATGCAAAAAACTAGAGTTGCAGATTATGTAGCATCCTTTATAAAAAAAATTGGAGTAGATTGTGTTTTTATGGTCCCTGGTGGTGGGGCTATGTTTTTAAATGATGCCATTCAATGCAAAAAAGGTTTAGATTATGTTGCCAACCACAATGAACAAGCTTCATCCATTTCTGCAGAAGCATATTCAAGAGTAACTGAAAATATTGGGGTTGCAGTAGTCACCACCGGTCCAGGATCAACTAATGCAATAACCGGAGTAGCTGGTGCTTGGATCGAGTCTGTTCCGTTAATGATTATTTCTGGTCAAGTGAAGACATCAGATTTAAAAGGTAATTCTGGAGTTAGGCAAATGGGGCCTCAAGAAGTAGATATAGTCTCTATAGTAAAGCCCATTACAAAGTATGCTACAACTGTTAAAGACCCAAAAAAAATTAGATCTGAGCTAGAAAAGGCTTACCACTTAGCAACAACAGGTCGAAAAGGTCCTGTTTGGATAGATATACCACTTGATATTCAAGCCGCCCCAATCGCGGCAGAAACTCTCATCGAATTTAAAGCTCTTTCAAATAAAAAAAAATCCTTCAATAAATACAATGAAATTCTTAATTTAATTAATTCTTCAAATCGACCAATTATATTAGCTGGTCATGGCATTAGATTGTCTAAAGCATCAAAAGATTTTACAAAAATGTGCAAAATATTAAAAATACCTGTGGTGACAACATGGAATGCAATGGATTTAATACCAGACTCAAGTGAGTTAAATATTGGAAAGCCTGGAACTGTAGCACTTAGAGCGCCTAATTTTGCAATTCAAAATTCGGACTTATTAATTTCTATAGGAGCAAGACTAGATAATATTATTACCGCATACAACCCAAAAAACTTTGCTAAAAATGCAAAGAAAATAATTGTCGACATTGACTTAAATGAATTACATAAATTTAAAATGAAAATTGATTTTAAGATAAATATGGATGCTAAGTTATTTATAGAAAATTTAAACAGCAAATCAACTAAAAATAATGTCAAAAGATTTTCTAACTGGATAAAAAAATGTAATGAATGGAAAAAAAAATATCCAATTAATGATGGAAATAAATTTACTAATAATAAAAAAATTAGTCATCTTCAGTTAGTTGATTTCTTATCGGATCAATTGCCAAAAAACTCATTAATCGTAACAGGAAGCTCAGGCTTAGCTATTGAGTCTTTTTATATGGCCTTTAGGAATAAGCCCGGGCAAAGAATTTTTCTGACATCAGGATTGGGTGCTATGGGTTATGGGTTGCCTGCCTTAATTGGAGCTTTAAATTCAAATAAATATAAAGAAATAATATGTATTGAAAGTGACGGTAGTCTATTAATGAATTTACAAGAAATTTTGACATTAAAGCTATCAAAAAAACCTTTCAAATTATTCATTCTCAACAATAACGGTTATGCATCAATTAGAAATACCCAGAAAAATTATTTCAATAAAAGATATATTGCTACTGGTCCAGAATCAAACTTGTACTTACCTGATATATGTAAAATATTTAGCTCAATAGGTATTAATTCTTTTAAAGTAAAGGATTTAAATAGCTTGAGTAAAGGAATAAATGCAGTTCTAAAAAGTAAAACATCTATCGTTTGTGATATCTCTTTAAAATCAGATGACACTTTGTGGCCAAAATCTGCAGCAATACCTCAAAAAAATGGATCAATGTTATCCATGCCACTAGAGGATATGACGCCCCTTCTATCAAGGGAGCAACTAAAAGAAGAAATGATATACCCGCTAAACTCAGCTTCTAAAAAAATAAAAAATTAAATGAGTGCTAATTTAAAATGTAGATCATGTAAAAGTCAATTATTTGAACCGCCACTTTTATCTTATAAAGACTCGCCTATATCAGCTCAGGATTTTCATAATGACCCTGATCAGAAAGACAATAATGTAAACCTTGATATTTACCAATGTTCAAAATGTAATCTAGTGCAACATATATTGGATCCTGTTCCATATTATAAAGAAGTAATTAGAGCAGTATCTGTTTCGAAAGAAATGGAAAATTTTAGAATACAACAATTTAAAGAATGGATAGAGTTAAATAAACTATCTAATAAAAAATATATTGAAATTGGTTGTGGTGCTGGTGATTATCTAGATATTATAAGAAAAATTGGTATTAAAAAAGCATTTGGTTTGGAATACTCTGATAAGAATTTAGCTTTGTGTAAAACAAAAGGTTTAGAAGTAAGTAAAGGTTATTTAGATGGTGAATTGGTAATTCAAGATCAACCCCAAAAAGGCTATGATGCATTTGGCATCTTTAGCTTTATGGAGCATTGGCCTAATCCCTCGGAAGCATTGAGTATCTTATGGGACTTATTAGCAGAAGAAGCATATGGAATTATTGAGGTGCCTAATTTTGAAATGATTCAGAAAAAAGGACTTTATACAGAATTCATTACTGACCATATTTTTTATTTTGATAAGAATTCACTTTCACAAATACTACAAAGTAATGGATTTGAAATTATCTCAATCAAAACAATTTGGCATGATTATATTTTATCTGTTGAGGTTAAGAAAAGAACCCCTCTTCTAGTTCATAATTTTATGGATAAATTTAATTCATTAAATAATGAACTTGCTAACTATATTAAAAAATTTAATAATAAAAATATTGTTATATGGGGAGCTGGTCATCAGTCATTAGCTATTATCTCTTTATCAGGAATTGCCAAACATATAAACTATATAGTAGATTCAGCACACTTTAAACAAAATAAATATACTTCCGGTACTAATATCAAAATTGAATCGCCAGAGCAATTAGAAAATAGTTACCCTGATGCACTAATTATTATTGCAGCTGGTTATTCTGATGAAGTAAAGAGAATCATATCTAATAAATATCCCTTTATTAAGAATATTGCAATTGTACGCGAAGATCACCTTGAGATTATTGAGTGAGTAATATTTTAGAGTCATACTTAAAGAAAATTAAGGAGATTATCCCTGACCCACGGGATGGCTTGCCTGATGAATTATTTTACTTTGCTAGCTCCATAACTGCCATGGCAAATGTGGACCTATTAATTAAAAATAAAAAAAAACAAACACTCCTCATATGGAGAGATGACAAATACTATGGTCCTGGCTGGCATATTCCAGGTGGAATTATACGCTTTAAAGAAACCTTTTCTTCTAGAATTCATAAAGTTGCAGAATCTGAGTTAGGAATGTCTATTACGCATAACAAAGATCCAATAACCATAAAGGAATTATTTGCTGAAAATAGAGATATCAGAGGTCACTTCATAACATTTCTTTATGAATGCAGGCCAGAAAGTGAGCCTGATATAAAAAGAAAATATAATGAAGGCGAGCCTCAAAATGGTCAATGGTCTTGGCATGATAAAGCCCCAATAAATATTATTAAACAACATGCCCCCTATGAATCATTAATTAATGGAAATAATGATGATTAAATATGATATTGAATCTGATTTAAATTTTATTTTTAATAATTGTAAAAAAGAATTCAATTTACTATCAAATAAGTCTCTTTTAATTACAGGAGGAACTGGTTTTTTTGGAAAATGGTTTCTCAGTTTAATTTTCTATACTAACAAAAATTATAATACAAATATTTTAACTACTTTAATAACAAGAGATCAAAATAAATTTTTCTTAGAAAATCCTCATTATAAAAATAATAAATTTCTAAAAATAATTCAAATAGATATTTTAGATCTTAAAAAAATTACTAATAAATTTGATTTCTTATTGCATATGGCTGCAACATCAGCTGAAGAAACATTTAATGGTGAGACAGATAATAACAAAACTAAAACTTTATTTAATGGTACAAAAAATATTATGGAAATTGCAATAGAAAATAATATTTCAAAAATTTTGTTTACTTCGTCCGGTGTTGTTTATGGATCATCTTCTAAAGACATGAAAGATGAAAGTGATGTATGTCACTCCCTAGAACTTGAAAAAAGAAATGGATTAGCTAAAGGAAAAATACTTGCTGAAGATATTATTTCTAAAATGAGTATAGAAAATAATATTAATTTTAAAATTGCTAGATGCTTTTCATTTGTTGGTCCATATTTACCATTAGATATACATTATGCAATTGGAAATTTTATTAATGATGCTATTTTTAATGAGAATATTCTAATTAATGGTAATGGATCTCCTTATAGGTCCTACTTGTATATATCAGATACTTTAATTTGGCTAATAAAACTTCTTGTTAGGGATGTAGAAGGTATTTTTAATGTGGGATCCGAAAGACGAATACAGGTTATTGAATTAGCTAATATGGTAAGAGATATTATTGCCCCTTCTAAAAAAGTAATCATCCAAGATAAAAATTTGCATGAAGGAAATTTTAGAAGAGATATTTATCTTCCAAATACAGAAAAAATTAGAGAAGCACTTGAAGTAAGGGAATGGACATCTCTTGAGGATGCAATTTTAAAAACTGCTAAATTTACCTTATAAATATATCTTACTTTATTGGGGATAATGATTACTTAGAATTAAGAATCACTCAATTCAACATTACGCTTATATGGTAAAGGCATTTTAATTTGTTTTGCAGGAATTATTTGTGGGTCATGAAGTGCTCGCCCTGGACAAAAATCACAGGCTTTTAGGCTACTCTTATCATCCAAAAGTTTTTTAAGTTTTTTACGATTGGCAATTAGGTCTGTGTGCTTTGTTAAATCAATATAATCTTCTTTTTCATCACATACACCCAACCTAGTTATCTGTGCAGAAAAAGGGCATCGATGTAATTCATTTTTTGACAATGTAGTAAGATTTTTGCAGCAGCACTCATCAAATATCCTTTGATTTTCTTCTATTGTCCTATTAAAATTTTCTATACGCCCACAATCGGTCCAATTTTCTGGTGGATGTCGGCGATAATCAATTTCGTTATCGATACAAAGTTGCTCAAGCTTATCTGTAGTTCTTACAAATCTAGATAATTTTTTTGTATACTCGTCTTCGATTTTTTCACCAGATCTAGAATAATCAGTAATATTCATAAGTACTTTTTCATGCTTTAGGCATTCAATTTGATTTTCTCTTGGAATTACATTTCCGTTGGTATAAATAACAATTCTTTTCACTTTTGATTCTGATATAAGCTTCTCAATAACATTATGTACTTTCTTGTTTACAAATGGCTCTCCACCAATAACTCTAAACTCAAATATTTGGTCAGAGAACAAGCAAAGCAACTCTATTGCTTTATTCATTTCATCAATTTCATAACTTTCTGGTTTTTCGAAAAACTGCATTAAATTTGAACAGTCCACACACTTCATTGTGCATTTCTCAGTTACAACAATATCAACACTTCTCATAAATATTTTTTTAGGGTCTAAGTATCCTTCATGGCATTCAATCGTGCTCGAAATTGCAAACTCAACAAATCCTTTATCTTTATCTTCATTATTGTAAGGTTCGTAGTGATTTTTAAACTCACTAAAATCAAATCCCTTAAGAATTAAGCCTCCTGGGTATAAGCTAGCTTCTAAATATCCATAAGCAACTAAATGATCTTTTATGTCTGTTATGTCTGCTGAAGATATTATAAAAATTGCTTCTGGATGCCTATTTTTAATATCATCAGTATGGATAATCTCTAGACTATTTAAAATACTGCCTTTTTTCTTAATGTTATTATCGCAAAAGGCTTCAATTTGAATTCCAGCTTCCTTACATGCAATTAGTAATACTTGGCCAGCAACTCCTGCGCCATAAATTATTATTGGCTCTTTTACAGAACATAACTTTTTAGTTAATTCTTCCTTTTTTTCTATCAGCAATGAGCTCATTATTGAATTATAACAACTTTAGGGTCTTTTTTAGCTTTTTCTAATATCATATCTTAACATTCCCTTAATTCTAGAAATATAAAGAAGAAGTAAGGGTTGATTTTTTTTTATAAGAAATGGAATTATTTTGCTTTCACCACTTTTTGGTTTGTAATGTTTAAGATTATTTTGGAGGGTTGTATTGCTAATGCACTCACGCAGTAATCTTAATGTTTGCTTTTTATTGTTTTTATCATACTGAAAACTGAGGCGTATCATCGATATAATCGAATAGGTAACATATGCATGTGAAATGCTATTACTAATATTCTTATTAATGTCCATCTTTTTTAAATAAACATTTATACTCTTGAGAGCTTCATGGAATCCAAAAAAATTAAATAAATTTTTTGGTAAACGCATTCTTAAACTAGTGACGCCAACTGTGTGATTTACAATATTCTTTCTAACAAAAGAAATCTTATCAGCCCAAATTAAATATCTAAAATTAAATTCAACATCCTCACAGTGCCATAACTTTTCGTTAAAAAATAAATTATGTTCCTTGATTATAGATGCCTTAAATAAACGGCCCCATGACATTGTAAATAATGGGTACCTATTTGGGCTTTGTAAATAGTGACTAATATAATCATTAATTTTAGATTTATTAAGTATTGTTGTTCTAGGAAATATTAATTCATTTCCTGATTTAATTCTTTCGTCATTTGATCCATCATCAGAGATAAAAAAATCTCCAACAGCTAAATCAATATTAGATTTCTTAATATCAATAAGCAAATGCTGTAAGGTATTTTTATTTATACAGTCATCGGAATCTAAGAAAAAGATAAATTCCCCAATTGAGTGGCTAATTCCAATATTACGTGCGGTACTAGGCCCACCATTCCTTGATCTAATTACTTTAACTCTTTCGTCATACAATGCAAATAATTCTGCAATTTGTGGAGATGTATCGTTTGATCCATCATCAACTATAATTAATTCAAGATTAATATTCGTCTGATTTAAAACACTATCAATACAGCGAGATAATCTGTTTTCGTCATTAAAAACTGGAATAATTATACTAATAGTAATTTTTTTATCACGCTTCCTTTTTTTAATATGGCGTTGAAGAAATTTATCATTTTTAATTATATTATTGTCATAAATAGTAGGTTTTATTTTGTTATATAAAAAAATAAATAAAGTAAGAAAAGATATATTTTTAAACATCCAACTCTTAATAAGCGGCATTTTTATACATTGAATTTCATGGGATCTTAAAGAATTAACAACCAATTCTTCAGTTAATAATTGTTTTAGATTTTTGTAAATAAAAAGTAAACTTTTACCTTTAATTAACATTAGCGTTCTTGATACAAAATAACTTACTGATGAGTATTGATATTGGGTTACATTTTTTATTTTATTATTTTTTAAAAAATTACAAAGAACTTCTATATGATCACAAAACTTACCAGTAGAGTTACCATAAACTGTCATTCCTTCTCCATGAAGCCAATGTTTGTAAATATCACTTCGGCAAATATTAATTTTTCTTGCTTTAGTTATCACTTCAGCAACAAATAATGAATCTTCATAAATACATAAAGCTTCATTAAAAGAAATATTATTTTGTTTTAGGAATTTGGTTTTATAGATACGGCCCCAGCAAGAAATAAATATTGAGCGCCCAGTTGGATTTTTTAAATAGGTATTAATTAATTGTAATAAATCTTTACCTTTTAAAAGACCTTCATAACCATAATCGACTGAATAGTTTATAAACCCCTTTTTGTTAATATGCTTAAAAGCATATATTTGTAAATCTGGCTTTTCATCGAATACATAATTAATATCTTTAATCCTTGCTAAATCAAGATCGTCATCGCTATCACAAAAAAGAAGGAACTCAGTTTTACACTCTTGAATTCCAATATTTCTTGATTTTGAGACACCGTAATTATGTTGATTTTTAATGTACGTCACATTATTACTTTTTATTTCTTTTTTAAGAAGATCAAGATGGCCATCTTCAGAGCCATCATCAATTAAAATAAAACATACAAAGTCATAATTATTTCGTTTAATATTTTCAATAATAATATGCCTATAAGCTAAGGCTTTATAGAAGGGTATTATTATCGTAAGCTTATAAGAAGTTTTTTGTTTTAACATATCATCCATAAATTTTAAAATACTTCAATTTTAATTCTTGAGCATTGCTTAATGCATTGATTAAATAAAAATAACTCTTTTTTGTAAATCTTCGAAAATATGTTTTTGGCAATGGAACTATTCTTTTGGAAACATTTTTTTATAAATTATATGTGCATCTTTGTCTAGGTTATCTTTTTCACTGTATTCATTGTGATTACATTCATTACATGGGCTAAAAGTATTTCTTTGTCCGAGTAAATGTTTTTTTTGTAAATCTTTTATTGTCTCTCCATGCCAAATTTCTTTTAGCGTATTTTTTTTAATATCACCAACAACATTGATTGACTTCCAATCTACACAGCAAGGCAAAACTTCTCCATTAGCATTTACTTGCATACTTTTGAATATTTGTGGGCAAACTTTTGATGAAGGTGGTGGTGTACTTTCAAATCGATGTCCAGCATCTAATCCTAGATTAGATTTTTTTTCTGGCCAAAGATCCACAAGATTTTCAATATAAATTTCATCACAAATCGATTCAAAAATCTCAAAAAATCTTTTTTTCTTTTTGGAAGTTCGAACAGCTGCGTTGTGAATTTTGATGTGTATTACACATTTTCTATCTTTTATCTCATAGAATTTTTTAATATTCGCCACAAATTTATCAAAATTAATTTTTCTTAAAGCGAAAGTACTATAATCCAATTCAGACAAACCTTCAACCGATATTACTATTCTGTCAAGGTATTCTGAAAAAGTATTAATTCTTTCATCATTTAACATAGTCCCATTTGTGATTATTTCGGTTTTTTTGATAACGTTGGATAATCCTGCCATTTTAACAATTTTAGATATTTGTTTATTGAATAAGGGATCACCGATTCCACAAAACCTCATTAAGGAAGGTTTCGTATTAAAAGTAGAAATGTCATCCAATGTTTTTTGAAAAGTTTTTAAACTCATATTGAATGTTGGAAACTCACCTCTACCATTATGTTGTGGGCAAAATTTACATTCAAGATTACAAAATGATGAGGGTTCTACATATACTACAAGTGGTGAATTTAGAGGCAGATTTTCCTCGAGCTTTAATCGACCTTCGTAATTAAATTGTGATTTTAATTTTGCCAAAATATGTGGCCCAAATATTTCTTGTCTATTATATGGTATTAAAATTTAATATCAATTAATTTAATATAATTAATCATGACGTACTTCATGCCCATCTTTAAAACCATGAAAATTTAGTAATAATTTTTGAATATTTTTAGAATATTTAAGCATTTGTTTTTTCTTAATAATTTTTGGATGATTTTCTTCAAGGGCTATTTCTGCCATATAGCTAGCTACAAAACATGTAAGTAAACCTACTCTATGCTTTGATGAGCTATTGTTTCCACTTTTATGCCATAAATGACCTGTCCAAATTGCAATTGAACCTTTTGGCGCAATCATTGAAACTAATCTTTTGTGAAATTTTAAGTCATCAGAAGGTTTTGGTTTTTTTAAAAATTTATGAGAACCAGGCAAGCAGATAGTTGCTCCATTTGATTCATTATAATCTTCAAAAATGAAATTTACATTCATTCTTATTAGCCAATCTGGTATTGGTTCAGGGACCGCTAGATCCGAGTGTAATTTATGTTCTGAGCCACCAGGGGGAATAATATTAATATGATGACTACTAAGAGTATATTTATCATGAAACGTATCTCTATTAAATAAATCATTCATAATATAATTAATTAAAGGTATATCAATTAATTCTCCAAGTTCTTTTGATTTATTTATTACGTTATAAACTCTTTGAAAATCATTATTAAATCCATAAAAATATCCATTTTTATTTTCTTTTTTTGAAAGCTTTAAGCATATATTTCTGAGCTTATTACATTCGTTATCATTAAATACATTTGGTATAACTACATAACCATTTTTTAAAAAAGAATTTTTAGCTTTTAAATTCCATAATTTTGTTTTTTTGTTAAAATTTTTCTTCTCAAATTCTTTTAAAATTAATTTTGAGAAAAATAATATTAAATCTTTGTAATTTTTAGCTTTATATTTCGTAAAGTTTTTATCAGATTTAACATCGGTTTTCAAAAACTTTTTTAGCTGATCATCAAAGGGAAGCTTTTTTATTTGAATTGCATTTAAAAAATACCTATTTGATTGAAAATCACTTAAATTATTAGGTTTAGAATCTATCCATATTAATCCCGTTGTTATTATTGATAAATCATTAAGCAATATTTTTTTTAGTTTTAAATTTTTATTTAAGCTTTTGAGAAAATAGTTTTTATAAAAAATAATTGCTTCATTTAATTGGCTGTAAGATTTTATGTTCATAGTAATTTAATAAATTTATATGTTATTTATATTTAATATATCACTTTGTAATATAACTTAACTATTATAAAATGAATATCATTCAAATAATTTAATTAAATTAAATAAAAAATGGCCGATAACTTACAAATCCTTGCTGATCAAGAAGCTTTATCTTTAGTTGAAAAAAATAAACGTAAAGATCAAAGCATCCACCGCCCAAGAGTTCATGAAAAAATTCAACAATATTTTAAAAATATGCTTGATGGTGAAATTAGTCCAATTTTGAGAATAAAAATAAATCGTTCATTATGTAATTTTCATTGTATGCACTGTTGCGAAGAACCCTACATGACTCGCGATATTAAAAAAGAAACCGGTGTTAAGTTAGATCCTAGACACCAGATGGACCTTGATGATTATAGGGAGCTTTCTAGGCAAGCGGATGAGGCTGGAATTTTTAGATTTGTTCTAACTGGAGGAGAAGCTCTTTTAGACTCAAGTATTGACCAGCTTATTGCAGCTATAGACCCAAAAAAACATTTAATTATTTTAGACACTAACGGCTGGACTTTTGATGAAGAAAAAGCAAAATGGTTTGCTGGCCTAGGTGGGTATAAAGTTCAAATATCATTAGATAGTATGATTGAGGAAGAGCACGATGAATTTAGGGGTAAGCCAGGCTCTTATGCAAGAGTTTTAAGAGCCTTAAAGGCTTCAAAATCTGCAAACCTAGAACTACTTATATCAACATGTATTATTAAGGATCGTGTTTTTTCTGAAGAATTTGAGATGCTCTGCAGTTATTGTAAGGATGAGGACATACCTCTTTACGTAACACTAGCAAAACCAGTTGGAACAGCCAGAGAGCAAGATACTTGGGTTTGTACTAAAGAAGACGTAGACCAGTTAAAATATTTGGAAGATAAATATGATATTTTTACTCATATGAGCCCTTCATATGGTCAACCTGGAAGATGTATTACGGTAAAAGGAATCAATACAGTTAACCATGATGGAGAAATTGTTCCGTGTCCTTATATGGATTTATCTATCGGGAATGTTGTTAAAGAGCCTCTTAAGGATGTCCTTAGCAGAGGGATGATGAATAGTTGGCTTGGTCCCTATAGGGACGAGTGTATAATTGGTGAACATATGGACTTTATTCGTTTCCATAATCAATCAGTTGCTGACTACCAAAAAAATGTAAGTCATTTACTGCCAGTAACTTATGAACATGGCTTTGGTAAAACTCCAGAGATTGATAACAATGATAATCCACCCAGTCCACCAGAAATTTTAGCAGAAGATAGAAGAGCTATCTTTGCTATAAAATCAATTTAATTAGGAGATTTTCTTGAAGCTGTTTGATGACTATGGTCGTCGTATACCAACGGTAAACGATAGGGTCTTTCGTAAAGAGCCAAGTTTTTACTACAAAATAAATCAACCAAATTTTGATTTCAATTCAATACTAGAAAGAGCAAAAAAAAATTTAATCGGTGTAGATAATTTGTCTGCTGCTGATTTTGAATCGAAAGCCAACTCATTACTTAAAAAATTAAAAGACAATGAAGATTTTTCATTATTAACTAATGGAGTTCATGTGCCTTTTATTTACCGTAATACTTCCAAGGGAGTTGATTTAGGAAAAAATCTAGAAGAAACAATTCTTCCAGCTCTAAAGGAATCATTTACTGAAAGATTTCCAGATGCACATTTTAAAGCTGTTCTCCAAAGCAATTCTGAATTACAGAATAATATTAAAGTTCATCCGGGGTCACGCTACGATAAATTTTTAGATGATAGCTTTAATGGAGTTATTGGTTGGTATTTCCCTCAAGCCTTTCAGGAATTTGATATAGACTCACAAAGAAATCAAATGTCAAAACTTCCAGAAATAAATAATGTAAAAATGTGCTTAAGCGGCGGGATGGACATAGGGGCAGCAGTTGTTGGATCGCCTGAGCTGCTTATAAATAAAGACCATTACTCGCCAATTCTTTGTATGTCCTCATTTGTTCATAGTGATGAGAGGTTAGTCTTGCTCCTCAAAGCTTACGGACCACATATGGAATTTTGGTGTATGACGCAAATGCTATCAAAAAATACAACTCAAGTTTCTGAACAATGGGCAGGTGGCTTAACTATTTTTTCTGAATTTTAGAGTAACGTTATCAAATTTATTCTTTAAAGCCATCCAGGAATTCAGAAATAGTCTCATGAAGTCTCTCAAACATACTATTTGTTAAACCATGATGAAGTGGTAATAAAACACCTCTCTCCATTACAGCATCAGCATTTGGATAACCATTTTCTACAACCTTATATGCAATACCTTTCATCATTGGCTGTCTTGTAATATTCCCTGTAAAAACTACCCTTGTTTGAATATTTCTTTTCTCTAAATATATTTGAAATTCTTTTCTGCTAAAAGGTGCACTTTTATTAATAAGGATTGGGAATGCTAGCCAAGCTGTATTTATATTATCTTTTTGTAGTGGATTGCTAAAATATTTTTTATATCTTTCAAAAAATTCACATTGTCTATTAAAGTTTTCTTTTCTAATTGCAATATTCTTTTGTAATTTTTTTAATTGCTCAATTCCAAACGCTGCCCCAATTTCACTTCCTTCAACATTGTAGCCAACTGCTTCAAAAACAAATTTTGCATCATACTCAATTCCATCTAAATTAACATCAAACCTATTTTCAATAGCCTCACTCTTTTCATCAAATAATGAGGAGCTTCTTCCCCATGACCTTAATAATTTAGCTTTTTCAATTATTTTTTTATTATTTAACAAAAGTGCGCCACCATTACCTGCACAATTTATTATATGAGAGCCATAAAAACTAGTAATTGACATATCTGAATATGAGCCAGAACTTTTATTATTAACTTTAGCTCCTAAAGTATCTGCTGAATCCTCTATAACAATAAGTTTATGTTTATCAGCTATCTCTCTAATTTTTGGCCAATCACACAGATTGCCCATTAAATTTGGAGCTAAAATTGCCACTGTCTTACTAGTTATAACATTCTCAATTTCTTTCGTATCAATACAATATGTTAATGGCTCCACGTCAACAAAAACTGGAACTAAATTATTTTTTATTAGGCATCCTACCGTTGTTCCAAAAGTAAGCGCAGGAGTAATAACCTCTCCTCCTTTTGGGAAGTCATATGCTTCTATGCCAATAAATAGGGCTGATGATCCAGAATTGACGTATAAACACTCTTTTTTTTCAAATAACTTAGCAATCTCAGACTCAAATTTTCTTGCATAATTTCCCATTTGAGTTGACTCATTAAGACATTTAACAACTGCATCTATCTCCTCTTGGCCATAGACGGTTTTTGCATAAGAAATATTTTCCATAGTTTATCTTTCTAAATTGATTCGTACTGTTTTATTTGTTCTACACTAAATGAATAAATATCCTGTTTGTCTGTATAAAAATTCTTATACCAGGCACATGTCATTAAAATCGCTTTTTCTATACTAAGCTTAGGCGACCAATTTAGCTTACCTATTGACTTTGAGCAATCTAATTTTAAGTATTTTGATTCATGAAATGGCTCTTTATTCGATACTATTTTAAAATTATTTTTATCTCCATATTCTTTATTAACTTCAGTAATAAGCCATTCAACTGTTTTGTCATCTTGCTTATTTGGACCAAAATTCCAAGATTCTGCATAATCTATACCATTCTGAAATAGCTTTTCTGCCAGCATCAAGTATCCATTTAGGGGTTCTAGAACGAATTGCCAGGGCCTAATCGATTCAGGATTCCTGATTACCAATTTTTGCTTCTGTTGTATTTTTTTTATAAAATCAGGAATAATTCTGTCCTCAGCCCAGTCACCACCACCGATTACATTTCCGGCTCTAGCTGTTGCAATAGCAACACTATCTTTAAAAAAAGATGCTCTGTATGCAGCTGTAATTAATTCAGAACAGGCCTTGCTAGAACTATATGGATCATAGCCACCCATAGGATCATCTTCTTTAAAAGCTTTAAAGTTTTCATCATTTGCATAGCACTTATCGCTTGTAACATTAATAAAAGCTTTTACTGAAGGTACGTCTCTTATTACATTTAGAATATTTACAGTACCCATTAAATTTGTTTCGTATGTTTCAAGTGGTTTTTCATATGACTTTAAAACGAGTGCCTGGGATGCTAAATGAAAAACTATATCAGGTTGAGCTTCATGGATTGTTTTTTTTAATTTTAGCTCATCTCTTATGTCACCTATAACTGAATTAATTTTTTTTTCAATTACACAAGATTCAAATAAGCTTGGGTTAGTTTCTGGTTCTAATGAGTACCCTGTTACCTTTGCCCCTGACGAAGCTAACCAAATTGAGAGCCAGCTACCCTTAAATCCAGTGTGTCCAGTTATAAAAACTTTTTTTCCCTTCCAAAAAATTTTATCCATACTTTAAATTCTTGTGTTAACTATTTTTTCATTATCTTTCCAAACTTTCCACGGAGCTTTACCAGACTCCCATAATTCTTGTAAGTAATTTCTTTCTCTTAAAGTATCCATAGGCTGCCAGAAACCATCGTGTTTAAATGCTATTAATTGATTGTTTTTTGCCAGAGTTTCTATCGGCCCTCTTTCCCAAAATGTTTTGTCACCTTTTATGAGATCAATTACTTTTTCTGAAAGTACGAAAAACCCACCATTAATATATGCGTTATCGCCTTTAGGTTTTTCCAGAAATTTATTAACTACACTATCATTATCTATAGATAGCGCACCAAATCTTCCGGGAGGAATTGCAGCTGTTAAAGTTGCTAAACGTTTATTTTTTTTATGGTACTCAACTAAATTACTAATATTAACATCTGATAATCCATCACCATAAGTCATACAGAAAGTTTCATCTTTATCTAAGTATTTTCTTATTTTTGCAATTCTTCCGCCCGTCTCTGTTGTATCCCCTGTATCTACTAAAGTAATTCTCCATGGTTCAGTTTTACTTTTATGATAAGTGGTTTGATTTGATGATAAATCAAAAGTTACATCCGAAGTTTGAAGGTAATAATTTGAAAAATATTCTTTAATTAAGTAACCCTTGTATCCACAACAAATAATAAAATCATTAATGCCATAATGTGAATAGATCTTCATAACATGCCAAAGAATCGGAAGCCCACCAATTTCTACCATTGGCTTTGGCTTGTGTATAGTTTCTTCAGAAATTCTTGTCCCCAAACCTCCAGCAAGTAGAACTACTTTCATTTTAAGTTTTCCCAAAATTTAATATTAAATAAATTAATTTTTAATTATAATATTAACATTATTCTGTAAGTATAAATTTATCTTAAGGCTTCAAAAGATTTATTAGTAAACAATTCAAGGAACTGTTTATAAAAATGCTCAGGAGCATAAAGTATTTTGCAGTTTTTACATCTATAATATGAAAAAAGCTTTTAGATTTTTTATGCATTATAAACCTTTGTGATGCTCTATTTTCAATCATTTATGAGCTTATTACATTCTTGCCCTTTGTTTAACTTGTAAAATTTTTGTTTGATTCAAAGTAGTTAAATCTAACTTTTTTTAAATGCCAATCAACCAAATATCTATATAATAATGCTTAATATGCTTAATATCCTTAATAAAATAATGGCCTTTAAATTGTTTTCTTTGTTTATTGCCATTACTGTAGCTATCCTCACTACTGGATTTTTAAGGCTGCAACTTTTATCAGGGTTGCCTGAAATTGATGGTGGGTTTTATACAAGTGCAGCCCGACATATTTATCTTTCTTTAACAAATGGTGATCCCATTTTGAGTATAACGCTTCATTTATACCAATTTATGAGCTCTTGGGTCTATAGTCTTGAAGTAAATCAATACGTACTATTAAGATTAATTGATGGGCTCATTGCCATTGCTGCTTCTATTATCTTATTTAAAGTTATTTTAAAAGAAAGTGGTAGCACTGTGTTTACTTTCATTTTAATGACTACCCTATTAATCATAATGAATGATGTTGAGATTATATTGTATGGTTTTAGAAATAGCATTTGGGCAGCATTCCTTCCATTGTTTTCATCCTTGCTTATTTGGCAAAATTCTAGCAAAGAAGATACTTACTCATTTTATTTGATTGGTGGCCTGGTGTCTTTTGGTATTTTATTAAGAGAGCCATTCTTGCCTTTTTTTATATTTGCAGGCATTGCTATTCTAATTGGTTATGGTTGGCGTGTGCTGGTTAAATACCTTATTGGTTCAGCAGTATCAGGCTTTAGTATTCTTGGTTTTGTCTTAATGTTCAGAAATTGGGACTTGATTGATTTATTTAATTCATATTTTTTCATAGGTGCCTCAATACAAAATGCTGGATGGAAATTCCCTGTGCATACAATAATAAATGCCAATTGGTTTCTTATTTGCACTGCCAGTGCTTCAATTCTTTATCTTATTAAATTATATTTAGACAAAAAGTTAATCAACTTAAATCGTTTTTACTTTTGGGGGATATTAGTAATTATCCCATTAATTGAATATTGGTCTAAATTAGGCCTAGAATATCATCTGGCTAATTGTCTTATAGGTCTGGCAGGTTTAAGCGCATTAGGATGGAAATATCTAAGTAATAATGCATCAATAAGAGTAAAGAGATCATCGCTTATAATTCTTAGCCTCACAAGCATGTTTATAATTTTACCTATGGTAAACAACTATATAGTAAAGAAAGACCGCATATTTACAATATCAGAGGCAATCCGTTGGATAAATACTAGTGACTCTTTCCGAAGTAAAAACATGGTTGAAAGAAGTCAGTATTTAAAAGTGGCATCTAAAGTTTATGGTCTCTCTAGAGAGAACTCTACATTAGCGGCAGATGGTCATTGGGAAGCAATATTGTCCCTTGCAAATTTATCTGTTCCAAGATCTTCAGTAACAGGGTTAACTAATTACAGGTTAATTGCGCTTAGAACGGAATATCGTGCATCTGGTTATGATAAAAATAAAATAGTACAGTTGATAAAAGAATACCGCCCCACCATCATTTTAACCTCAGGCAAAAACACAGTGACATGGAAGGGCGCAGAAGCTATTCCTGAAATTATCATAGCAACAAATCTTTATGAAAGAGTTGGGCATGTCCCACAACAATTTACCTACGAAGACTTTTATACAACTAAAGTGGTTCAGCCCGGGGCAGATCCTATGGGTTGGATTCCAGCAACGATTTGGAGATTAAAAGATTTTAAATAAAAGATCTGCTCCTAAAACCTTTGTTGTTGGTGGGCCCACCAGGACTCGAACCTGGGACCAAGGGATTATGAGTCCCCTGCTCTAACCAACTGAGCTATGGGCCCTTTTTTACTCTTTAGTTTCTAAGAAGCTTTTCAATCTTTCAGATCGTGTAGGATGCCTTAATTTTCTAAGTGCTTTCGCTTCAATTTGTCGTATTCTCTCACGGGTCACGTCAAACTGTTTCCCGACTTCTTCAAGCGTATGGTCAGTATTCATTTCTATGCCAAATCTCATTCTTAGAACTTTTGCCTCGCGGGGGGTTAAACCTTCTAAAATTTCAGATGTTACATTCCTTAAGCTTTCATATACGGCTGCATCATCTGGAGTTAACGTTCCAACATCTTCTATAAAGTCGCCTAGATGAGAATCATCATCATCTCCAATCGGGGTTTCCATTGAAATTGGCTCTTTAGATATTTTTAATATTTTTCTAATTTTTTCTTCTGGCATTTCCATTTTCTCTGCTAACTCTGATGGTTCTGGCTCTTGTCCAGTCGCTTGTAAAATTTGCCTTGAAATTCGATTCATTTTATTGATAGTCTCAATCATATGTACTGGGATTCGAATTGTTCTTGCTTGGTCTGCAATTGAGCGAGTGATTGCTTGACGAATCCACCATGTTGCATATGTTGAGAATTTATATCCTCGACGATATTCAAACTTATCTACAGCTTTCATAAGACCAATATTCCCTTCTTGAATTAAGTCTAAAAACTGCAAGCCACGATTAGTATATTTTTTTGCAATAGATATAACTAGTCTTAAATTTGCTTCTATCATTTCACGTTTTGCTTTTTTTGCTCTAAATTCTCCTGACGTCATCTGCCTATTAATCTCTTTAAAATGAAAAATAGGAATTCCACATTCTGCTTCTAATGCAATTAATTTCTGTTGCTGATCAATAATGTCATGTTTTCTCTTTTCTAATTCAGGAATATATGGTTTATCTAGTTTCATTTGCTCTTTAAGCCATTTTAAATTTGTTTCATTTCCAGGAAAACTTTTTACAAAATTTGTTCTGGGCATTTTAGAGTTTTCAACACAGAATTCCATTACCTGTCTTTCATGGCCTCTAATCTGAGAAATAAATATTCTCACTTTATCGCATAATAATTCAATAAATTTTGAAGAAAATCTAAAATTAATAAGTTCTTTGAGAATATATTCTTGGTTTTTAAGGTAGTCACTGTCGTCCATCCATTTACCTTTAGCACGTAAATTAGCTAATTTATTATGTGCTCTTTTAATTACACCGAATCGTCTTAATACCTCTTCTGTCAATTTAGCTAAATCTTCAGGCGACATTCCGCTTGCTTTTCCTGTTTCATTCTCATCATCTTCCTCTGGAGGCTCGGCTCCAGAAGCTTCAAATTCTAATGCAGCTTCTACTTTTGCTAATTCCTTCTCCGCTTCCATATCTATCAAGCCATCAACAAATTCATCGACTGTTATTTCAGCTTTTTTAACTTTTGTAGCAATTGTCATTAAATCATCAATAATTCCTGGACATGCTGAAATTGCTTGAACCATACTTCTTAGACCTTCCTCAATACGTTTTGCAATGACAATTTCACCTTCTCGCGTAAGTAAATCAACTGTTCCCATTTCTCGCATGTACATTCGAACAGGGTCAGTTGTTCTCCCAAACTCAGAATCAACAGTTGCTAACGCTTGCTCTGCTTCTTCTGCAGCTTCTTCATCCGTGACTGGAGCTGGCGCATCCGACATTAATAATTCTTCTGCATCAGGCGCTCGCTCATAAACTAAAATCCCCATATCATTGATGATGCCAATAATTCCTTCTAATTGGTCACTTTCAGTAATTTCATCAGGTAGATGGTCATTAACTTCTGCATATGTTAAATATCCTCTTTCCTTTCCTAGGATTATTAATGCCTTTAATTGTAATCTTCGGTTTTCAGCTTCTTCAGGATTATTTGCTGCATCTTTAAGATATAAATCTTTAAGTTTCTTAACTCTTGTCACACGTTTGGTTTTTTTATCTTCTGGATTTTTTTTAGGTCTTGCCATGGCTACCTCTAATTAATTCATATGGGACTATATTTTTAATGGTCAAAATAACATTTTTTGGAAAAAGAATTTTAGCAGAGTATCAATTTTAAATCAATTAAATTTTTTAATTGCTCTTATAAAAAGCATTAAAAATCAATTGCTTATAATTTACCTATATTTTTTATAAACTCTCTTTCTTCTTCAGAAAGTGAAGCTAAGCTTTTTTTTGTAGCTTCATTCAGCTTACTTTTATTTGTCACCAAAGAATGTCGTTTTATGATGCTTATCCTCAATGCTTTAACCTCATCCTCCATTTCCATCTCATCATCAAATGTTGCAAGTTGAGTATGAACTTGCCTAATTAGTTCAGCATCAAATCGACTTGATAAAAAATGTATAATTGCTGCTGAATTATTTAGGCCACCTTTTTTTGTCATCTCCATTATAGCCAATACCAACTTGTCATCTATTTTATCCGAAGTAAAATATTTTAAATCCTCTTGTTTTATTAAATCTGGCCTTAAAATAAGTAAAAGACAAAACTTTCTTATGGGGCTCATTGGAAGCCTGTTTGGAACTTTATTGCTACTTTTTTTTATATAAGGTTTATTTATTTCTAATATTTGATCAATCTCATCCATATCCAAATTAATCATTTCTGCTATTCTTTTTTTAAATAGTAATAATAATTTTGAGGCTTTTATTTGTTCAAAAATAGGCTTTAAATCATTTAAAAACTTTACTTTTTTTTCTGAGTTTACAAGATCATTATTTTTGGTTAAGTATTGAATTATATATTCAGTTAATGGAGTCGCATTTTTTGCTAAAATCTCAAAATCTTCAGAAGAGTTTTCTTTTACAAAGGAATCAGGATCATAGCCATCTGGTAAAAATAAAAACTTTAGTTGTGTTACATCTGTAACTGAAATTAAAGCATTATTCATTGCACGCCATGACGCATTTCGCCCAGCATCATCTCCATCAAAACAAAAAATAATTTCTTCAGTGTATCGTAATAATTTTTTAATATGAAAAGCTGTTGTAGCAGTTCCTAAAGTTGCTACAGCATTTTTAATTCCTTTTTGAGCAAGTCCTACTACATCCATGTATCCCTCAACTACTAATACATAACCTTTTTCTCGAATAGATTTTCTTGATGCTAATAGCCCATAAAGCTCATAACTTTTTTGAAATAGAGGTGTCTCTGGGGAGTTATAATATTTAGGGGTATCTTCTGGATTGATTACTCTGCCTCCGAACCCAATTATCTTGCCCTTATCGCTATAAATAGGAAATATGATTCGATCTCTAAAACGATCATAGTATTTTCCTTTATCACTTTTGACGACAAGACCGGCTTTTACAAGAATTTCGTTCTCATATTTCTTAAATGGTATTTTTAAATTTTGCCATCCTTCAGGTGCAAAGCCAATTTCAAATTCTTTGGCTATTTCTCCAGTTAACCCTCTTGATTTTAAATAGCTTATTGCTTTTACTGACTCTCTTAATTGTTTTTGATAAAAGATACTTGCAATTTTTATTACTTCCTCTAAATTTGCATTTTCATTGTTTTTTTCAATCTTTTGAGGTGCGTCATTTGGAACCTCTAAGCCAATAGAATTAGCAAGTTCGGTAATAGAATCAACAAATGTTAACCCTTCATATTCAATTAAAAATTGAATAGCATCGCCACTCGCACTACAACCAAAACAATGATAAAACTGTTTAGAAGGACTTACAGTAAATGATGGTGTTTTTTCATCATGAAAAGGGCAACAAGCTATAAAATTTGAACCTCTTTTTTTTAACTGTACTCTCTTATCTATGATGTTTACTATATCAATTCTATTTAGTAATTCTTGCGTAAAGGAGTCTGGAAAAGCCATATTAAGGATTTTATCTTAATAACTAAAAGAAAAAGTAGAATTTTTACTTAAAATATAAAAAAGTTACGTAAGTTTTGTTTTTATCTTGTTTGAAACATCAGCCATGTTAGCTTTACCAGCCAGTTTTGGTTTGAGAATATTCATTATGGCACCCATATCCTTCATTGAATTAGCACCGGTACTTTCAATTGCATTAACTATAGCTTTTTCAACCTCTTGCTCTGTAAATTGCAGTGGCATATAATCTTGAAGCACTTTAAGCTCAAACTCTTCTTTTTCAACTAAATCTTTACGGTCTGCTTTGTTAAATGCACTAATAGAATCACGTCGTTGCTTTAACATCTTATCAATTATTGAAACAATATCTGCATCAACAAGTTCTATTTGCTCATCAATTTCTTTTTGTTTAATTGCGGCTAGAAGAAGCCTAATAGTTCCTAGACGCGAAGAATCTTTACTACGCATTGAGGATTTCATGTCATCAGTAATTTGAATCTTTAATGACACTTGTAACTTAGAAAAGTTTTGGGGGTAGCATTTGATTTCTTAAGCGTCGATATTGTCTCTTGACAGCTGCTGCAGCTTTTCTTTTGCGTTCCCAAGTAGGCTTTTCATAAAATTCTCTAGCGCGCAAATCATTTAACAACCCTGTTTTCTCAACAAGTCTTTTAAATCGCCTTAGTGCGACATCAAATGGTTCGTTTTCTTTTACTTTTACTGTTGACATTAATAATCTCTTTAAAGTTTAACTCTATGAATTAATAAAAAATTTTACTAATCTTAGAAAGGTTGACATTTTAATGCTAATATTCATTTTTTTCAACTAATATAAATAAAAATACTATCTAAATGCTTGTTCTTGGAATTGAAAGCTCATGTGACGAAACAGGAATTGCTCTCTATGACACAGAAAAAGGGCTCTTAGGCCATACGTTACACTCTCAAGTTAAACTTCATTCCTTTTATGGCGGAGTTGTCCCTGAGCTTGCTTCACGCGATCATATCAAATATATAATTCCACTTATTGATCAATTACTCAAAGATAACTCTATTTCGATTAATTTAATTGACTCAATTGCATATACTGCGGGGCCTGGATTATCTGGAGCTCTTTTAGTTGGAAGTTCGTTAGCTGAAGCCCTAGCATATTCATTAAATATACCTTCAATTCCAGTACATCATCTTGAAGGCCATTTACTAGCTCCAATGCTTGAAGACGATAAACCTTCTTTTCCTTTTGTAGCACTTTTAGTATCAGGGGGGCACACTCAACTTATAGATGTAAAAGGTATTGGCCAATATAAAATATTGGGTGACACTTTAGATGACGCAGCAGGTGAAGCCTTTGATAAAACTGCGAAGCTTCTTGGATTAGGCTATCCTGGCGGGTCTGCATTATCAGAATTAGCTGATAAAGGTAATGCAAAATACGATCTTCCTAGGCCCCTGTTTCATACTCATGGATTAGATTTCAGTTTTAGTGGTCTTAAGACTGCAGTTTTAACTTTAGTAAAAAAACAACCAAATCTAACACTCGCAGTTAAAGCAAATATTGCTTTTTCTTTTCAAGAATCTATTACAGACGTGCTCGTAAAAAAATCTATTCAAGCTCTAAAACAAACTTCCTATAATAATATAGTGATCTCAGGAGGGGTTGGGGCTAATAAGAAATTAAGAGAGAAATTGATAACTCAATCTAAGAGTGAAAATTTTAGAGCTTATTTTCCAAAGCTAGAATTTTGTACAGATAATGGAGCGATGATTGCCCTAGCAGGTGCCCTCAGAGCTCACTTATCTTCCAAAAATGATTATAAATTTTCTGTACAGCCAAGATGGAAATTATCAGAGATTGAGTCTAATTTTTAAAGCTTGGCTCAACACCTTTAATTAAGTTTTTAATGTTTTCGTGATGATTGAAAAGAATTAAAGCAGTAATTAAGATATTCGTAAGCAATATATATGATGTGTCATTTAAGAAATAACTAATAATTGGAACAAATAAAGAGGCAATAATAGCCGCCAACGAAGAATATCGCCATATAGAAAAAATAATTACCCAAATAAAAATTGTACTTAAGGCTAATATCCAATTAGTAGCTAGTAAAATACCGAGAGCAGTTGCAACTCCTTTCCCTCCTTTAAATTTATAGTAAATTGGGTAAGTATGCCCAATCAAAACTGCTAAACAAACTTGCATCGTTTCTAAGTCATTTAAACCAATAAGTATTGCAATCTTCACAACAGCGGTAGCTTTAAGGATATCTCCTAATAATGTCAAAATTGCAGCGAGCTTATTCCCCGTTCTTAAAACATTTGTAGCTCCAGGATTTTTCGATCCGATAGTTCTTGGATCTGATAGATTAAAAAACTTACTAACGATTATCCCAAAAGATAGGGATCCAATTAAATAAGCACTAGAAATAAGGAAAATTTGATTTATCATAGTAGGTATTATATTTGAAAAACAATAAATTCTTCATGACAAATAATATTTTTCTGCACGGCCTTAAATTAATTACCAAAATTGGTGTACCCGATTGGGAAAGAGCTATTTCCCAGCAACTTATAATTGATGTCGATATCCAGCTAAAAGGAAATGAAATTTTTGATTCAAATGATATTTCTAAAACAATTGACTACGCCTTAATTGAATCTGAAATAAAAATGATTGCCTCGAAACACGAGCACCACCTCCTCGAAGATTTTGGTGAGGATATTATAAGTTGCTTAAAAGAAAAATTTCACTTTGAAAAAATTGTATTAAAAATTTCAAAACAAAAAATTCTTCCTGATACAGATTTTGTTGGTGTTATTTTAGAACGATAAATTTACCCTCTTGGGTGATGGGATTGATGAATTTTTTTTAACCTTTCTCTTGCTACATGAGTATAAATTTGTGTCGTTGAAATGTCACTATGACCAAGAAGCATTTGAACAACCCTTATATCTGCTCCATGATTTATCAAATGTGTTGCAAACGCATGTCTTAATATATGAGGTGATATTGGTTTTTTTATTTGAGCAATAATTGAATATCTTCTTATTAAATACCAAAATGCTTGCCTCGTCATTGCGCTTCCACGACTTGTAATAAAGAGATAGCTAGATGTTTTGTTATTTAAAATTTTATTTCTACTCTCATTAATATAATTCTTTAGCCAATCTAGTGCTTCTTCCCCCATAGGGACTAATCGGGTTTTGCTGCCTTTACCTGTAATTCTTATAACACCCTCACTCATACTTAATTCGGTTAAAAGTATGTTAACTAATTCGGAAACACGAAGGCCACAGGCATATAACAATTCAAGCATTGCCTTATCTCTTAATCCAGAAATAGTTTTAATATTAGGAGCATTTAGAAGTGCCTCCACCTCTTCTTCACTTAAACTTTTTGGTAAAGATTTTGGTATTTTTGGACTAATTATCTCTAGAGTAGGGTCATTATTTACTTTGTTTTCTCTTAATAAATATCTAAATAATCGTCTGAGCGTTGCAAGCAACCTTGCAATACTTCTTGATTGAGATGTAGGAAATTTAAATGATAGATACTGCTGAATATCCGCCTTAGAAACATCTAATATATCTTTTTTTAAGCTTTTAGTTAGCCATTCCGTAAATAATTCCAAATCAAATCGATAGCTATTTAATGTATTTTTAGATAAGCCATCTTCCAACCATAGATGGTCAATAAATACATCAATAATTTTATTTTTTGTGTGATTATTACTAGGCTTTCCTTTAGATTCATTATCCATTACTTTAATTCTAAATCTATTTATCTATCTTTTCATTATTTTTTTATTAGTTAAATAAAAAAGCCCCAAATTATGGGGCTTTTTTATTTAGTTATATATCTAATTAAGCAGGTTTGTCACTGGCCGCTGGAGCTTCTGGAGCTGCTTCTGCCGCTGGAGCTTCTGGAGCTGCTTCTGCCGCTGAAGCTTCTGCCGCTGGAGCTTCTGGAGCTGCTTCTGCCGCTGGAGCTTCTTCGATTAACATATCTGGAATCTCTTCAAACTGACTGTCACTATCACGCACTTTTAAACGCTCTTTAATTCTTGCAGATTTTCCTGATCGTTCACGTAAGTAGAATAATTTTGCTCTGCGTACATCACCCCGACTTCTAACTTCAATACTTTCAATTTGTGGGGAATGAAGTTGAAAAGTTCTTTCAATTCCCTCACCTGAAGAAATTTTACGAACAATAAATGATGAATTCAATCCTCTATTTCTTTTAGAAATAACAACGCCTTCAAAGGCTTGAACCCGCTTTCTTGTTCCCTCAACAACATTAACACCTACTACTACTGTATCTCCCGGTGAGAATTTTGGAATTTTTTTTCCTAAACGTGCTATTTCTTCTTGCTCTAATGTTTCAATAATATTTGCCATGATTCCTGTTCCTTTTAAATTATATGGAGCCTTGTTCCTGCTCAATCTGAATTTCTTTAAGCAGCCGAGTCTCCTCTTTAGTCAACAACTTCTGAGCCAATAAATCTGGGCGTTTTTTTAAAGTCAGCTTTAGTGATTCCTTTAATCGCCACAACCTAATTTTTTCATGATTTCCTGATAATAAAACCTCAGGTACCTTCATGTCTTTAAAAACTTCAGGCCGTGTGAAATGAGAATGATCTAAAAGGCCGTCAACAAAAGAATCTTGTGTTGCCGACTCATCATCATTTAATACGCCAGGTAATTGCCTAATTAGACAATCCATCATTGTCATAGCAGCTAATTCCCCACCACTCAACACATAATCTCCAATTGAGATTTCTTCATCAATCCAATCATTAACTCTTTCGTCAATACCCTCGTATCTACTCGAAATTATCACGATCCCTTTACAGCTTAACAGTCTCTTAACTTCATTATGACTTAGTAATTTTCCTCTAGGAGTCATATGAATAACTTTACTACTTTTTATTCCTAAATTACTTTGTCTTACCTTGGCGGCTTCAATTGCCTCTACCAAAGGATTAGCCATCATAAGCATCCCAGGACCTCCGCCGTAAGTTCTATCATCAACTGTTTTATGAAGGTCCATTGAAAATTCTCTTGGGTTCCATAAATTTAAATTAACAATATTTTCCTTAAAAGCTCTTCCAGTAACTCCATAGTCACTTATAGCCGAAAACATTTCTGGCATTAAAGTTACAATATCAAAAGTTAATAAAACTTTAGAAGCTCTCATCCCAATCCACAATTATTTTATCTTTCATGGTATCTACTTTTAATACCGTCATTGGTGTATATGGAATCAATCTCTCCTTATCACCTTTCACTACTATTACGTCATTTGCACCAGTCTCAATATATGTATCAACTAAGCCCAAAGAAACATTCTGAAGATTTAATACTTCAAATCCTATTAGGTCGTTCCAATAATATTGATTTTCGTTTAATTGTGGTAAATATTTTTTAGGCACCCCAATTAAATAATCTTTATAAGTCTCTGCTTGGTTACGGTCAGCAATTTCTAAAAACTTTGCAATAATCGTCTTACCATGCAATTTAATTTCTTTAATATTTATTTCTAACCAATTTTTCTGATCTTTAGAAGAATATAATTTTTTATATGCCAAAAAAGATTCTAATTTTTCTGTAAAAGAATAAACTTTTACCCATCCGTTAACCCCATATGGAACTAACACCTTACCCATCACCACCATTTCTTCTAATTGTCTAGAAGACAATGCAACCTTCTCTATTTATCTTCCGTCTTTTCTTCTGCCGCTGGAGCTGCTTCTGCCGCTGGAGCTTCTGGAGCTTCTGCCTCGACAGCTGCCTCAGCTTTTGCTAATTTCTCAGCTTCTTTTTTTGCTTTTTTTGATGCAGCTTTTGCAGCATCTTTTTTCTTCATTTCTTCTAAACCATCTGACCCTTTAGCATGCAATTTAACAATCCTAGTCATCGTATCTGACAATAATGCGCCGTGTCCTTGCCAGTATTCAATTCGACCAGTTTCTAATCTTAATGTTTCTGAGCCAGCTCTAGCCATTGGGTTGTAAAAGCCAATTCTTTCAATAAAACGCCCATCACGGGGCTTCTTTGAATCTGCTACTACGACATTAAAATAAGGTCTATTTTTATTGCCACTTCTTGAAAGCCTAATAACCACCATAATTTATTCTCTTTATTTAATTGTTTTCTACAGAAAGGGCAAAATTTTACGCTATTTTAGATAAGTTTGGCAAGTTTAATTAAATATTTGATTTTTACTAAGTTTTATAATTAGTTGGATCTTCTATTTTGGCAGATTCAAACCCTTCTATTCTGAGTCTACATGAATCACATTTTCCGCAAGCTAAACCGTTTTCCGTTGCTTGATAGCATGAAACTGTCATCTTATAATCGACCTGATTTTTTATACCCTTAAGAATAATCTCTGCTTTTGTCATTTCTATTAAAGGGGTATGTATTTTAATCTTATTCCCCTCAACTGCAGATTTGGTAGCTAAATTTGCCATATTTTGAAAGCTTTCTATATATTCAGGTCGACAATCAGGATATCCTGAATAATCAACTGAATTAACTCCTATAAAGATATTTTGACTCTTAATTGTTTCTGCCCAAGCTAATGCCAAGGTCATCATTATCGTATTTCGAGCTGGGACATATGTCACCGGAATTCCAATAGAAGGATTTTCTGGAATACTAATATTTTTATTTGTTAAGGCTGAGCTTTTTAGCCAGCTTAAATCTATATCTACAATTTTAAAATCTTTCACTTCAAAAAAATTTGCTATATTTCTAGCTGCTACTAGTTCTGCATTATGTCTTTGACGATAGTTTATAGTTAAAGCATAACATTCATAACCTTCTGCTCTAGCTATTGCTAGAACCGTTGAAGAATCTAATCCACCTGATAATAATATTATTGCTTTTTTAGACACCTTCCACTTCCCCCCATATAATTTTATGGAGTTGAATTTGAAATCTAACTGGCAATTGATCTTTTAAAATCCACTCTGCAAGGTCTTTTGGATTAATATCACCATAAACTGGAGAAAATAATACTAAGGCCTTTTCATTTAACTTTTCTTTAATTAAAGCATTCTTAGCCCAAACGTAATCTTTTTTATCCGTTATAACAAATTTTATTTCATCCTTTGGTTTTATTAATTCTAGATTCTCCCATAAGTTATTTTTCTCTTCGCCTGACCCTGGTGTCTTAATATCTAGAATTATTTTCACACGTTTATCAATTTTACTTATTGAAATTGCACCGCCTGTTTCCAATGAAACTGTGTATCCACTATCACATAGACATTTCAAAAGATTCCAGCATTCTTTTTGAGCTAGAGGTTCTCCGCCAGTTATTGTCACATTTTTAGTTTTATACTTAGAGATAGCGTCTAGAGTTTCATCGATAGTAAAATTGTCTCCGGCATTAAAGGCATATGCCGTATCACAATAACTACAGCGCATTGGGCAGCCTGTTAGTCTAATAAAAATTGTAGGGAGACCAATATATGATGATTCACCTTGAAGTGAATAAAAAATTTCATTAACTTTTAGTTTCTGCACTTGGAGCCCAATATAATAATAGGTGTATTACAGTTTGATTGACTCTAAAGCTTTAAGTCTTTTTTTAGCTTTTTCAATAATGTTTGATTGTGGATATTTACTTATTAACATTCTTAGAGTTTTTTTGGCTTTCGTAATCCTAGTCAATTGAATTTCAGAGTTTGCAATTCCATATATAACCTCAGGAATTATTTCATTATCGGGATGCAGTTGTATTATGTTTGAATATGTCTTTATTGCTGCATTATAATTTTTTAATGCCCACTGAGAATAACCAAGACTATATTTTGCTTTCGGTAATAAATCAGAATTTGGATAAGTTACTATAAATTTATCAAAAGCTTCAAAAGCCTCCTTATATTTTGTTGCCTTAATTAATAAATCTGCCTCTGCATATTCATCAAGTTCAATATTTTTATCAACCAAAGGTACTAAATCTTCAATCTTTTCTGCTAGTTCTTCAGGCTTGACTTCAATTTCAGTTTGGAGACTTTTATCAAGAATCTCATTAGGTTTTTCTTGCGGTGTATTCTTATTTTTCTCCTCGATAACAGATTCGAGCTTCAATATTCTTTCATTTAATTCTTGATAAAGTACTTTATGTCTATCTTTAGAATTTTTAAGTTCAAATTGTAATACCTCTACATCGCCAATTAACTTCGAGATACTATCGTGAAGGGCATTTAACTCTGAACTATATTTTGATAAATTTTTTGAAAATTTCTGATTAATCTTGAATTCTAGCGATTTTTCAATATTGTTTAGCTGATCTTGTATATCATTTATCTTTTTTCTAGCTTCTTCATCCTCGAATAATGCAAAAACATAATTCGAGAATAATACAAGACCAACCAATAAATATTTTTTCATAAAACTCGCTATATATTAAATCTATTCTACTTCGTATGTAATATCAGCTCGTCTATCCTGTCCACATGCATCAGCTTGGCATTCTTGGTTTGCATATTCTTCACCATAGCTAATTGTTTCAATTTGAGAGTCATCAACACCTAATGCATTTAAAGCATCTTTAACTGCTACTGAACGTTTCTGACCTAGAGATAAATTATATTCATGCGATCCTCTAAAATCAGCATTTCCTTTAATTATCATTCTTGCAGGAGCATGATTATTTAGATACTGAGCATGAGCACCAATTAAATCTAAATATTCAGCTTTGATATCATATTTATTAAAATCAAAAAATACGCTTCTTTGAGAAAGCAAAGTATTTCCTCTAAGCTCTTCTAGTCCTAATGCCTCGGCAGTCGCGGCATCAGTGCCATCAGTACCATAATAATTCGAACCTGAAGGATCTGCAGGTGCGTCTAATGGTGTAGAGCTACATCCCGCTCCAAATATTGCTAGTAGTGATAATAAAGCCAATGAATTTTTCATTGTTTAAACCTCCCTTAAATAAACTCTGTATGTTGTTGATACTGTTATATGTTGTTGACACTTTAACACACTGTACCACAAATTTTTACTCTACTAATATTCTTATCGTACACCTTTCTTTTTAGAATAAGTAAATTTTAATTTGTTACCGGCCCCCATGTTGGCTCCTGTATTATGGAGTTTCCAACGTTTATAGGCAATCTTTTTAATCCATTTATTGATACTGTACCAATTTTTGTTGTTTTTCCATAATCTTTATAGGTAAATAAAACCAAATGGCCATTCGGTGCAAATATTGGTGACTCGTCTGATGGGCCCTCTGAAATTTTAAGAACTTGATTCGATATGAGGTTTTGAATTGCTACTTTAAACTTTCCTTGATCATTAGTAAGAAATAACAATAATTTTCCATCATAAGATATGCTCGGGCTTAGATTATATTTACCCTCATAAGTTATCCTACTAATTTCATCGTTATTTATATTAACTTTATATATTTGTGGGCTACCACCTCGATTTGAAGAAAAATAAATATCTTCTCCATTTGGCGCCCATGATGGCTCTGTATTGATAGCATTAGAACGCATTAATTGTTTAATTCCGCTTCCATCAGCATTAATGGTATAAATTTGTGAGTTCTGATTATAGGTTAATACTATGGCTAACTTTTTACTATCTGGAGCCCATGCTGGCGCACTATTATTTCCTTTAAAATTTGCTAATAAAGTTCTTTTACCTGTTCTAAGGTTCTGAATATATATTACAGGCTTCTTTTTTTCAAATGAAACATAAGCAATTTTTTCTCCGTCTGGTGACCATCTTGGCGAAATAATTGGCTGTGTTGTATTTAAAATAGGTCTAGAGTTAAAGCCATCAAAATCTGCAATATTTAAGCTATATTTTTTATTGTTAACTTTTTTAACGTAGGCAATTTTAGTATGAAAAACACCTTTACTGCCCGTTAGGTGTTCGTATACGTTATCTGATACTTTATGCGCAATAGCCCTGTATTGAGATTTATTCCCCTTATACCTCATTGACACAACAGTTTTTTCTTTGAATATGTCTATCAAACTCCAGGTAACTTGTATATTTCCTGAAATAGGATTTTCAGACTCAACTTTTCCAACAACTATAAATTGAGCGTCCATCGCCGCCCATTTTGTATAATTTATATTGATATCACTACTCGGCGGATTAGATATACCTCCAGTATTCAGAGGTCTAAATAAGCCTGTTCGATTAAGATCAGATGAGATAATTTGATGAGCTTTTTGACCAGCTTTATTTTCAAACCCTTTAAAAGGAACAATTGCTATTGGTATTTCGCTTGCCTTACCTCCAAGAATTTCAATCACTTCTAATGAATAAGTTGGAGTTGAAATTAATACTAGGATCCCAAAAAAGATTGAATACATTCGATAAATCATAATTTTTTTAATAGTTCCTATAAAGTTTTAATACGATAACACTTAAATAATTCAATTGATTACATTATCTTATAAATCGTAATGCCCATTTGGATGAAATTTTAATTTTAAATCTTTTAATCGTTTAAATAATTTTTTATCACTAGGAATAGGGAGTGGCTGAGATTGAAGTATTGCTCTTTCAACTGCAGCATCACAACTTGCGATTGTACTTGATTGAGTCATTTTTGGCTCTCCAAGCAAGTCTCCTGTTGGCATTAAAGATATTTCAAATTCTAATTCAACTCTATCAAGCCCACACAGCTGATTGTTAACATTTTGTTGAATTTTTTGTTGTATTAAAGCTTTAAAACGATCTAACTCGCCTGAATTAATTCCTGCTAATACTTCCTTATTTGCCTCAATTGCTATAGTTGGTTTCTTTTTTAACTCCTCATCTCTAAGGGAATCTTGGAATTTTTCTATTTTTTCTTGTTCAAGTAATTTATCTTTTATATTATCCAATTTTTCTTGTTCAAGTAATTTATCTTGGACTTTCTCTATCTCTTCTTGTTTTAATAATTTTGCTTGAAGTTTTTTTATTTCTTTTAGTTTTTTCTTTTTTGCTAAAGCTTTCTTTTCAGCAACTTTTTTTTTCTTTAGCTTAATCTCTGCCTCTTCATTCAATTTTAATTGTTGTTTATCCACTTTTGGAGGGAGCGCCTTAACCTTTTTTATTTTTTTTGTATTTATTTGTTTATTTTTTATTTGTTTATTTTTTATTTGAGTAGGAACGGCATCCCAAAGCTCAACTTCTGAAAAGTTGGGAATTTTTGTTTGCCATTGAATTGAAAAAATCATAAAAATGAATAATACAAAATGAATTAAAAATGAGAATAAATTTGCTTGTAAATTATGATCGCTTTCAAGAATAGCCAATAAATTTGAATTACGAATTAAATCAAAATTAAATTGGGGGATATTCATGAATTACTTTTCTGGTTTAAGCAATAAGCCAACTTTGTTTATTGCATTCTGCTTGAGTAAGTCCATCACAATAATTACTTCTTGATATTGTACTTTTTTGTCAGCAGCAATCACTACTGATTGTTCAGGATTCTTGTCAAGTGACTCTTTGACATAAGCTAACAAATCATCTTTTTTATATCTTTTACCCTTTATTTCAGTTGAAGCGTCTTTTTTTATTGATATTACTATTGGAGCAACCTGTTGTTTTAAGGATTGGCCAACTTTAGGTAAATCAACAACTCCTGGATTCGTCATTGGAGCAGTTACCATAAAGATTACAAGTAATACCAACATTACATCAATATATGGAACTACATTGATTTGATTCATTAAACGTCTTTTTTTCATAGAATTTATCCCTTACGATCTATTGTATTTATAAATTCCTCCATAAAGCTTTCGTATCTTATGGATAATCGATCAACTTTAGCAGCAAATCTATTGTATGCAATAACAGCAGGGATAGCAGCAAATAGTCCAATAGCTGTTGCAATTAGAGCTTCTGCTATCCCAGGTGCCACTTGAGCTAGGGAAGCCTGTGCAACATTTGAAAGCCCAATAAATGCATTCATTATCCCCCATACAGTTCCAAACAAACCTATATATGGGCTAACAGATCCAACAGAGGCAAGAAATGGTAAATGTCTTTCGAGCGAATCTACTTCTCTGTTATAACTCGCACTCATTGCCCTTCTTACACTCTCGATACTCTTTTTATCAAAAGACCTTGAATCTTTTTGGCTTATGTATTCCTTATAGCCCGCTTTAAAAATTGTTGATAAGCCATTCATATCCTCATGTATTGTGTCTAAAGATTTGTATAGTTGCGATAAATCTCCGCCAGACCAGAAAAATTTTTCAAACTCATCTGTATTTTCTTCTGTGCTTTTAAGTATCTTTATTTTTAGATAAATATATTTCCATGACATGCCTGAGGCAAATACTAAAATTAACATCACTAGCTGAACAGGCAAACTAGCGCCTAAAATTAGTGAAAAGAACGATAAATCGCTACCTACCATTATACTGTCTCCATAAGTTGTTTAGCCCTTTTTGGAATTCGTACGGGCTTGAAAAGATCTGAATTAACACACACAATTTCAACTTTCCCTTCAGTGATTTTTTGTTCGTCCCTTAAAATATTTTGTTTTAACATAATAGAATAATCAGTAGTTTTAAAACAATTAGTTTGTATCAATAATTCATCGTTAAATCTTGCTGGTATTCTATATTGAATATCAATTTTTCGGACAACAAACATCACTTTTTCTTCTTTTTTTAATTCAACTTGATTTAACCCAAGGCTTCTTAGCCATTCAGTTCGAGCTCTCTCCATAAATTTAAGATAATTTACGTGATAAACAACCCCACCACTATCGGTATCCTCAAAATACACTCTTGCATTCCATTCAAATATTATTCTTTCCATAAAACATCATTTAAATCATTTTTAGAATACTTTAAACCAAAATGCTCGTATGTTTTTGGGGTAGCTAATCTTCCTCTTGGTGATCGCATTAAATAACCTTGCTGAATTAAATAGGGCTCAATTACATCCTCAATAGTCTCTTTTTCCTCTCCTATTGCAGCTGCTATATTATCAAGTCCTACTGGCCCACCTGAGAATTTTTCAATAATTGCTATTAAAAAACTTCTATCCATTAGATCTAATCCAATTAAATCAATATCAAGCATTTTTAATGCATCATCAGCTATTATTTTATTAATTTCTCCTTCAGACTTAACTTCAGCAAAGTCTCGAACACGCCTCAAAAGACGATTTGCAATTCTTGGTGTACCTCTTGATCGATTTGCAATTTCATTTGCCCCTTTTTTGTCAATTTCAACTTCTAGAAGGCCCGCAGATCGTGTGACAATTTTAGTTAGCTCTTGTCTCGTATAAAACTCTAATCGGGATACGATACCGAATCTATCCCTAAGTGGGTTGGTGAGCATCCCAGCTCTAGTTGTTGCTCCAATTAGAGTAAAAGGTGGTAATTCTAATTTAACAGAACGTGCTGATGGCCCCTCACCAATCATAATATCTAAACGATAATCTTCCATTGCTGGATAAAGAATCTCCTCAATAACGGGAGATAATCTATGAATTTCATCAATAAACAAAACATCGTTTTCTTCTAAATTTGATAATAAGGCGGCCAAATCTCCAGTTTTCTCAAGAACTGGACCAGAAGTTTGACGTAAATTTACGCCCATCTCTTTTGCAATAATATTAGCTAAAGTCGTTTTTCCAAGCCCAGGGGGGCCAAACAATAAAACATGGTCTAAAGCCTCATTTCTTTTCTTAGCTGCATCAATAAAAATTCCTAACTGTTCTCTAATTTTTTCTTGGCCAACATACTCATCGAGTTTCTTCGGCCGCAATGCGCGCTCAAAATTTTCTTCTAAAATATCTGGAGTTGAGGGGTTTATAAATCTATCCGGTTCAATCATTTTATATAATCACTATAAGTTTTTAGATAACAACTTTAATGCTTGTCTTATTCCATCATTTAATGAAATATCTGAAGCTAATTCTTTAGTAACGGTAACTACATCTTTTGAGCTGTAACCTAATGCAATTAATGCATTTTGTATATCTTCAAGTATAGTAGGTTCTTTATTTGATATTATTTTTATTTGATCATCTTTAAACTTATCTTTTAATTCTAAAACTAATCGCTCTGCCGTCTTCTTCCCAATACCTGGTATTTTAATTAATAAATCAGATTCTTGATTTGTTATTGCTAACATTAGCTCATCAACAGTCATACCCCCAAGAATAGATAATCCTACTTTTGCACCAATACCATTAACTTTGATTAATAGTCTAAAAATTTTACGTTCCTGAATAGAAGCAAAACCAAATAATAATTGGGCATCTTCTCGAACAATGAAATGGGTCAGTAATGTAACTTCTGATCCTATTTCCGGCAAATCATAAAATGTTGGCATTGATACTTCGACCTCATAACCAACCCCATGACAATCCAACAAAATCATAGGGGGCGTTTTTTCGAGCAAGCGTCCATGAATTCTACCTATCATATTATTCTTCCAGATTTCATTCGATTCCCGGTTCCAAATTTAGCTAGACTTCCACTAATATTAGCATGGCAAATAGCACAAGCTAAAGCATCTGCTGAGTCTTCAGTCGGTATTGATGGAAGTTTAAGTAATTTTTGCACCATTATCTGTACTTGAGATTTACTTGCATGCCCCATGCCTACAACTGATTTTTTAACTTGCAATGCAGTATATTCATAAACATCGAGGTTCTGCATAACTGCTGCACTAATCGCTGCTCCTCTTGCTTGGCCCAATAATAATGTAGATTGAGGATTTTTATTTACGAAAACTTTCTCGATTGCTACGCAGTCTGGTTTAAATTGATTTATTATTTCCTCCAACCCTAAAAGAATTATTTTAATGCGTGGAGCCAAATTTGTGTCTTGATTAGTTGTCTTAATCACGCCACTTGTTTCATAGCGAATACTACCAGATGAATTATATATTATGCCGTATCCTGTGACTCTTAATCCCGGATCAATCCCAAGAATTTTATTTGCAATTTTAATTAATCGTCCTCTATTACAACGTTCGTATAAACTTCTTGAACATCGTCTAAATCCTCAAGAAAATCTAAAATTTTTCTCATTTTCTCTCCATCAGCTCCTTTTAGTTGATTTTCAGTTTCTGCTTTCATTGTTAACTCAGAAAATTCATATTTAAGATTTGCATTATCGAAACCTTCTTTAATATTTAGAAATTCATTTGGAGGCGTAATTATCTCAACGCTACCATCATCGTTATTTATAATATCTTCAGCTCCTAGATCAATTGCAATTTCTGCTAATTCATCATAATTAACTCCTGGAGCAAAAAGAATATTTCCACAATGTTTGAATAAATAAGAAACACAGCCATCTGTGCCTAAATTACCACCATTTTTACTTAAAGCTAGTCTAACATCTGCTACTGCACGTTGCTTGTTGTCGGTTAAACAATCAATAATAATTGCAGCACCATTTACTCCATATCCTTCATATCGAATTTCCTCATAATTCACACCTTCAAGCTCGCCAGTTCCTCGCTTTATAGCTCTTGTTATATTTTCAGCTGGCATGCTTTCTTCTTTAGCGGTTGTGACTGCAGTCCTTAATCTTGGGTTAAAGTTTACATCCCCGCCACCCAGTCGAGCAGCAACTGTAATTTCTTTCACTAATTTGGTGAAAATTTTTCCTCGCTTAGCATCTTGCCTACCTTTTCGATGCTGAATGTTTGCCCATTTTGAATGCCCTGCCATATACCTTGGTACTCCTAAATATTTATAACTATATTTTATTTTAACAGCAAATTAAATCTAACTTATCTTACTTAATAATTTAAGAAGATATAGGTAAGTGTATCCAACCAGTTGCTATATATTTTGTACCTGATTTTACAATATTTCCTTTATGAGCATGAGTCCATTCTGCAGGCCATATTAAAGTTTTACCCGTTACTGGTTTAATATCTATATTATGATGAACAAAACTTGTTTTACCACCTTCAAAATCATCATTTAAATATGTCATAAATGCAAATAATCGATGTAATGACGTTATATGAACTCTTTCAGAATGTACTTTAGAAAAATGCCCGCCAGGATTATATTTTTGAATATTGAATGCCCCAATATCTAATTTTGGGAAATTAATTTTAAGAAATGGCCATTGATCAGCATAATCCAAATAGCATTCATAAAGATGTTGCATATAATTATTAAAAATTTTATGTGAGGGTAATGTTAGTTCTGCAGGGTATACAGGCATATCTATAGAATTCTTTCTTTCTAAATCAAGACCAGTCGCACTTTCTCCTTTAACCTGTTTACCTTTATTTTGTTCGAAAAAATTAATTATCTCCCTACACAAGTCAGGACTTTCTAAATCCCAACTACCTATAAAGCTTGGTCCAGAATCAATTTTTTCCTTATTTCTTTGCATTTAAATATTACCTTTAGAAACAGAAAGTCCATTTTCAATATCAAATTGAATAACGCCATCTACTTTATATAAATATTCTAAACCGTCTTTATGCTGACCTAAATTAAAATAAACATCACTTAAATCTACATATGCTTTTACACAATTCTTATCTAATTTTATTGCATTTAATAAAGCGGAGGCCGCATCATTATAATTTCCAACTTCTCTATGAAAGCAACCTATACAAACGGAAATATCTGCATTTTTTGGCTCTAGATCATATGCTGAAAGATAACTCTGAAATGCAAGCTCAAATCTCCTTAATTTTAAATATTCATTTCCAAGACTAATATGAAGATTATAGTTCTTAGGAGATATTTTTAATGAATCTTTTAATGTCAAAATGATTTTATTAAATTTTTCTAAATTATCATCATTTAATTTTTTTGAATTTTCAGTCATCTTTAAAATTTATTCAGTCGCCAATAATTTTTACTAAAACTCTTTTTTTTCTCCTACCATCAAACTCTCCATAAAAGATTTGCTCCCAGGGGCCAAAATCTAACTGGCCTTCAGTAATAGCAACTACAACCTCTCTTCCCATAACTTGTCTTTTCATATGTGCATCAGCATTATCTTCTCCAGTATCATTATGACGATATCCGCTAACAGGCTCATGTGGCGCCAGATGTTCTAGCCACTTTTTGTAGTCATGATGCAAGCCAGATTCATCATCATTAATAAACACACTTGCCGTAATATGCATTGCATTAACTAAAACAAAGCCTTCTTTAATATTACTTTCATCCAAACAAGTTCTAATCTCAGATGTTATATTAGTGAAATGCATTCTATCAGGGGCATCAAACCATAATTCTTTACGATAACTTTTCATAATTTATTCCTCCATCCCGTCATTAACTCTCTTATGTTTTTTTAACCATATGTCTGACATTTCTGCATCTCTATAATCTTTGAAGCAAGGAGTTCCCAATGTGTAATGAATAATATTTGCTTGTTCATTATTTGGATATTCGGTTGCAAGCCAATTCCATTCTTTAGGCAATTCTCCGATATCATCATCCGCTAGCCATGAGAAACGATGTAGATATTTTCCTGACTGATTAGCAATAAAATCTGGTGTTAAAATTTTATGTTTGGGGTGTTTACAGTTCCATAAAATAACGCTAGACCAATTTTTTCTTGGATAATCTTGATTAATATTTCCTAAATATTTTTGATGTGCTTTTGTTTTGTACTCATGTTTCACTACCTGTAAGGCTTTTGAATCATCACGCAAGTCTAGTAATTCTTTAATATCTTTTTGACAAATCATGTCTCCATCAACAAAAATAGCCCAACCTTTAAAATCATTTAAATATGGAGTTAAAAAACGGGAGTAAACAAAATCGTTACTTTTATCCTCATGCTTTTCTTCGTAGCCTTTTAATGTTTTAACTGCCAGAGGAGTTATATCTAATGGAATTGAAGCATGATCGATAAGGCTTTGAACAAAAGCATGGTATGCAATAGCTTCTCTTTGATCAAAACCTATATATATTTTTACTTTTTTGTTTTCAGACATTTTATGTCCTTATTCACGTTTTACAAAAAATTAACTCTATCCCGTTTCCAGCTGGGTCTTTAAAAAAAATCTGCTCGGTCCCTATTTCAGGTACCACACGAAAATAAAATTTTATTTCATTTTTTTCTAAAATTTTAATATATTTATTTTTATCCTCTGCTGTAAAGGCCATATGATCGAAAGTATTCTTTATATTAGCAGGATTATCATCATTTTCTTTTGTTTCGCTTAAATGTAGAATATCTTTTTGCCCAGCATTTAACCAATAGCCATTACTTTCAAATGGAGGCCTAGTACCTAACTGGAGTCCAACAATTTCAATATAAAAAGTTTTTAAGTCCTCCATCATCTCAGCTCCAGATCTAAGATTATAGTGATTAATACCACTAATCATTCTTTTGCTCTGAATTTGAAGGCCTTAACCTAATATGTAATTCTTGTAATTGTTTTTCATCAACTTTATTAGGAGATTCCGTCATCAAGCACTGGGCTTTTTGTGTTTTCGGAAAAGCTATTACATCTCGAATCGAATCAGAGCCTGCCAATAAAGTTACTATTCTATCTAACCCAAATGCAACACCTCCATGAGGTGGAGCGCCATATTTTAATGCATCTAATAAAAATCCAAACTTATCTTTGGCTTCTTGTTCTGATATTCCTAGCGCTTTGAAAACTTTAGATTGAAGATCAGATTTATGAATACGAATAGAGCCGCCACCCATTTCCCAACCATTTATGACCATATCATATGCTTTTGATAAACATTTCTCAGGGTCTGAATCTAAATATTTCTCATACCCATCCTGTGGTGCCGTAAATGGATGGTGAAGAGCATTCCAAGTCTTTGAAGTTTCATCATAGTCAAACATTGGAAAATCAACTACCCATAATGGTGCCCATTCCATATCATTAAGATGTTTTTTGTCATGTCCAATTTTAACTCTTAGGGCTCCTAAGGCTTCATTTACTATTTTTTCTTTATCTGCACCAAAGAAAATTAAATCACCATTTTCTGAGTCGGTTTTATTAACTATTGCTTCTAATGCCTTGGTATTGATATTCTTAACAATCGGGCTTTGTAGCCCTTCTTCGTTCAGCTGAGCTTTGTCTTTAACTTTAATATAAGCTAAACCTTTAGCACCATAAATTTTTACAAATTCAGTATAAGCATCAATTTCTGAACGAGATAGGTCTGAACCACCTGGCACTCTTAATGCCGCTACTCTTCCATTTTCCATATTTGCAGCAGAAGAAAATACTTTAAAATCTACATCTTTCATTTCTTCAGTCATTTCAGTTAGTTCAAGAGTAACTCTTAAATCAGGCTTATCAGAGCCATATCGGATCATCGCTTCCTTGTATGATATTTTAGGAAATGATGTTGGCAAATTTATATTTAGGACCTCTAAATAAATTTTTCGGATCATATTTTCAGAAATTTCTATAATACTTTCTTCATCAATAAAAGATGCTTCAATATCAATTTGAGTAAATTCGGGTTGACGATCAGATCTCAAGTCCTCATCTCGGAAGCATTTGGCAATTTGGTAATATCGATCAAAACCAGATACCATTAAAATTTGTTTAAATAATTGTGGAGATTGCGGCAAGGCAAAAAATTCTCCATGATGGATTCTTGATGGAACTAAATAGTCTCGCGCTCCCTCAGGAGTGCTCCGGTTTAGTATTGGGGTTTCTAATTCAATAAATCCTTCCTTGTCTAAAAAATTCCTTACGCTTTTTGAAGTATTATTCCTTAGCTTAAGATTTTTTTGCATAACATCACGTCTCAAATCAATAAAACGATATTCAAGTCGTACAGCTTCTGAAATTGTTTCATCATCTAGCATAAATGGGGGGGTTAAAGACTCGTTTAAAATCTCAACTTTGGATGCTAACATTTCAATCTCCCCTGAAGGAAGATTTAAATTAATTGTTCCTTCAGGTCTAAGTCGAACCCTACATGTCACCTTTAAAACAAATTCATTTCTGATTGTTTCAGCAATTTTAAATGCATCAGGAGTATCTGGATCAATAACTATCTGTGCTAATCCCTCCCTATCTCTTAAATCAATAAAGATAACGCCACCATGATCTCTTCTTCTATGAGCCCATCCACAAAGGATCACTTCTTTATTTTCATGACTTTTATTTAATTCACCGCAATAATACGTTCTCATCTAAATTCTCTTTTAAAGGTAATTATTTTTTTTGTTTAAGTTTTTTATCTGTAGGTACTACACCCATTGAAATAACATATTTCAGAACTTGGTCTACACTAATATCTAACTCAACAACTTTATTTTTTGGGACCATTAACGTATACCCTGATGTTGGATTAGGTGTTGTTGGTACATATACATTTACATACTCCCCTTTTATGTCTTTTGTTATTCTTTCATCAGGCTCTCCAGTAATGAATGCGAAAGTATATGTGCCTGCAATTGGAAATTCAATTAAAACTGCCTTGCTAAATGCTTCGCCCGAGCTTGAAAGTAAAGTGTCTGAAACTTGTTTAATACTTTTATAAACTGTCTTAACAAAAGGAAGTCGATTAAGTAAGACCTCATATAAACTAATAATTTTTTTTCCAAAGAAGTTATTAGCAATTATGCCGGTAACTAATATAACAATGAACGTCAAAATAACACCGAACCCCAATATCTCAGTTCCTAAAATATAATCGGGCCTTAGGGTTTCTGGAAGTAAGAACAATATTTGATCCAAGAACTTGATCAAAGAAAAAAGAACCCAAAAAGTCAGGATTAATGGGATAAGGACTAACAAGCCAGTTAAAAAGTTTTTTTTAATCATTTTTTTTCAAAGTTTCAGTTTTAGTAGTTTTAGTAGTTTTTTCATTATCTTTCTTAGAATTTTCAGACTTTGTTTTATTTTTAAAATCTGTCTCGTACCAGCCTGTTCCCTTTAATTTAAAATGAGGTGCCGACACTTGCCTCTTAAATGTTTTATTCTTGCAAGCTGGACAATTTAATACTGGCTCATCTGATAATTTTCCAAGTACATCATCTTGATGCTCACAATGAGAACACAGATAATCGTATAAAGGCATTTTTTTAAGCCCTATTAAAAGGGGATATCATCTTCAGGAAGTTCGAGAGTTGGCTCAACTGATTGACCCGACTTTTTAGGAGGATTATTTGCTCTCTCTGGTTCTTGATTAAAATTATCATCGGAACTACTTGCCGCACTATTCCGATTATCCTTACCTCCTAACATTTGCATCGTGTCCGCTACAACTTCTGTCGTATACCTATCTTGCCCCTCTTTAGTTTGCCACTTCCTTGTTTGAAGGCTTCCTTCAACAAAAACAGAGCTACCTTTCTTTAGATACTCCCCTGCAATTTCAGCTAATTTTCTATACATTACAATATTATGCCACTCTGTTTTTTCCTTTTTCTCACCCGAAGCCTTATCTTTCCATGAGGTACTAGTAGCGATACTAAAATTGCATACAGAATCTCCATTAGGAAATGTTCTAACTTCAGGATCCCTTCCTAAGTTACCAAGCAACATTACTTTATTAACTGATGGCATAATTCCTCCGATGTGTAATTATAGTTTTTAATCATTTTTATGATATGGCATTTTCATTGGTATTGATAAAATAAACCATATCATTATTAGTAGGCTACAAAATAAAAAAGTGCCTTGATAGCCATAAAAATTTGCAATCAATCCACCAAATGAGCCACCAACAAAAATACCTAATGATTGGGAAGTATTATACACCCCTAATGCCAAACCTCTCCTTTGAATTGGTGCCAGCTTACTCACTAAACTAGGTAAAGAAGCCTCAAGATAGTTAAACCCAACAAAATAGAATATCAAGGCTATTATGATTCCAACAATATTATTAGAAAAATATATAAACAGGAATTGCGTTATAAATAATAAAGCAATTGAGGCTACAAAAGATTCTTTAACTTTGTTCTTTTTTTCCGAAAAAATAATCATCGGAACCATAAAAATAAAGGATATAACCAAAACTGGTAAGTAAATTGACCAATGTTCATTCAATGGAGTCTCTCCTTGATTGATCAAATAAAAAGGAATTGCCATAAACATTGATATTTGAGAAGCGTGCAGTGTAAAAATCCCAAAATTAAGTCGATTTAAATCAAAATTCTTTAATATACTCTTTATGTTATTAGAGTTTTCGGAATCATTTTTTTTCTTATCTAAAGGCTCATCAATAAAGAACTTTACAACTCCTAAAGCAATAAAAGCTAAAACACCCATCAATAAGAATACTCCTGGGACGCCAATAAGCTTGTTAAGTATTGGTGAAATCACTAATGACAATGCAAATGTTAGCCCGATTGATGCCCCAATAATTGCCATACCTTTAGTTCTATTCTTATCGCTAGTAAGATCAGATAAAAAAGCTGTCAAAACTGCAGAAATTGCCCCGGATCCTTGGATTGCTCGACCAATAATGACTCCTTCTATTTGCTCAGATATCCCCGCGACAAATGAACCAATTATAAATAATAATAAACCAAAATAAATTACAGGCTTTCTTCCGATACGATCTGAAGTCATACCAAATGGAATTTGAAAAATTGCCTGAGTTAACCCATAAATTCCAAAAGCTAGGCCAATTTGGAATTCTGTAGGACTGCCAGATAATTCCGAAGCATAAATAGCAAATATAGGAAGAATTAAAAAAATTCCAAGCATTCGGAGTGAATAAATCGATGCTAAAAGCACACTAGATTTAATTTCTAATGGTGACATTCTTGTATATACCTATGAATAGTAAAACTTTAGTTTCTAAAATAGAGATTATAAAATATAATATCAGGTTGCTCCTCAAAAAAGATAAAATTAAATGGATTATATTAAAATTAAAGGGGCTAGAACCCATAACTTAAAGAATATTTCCTTGGATCTTCCTAGAAATAAACTAATAGTTATTACAGGATTATCTGGCTCTGGTAAATCTTCTCTAGCCTTTGATACTCTTTATGCAGAAGGACAAAGAAGATATGTTGAATCTTTGTCAGCCTATGCTAGGCAATTTCTAGACCGAATGAATAAACCTGATGTGGATATGATTGAGGGTCTGTCCCCTGCAATCTCCATAGAACAAAAATCAACTTCTCATAATCCAAGGTCAACCGTTGGAACGGTAACTGAGATTCATGACTATCTTCGCTTGCTCTATGCTCGTGCAGGAGATCCTTATTGTCCTACTCATAAAATAAAACTTGAAGCACAAACAGTCTCCCAAATAGTTGACCAACTTCTATCGCTTGAAAAAGATACTAAAATTATGTTACTTGCGCCCGTGGTAAATAATCGTAAAGGTAGTCACTTAGATTTAATTGATGAATTAAGAGCACAAGGGTTTATAAGAATTAGATTAGATGGAATCATTTATGAAATAGACAACATTCCCGCTATACAAAAAAATACTAAGCATCAATTAGATGTTGTAATTGATCGTATAAAAATTCATCTTGATATTAAACAGCGTATAACTGAATCAGTTGAAACAGGTTTAAAACTTGCTGATGGAAAAATTATTTCCATCAATATGGATAATAAAGAAACACAACTATTCTCTGCAAAATTTTCTTGTCCACATTGTGATTATGCTTTAACTGAACTAGAACCAAGATTGTTTTCCTTTAACAATCCTATGGGGGCTTGTCCTGATTGTGATGGCCTTGGACATAAAAATTTCTTTGATGCTGATCGCGTAGTAGCTTTTCCACAATTACCTTTATCTTCCGGGGCTATTAAGGGATGGGATAAACGAAATCAGTTTTACTATCAAATGTTAAATAGTCTTGCTCAACATTATAGTTTTGATCTTGAAACACCTTACCAAGAACTCCAACCAAACATTCAAAATATTATTTTATTTGGAAGTGATAAGGAACAAATAGAATTTAGTTATTTTAATGAGCAAGGAGCTATCAATTCAAAAAAACATCCTTTTGAAGGGGTAATAAATAACTTTAAAAGACGCTATCAAGAAACGGATTCAAGTTCTGTTCGAGACGAATTAGCAAAATATTTAAGCAATCAAGAATGTCCTGCTTGTAAAGGAACTCGTTTGAAAATTGAAGCGAGGAATGTGTTAGTTGGTGATTTAAATCTCCATGAAGTATGCAAGCTACCCCTTAAAAAATCTTTAGCATTTTTCAATAATATAAAATTATTAGGATTTCGTGCTCAAGTTGCAAGTAAAATAATTCAGGAAATAAAAAATAGACTTAATTTTTTAATAAATGTAGGTCTTGATTATTTATCTCTTTCCAGATCTGCTGATACGCTTTCAGGTGGAGAAGCTCAAAGGATTAGATTGGCTTCACAAATTGGTAGTGGCTTAACAGGCGTAATGTATGTTTTAGATGAGCCATCTATTGGGCTGCATCAGAAAGATAACGATAAACTCCTGGAAACACTTAGAAATCTTCGAGATATCGGAAATACTGTGATTGTTGTAGAGCATGATTATGATGCCATTATGACAGCTGATTATGTTGTAGATATTGGTCCTGGGGCTGGAGTTCACGGCGGCGAAATTGTTGCCCAAGGCTTACCTAATGAAATTGCTGAAAATAAAAATTCATTGACTGGTCAATATATAAGTGGACAAAAAAGAATTACAGTTTCAAAAAAACCAAAATCGCCTGCTAATTCTTTTTTTAAAATTACAAAAGCCTCTGGTAATAATTTAAAAAACATTACCTTAAATCTGCCAATAGGCCTATTTACTTGTGTAACAGGCGTTTCTGGTAGCGGAAAATCTACACTTATAAATGACACACTTTATAATGCCGTGGCAAAACATCTTTATCGAAGTAATTTAGAGCCAGCTAGTCATGAAGATATAGAAGGGTTTGATTTCTTTGACAAAGTAGTCGATGTCAATCAAAGTCCCATTGGAAGAACTCCAAGATCAAATCCTGCTACTTATACCGGATTATTCACTCCTATTAGAGATCTTTTTTCTAAAGTACAAGAAAGTAGAGCGAGAGGCTATAGTCAAGGACGTTTCTCATTCAATGTTAAAGGGGGGAGATGTGAAGCATGTGAAGGTGATGGAGTAATTAGAGTCGAAATGCATTTTTTACCAGATGTATATGTCGAATGTGATTCTTGTTATGGCCATCGTTATAACCGTGAAACTCTTGAAATATTTTATAAAGGAAAAAATATTCATAATATTTTAAGTTTTACCGTAGAAGAAGCACATGAATTTTTTAAGGCTGTACCAACGCTTGAACGAAAACTAAAAACTCTCCTAGATGTAGGGCTTGGATATATTAAATTAGGACAAAATGCAACGACTCTGTCTGGGGGCGAGGCTCAAAGAGTCAAATTAGCTTTAGAGCTTTCAAAAAGAGATACTGGAAGAACACTTTATATTTTAGATGAGCCAACAACTGGCTTACATTTTTCTGACATACAACTATTATTAAATGTATTACATAGATTAAGAGATAATGGTAATACTTTAGTTGTAATTGAACATAATCTGGATGTAATTAAGACTGCTGATTGGATTATTGATCTTGGACCTGAAGGAGGTGATGGTGGTGGTGAAATAATCGCAGAAGGATCGCCGGAAAAAATTATATCTAGTAAAAAAAGCTTTACTGGCAAATATTTAAAGAGATATTTATAGGCTTTTTAAATAAGATTCAATATTTTCTGTAGTTGGGACTAGCTGATGCCATATATTAAAACTTGCTGCTGCTTGCTCAACTAACATGCCAAGACCATCGTAAACTGAGTCAGTTTTCTCATAAGCTTTTGTCATAAATGGAGTTTCGAAACCATACATCATTTCATAACAAGCTCCTTCATCCTTTAAGCAATTAAAAGCATATTCTGACAAAGGTGAATGTTGTGAAGTTAAGGATGAAGACGTAGCATTTATTATTAAATCAAAATAAAGTTTATTTGAAAAATCTAAATTTATTGTTTCTAAAATCACCTGGTTCTTTTTAGCAAAAGAGTTCCAATATTTTTTCATCTCAATTGCTTTAGTAAAAGTTCTATTAGTTAGAAAAATTTTTTCTGGTTTACTTTGAATAAGATCATAAATTGCTCCATTTGCGGCCCCGCCAGCTCCAACTAAAAAAATATTTTTACTTTTAATCTTAATTTTTTTATTGGACAAATCATTTATCAATCCCCTACCGTCCGTTGAATCTCCAATAATGTTGTCACCTAAAAATGTTATTGTATTAACAGACTTAGAGAAGGATGCTCTCTCTGAAAGTTTGTTACAAATCTCATAAGCGGCGTTCTTTAATGGAAGGGTAATATTTAGCCCTTGATAACCGTCAATCTTTAAACGATTAATACTTTCAAAAAAATTATCTTTATTGATATCAAATTTCTTATACTCTAAATTAATTGCGAATTCCTTTGCAAATAAAAGATGTATTTGGGGGGAAAGTGAGTGCGATATAGGATGCCCAAGAACTGCAAATTTTTTTATGTTTTTCATTCAATTATTATTATAAACAATAAAATAATATCAAGAGAAATATTTAATGCATTATAATAGTGCATATATTAAGTAAAAATGCATTATAATAGTGCAAATACTATTTATTTAATGTATTTTATAAGTAAATCAGTTATTTTAGCGAATTAAATATTGGCATAGATTGTGCTTTAGATTATATATATAACAATTAACTATTTTATTGAGGAGTTTTAGTATGGCTGGCGCTGATGTAATTAAAAAAATTAAACAAGAAAAGATTAAATTTATCGATCTTCGTTTTACTGACACTATGGGAAAAGAACAGCATGTTACAGTGCCTGCTTCAGCCTTTGATAAATCTAAATTTACTGATGGTCATGCCTTTGATGGCTCGTCAATTAAAGGGTGGAAAGGGATCAATGCTTCCGACATGCTACTTAAACCGGACCCTGGCACAGCTAATATCGATCCATTCATGGAAGAAAAAACACTGATATTAACTTGTAATGTTGAAGACCCAACAGATGGAAAAGGTTACGATCGTGACCCTAGAACAATAGCAAATCGTGCTGAAAAATATCTAAAAACAACTGGTATTGGCGATACTATTTACTTTGGTCCGGAACCTGAATTCTTTGTATTTGATTCAATCACATGGAATTCTGGTATGAGTGGCTCTTCAGTAAATATCAACTCTGAAGAAGCAGAATGGGACTCCAATAACGAACATGATGGTGGTAATGTTGGACATCGCCCAAGAGTTAAGGGTGGATATTTTCCAGTACCTCCTGTTGACTCTCTTCAAGATCTTAGATCTGAAATGTGCCTAACATTAGAAGAGATGGGTGTGCCTGTTGAGGTTCATCATCACGAAGTTGCAGGGGCAGGTCAAAATGAAATTGGTACCAAATTTTCTTCATTGACGCAAAGAGCTGATTGGACTCAAATCCTAAAATACGTTGTGATGAATACGGCTCATAGATTTGGTAAAACGGCTACCTTTATGCCGAAGCCAATTTTGAATGATAATGGAACAGGGATGCATGTTCATCAATCAATTTGGAAGGGTGGTAAAAATATGTTTGCAGGAAAAAAATATGCAAACTTAAGTGATACTGCTCTTTATTATATTGGTGGAATTATCAAACATGGCAAAGCCTTAAATGCTATAACTAATCCTTCAACGAATTCATATAAACGACTAGTTCCCGGTTTTGAGGCACCCGTTATGCTTGCATATTCTGCAAAAAATAGGTCAGCTGCAATTCGTATTCCATACGTGTCGTCAGATAAAGCGAGACGGATTGAAGTTCGTTTCCCAGATCCAATGGCAAACCCATATTTAGCATTTAGTGCACTAATGATGGCTGGCCTCGATGGCATCCAAAATAAAATACATCCGGGTGACGCTGAATCAAGAGACTTATATGATTTGACTGCTAAAGAAGAATCAAAAATACCTCAAGTTGCCGCAACCTTGCCTGAAGCTCTTGAGGCTCTAAAAGTTGACAGAAAATTTTTGACTGCAGGTGGAGTTTTTTCTGATGATTTTATTGACAGCTTTATTGATTTAAAAATGGAAGAGGTTACACGTTTAAGAATGACTCCTCATCCAATTGAGTTTGATATGTATTATAGTTTATAGATTGCGATCAAAGGGTAGAGTCAAATCTGCCCTTTTTTTACCAAAAATTAATGTGCACTAATTTTGTGCAAAAAAAAGAGATTTAGGGGTAATACGTTAATAACAACTTATAAAATCAATATCAGAATATTGGTCTAATTATTGCTAGTTATAATATATGGAAGTTATATAAATGAAACCAAACTTATTGAAAACTGAATTTAAAGGAATGGAAGACCTAGCCACTTCAGTATTTGCTTGTGATAAAAATTTAGTTATTAAATATATCAATCCAAGCGCAGAAATCTTATTTGAATTGAGCCATGATCAAGCCCTTAATGAAAATATTAGTTTATTTTTTACAGAAATTAATTTTTTTAAAGACGCATTAAGGCAAGCTAAAGCCAAACAAAGCTCCTATAGAGAATATGAATACTTTGTAAAGACCAAACAAAATAAAACTATTTGCGTGAGTTTTACAATCACACCAATTGAAAAAAAAGAGTTCGACTTCATAGTAGAATTTAGTCAAATGGATCAACAGCTAAGAGTTGCCCGTGAAGAAAGAATGTTTATTCAACAACAAGCAAACTCTGAATTACTAAGAAATCTTGCTCATGAAATAAGAAACCCACTTGGCGGGTTAAGAGGAGCCGCTCAACTTTTAGAAAAAGAATTGAAAGAAAAATCCTTAAAAGAATATACACAAGTAATAATTGATGAAGCAGATCGACTCCAAAACCTTATGAATAAATTATTAATACCACATCAACTTCCTTTGTATAAAAAAACAAATATTCATGAGGTTTTAGAAAGAGTTCGTAGCTTAATACTGTCAGAATTTCCAGAAAACTTAAATCTAACTAGGGACTATGATGTGAGTTTACCTGAATTCATTGGAGATAGAGAAAAGTTAATTCAAGCTGTTTTAAACGTCGCACGTAATGGTGTACAAGCAATGCTCGAAGTAAAATCAAAAGGCAAAATGAATCTTAATTTTATTACTAGAGCGGAGAGTCAAATTGTATTTCATAAAAAAAAACATACAACAGCGATACGTTTAGATATTATCGATAGTGGCCCAGGTATTGATAAAAAATTATTAGATAAAATATTTTATCCATTAGTGTCAGGGAAAGATAATGGATCTGGATTAGGCCTGTCATTGGCCCAAAACTTTATAACACAACATAATGGAATGATTGATTGCTCTAGCACTCCCGGTAAAACAAAATTTTCTATCGTTCTGCCTATTGAGAATAATTTAAAAATTAATGAGGCAAAGAAATGAAAAAAGTTTGGGTACTTGATGATGATAAATCTATACGCTGGGTTTTTGAAAAAGCACTATCAAAAGCAAATCTTCCTTGCCAATGTTTTAGTAATACAAATGAAGCAATCAATCAATTTAATCATGAAATACCCTCTGTTATTATAAGTGATATAAGAATGCCTGGAGAATCAGGAATTGATTTCCTCACTAAAGTGAAAGCAAAATTTCCTCTTATACCTATTATTATTATGACGGCTTATTCCGACCTTGATACCGCAGTCTCTGCTTTTCAGAAAGGAGCTTTTGAATATATTGCTAAACCTTTTGATATAGACAAGGTGTTAGAGGTTATAAACCAAGCATTAGAACAAACAATAAAAGATGATGAGGATTCCACTCAATCGGATGACGTTCTCCCTGAAATTATAGGGCAAGCTCAATCTATGCAAGAAGTGTTTCGCGCGATTGGGAGGCTAAGTAAATCAAATGCCACTGTTCTCTTAAATGGGGAGTCTGGCTCAGGGAAAGAATTAGTTGCAAATGCCATTCATAAAAATAGTGACAGAAAAGAATCTCCTTTTATTGCTATAAACACTGCCGCAATTCCAAAAGATTTACTTGAGGCAGAATTATTTGGTCATGAAAAAGGTTCGTTTACTGGAGCTCAAAATCTTCGAAAAGGAAGATTTGAACAATCGGATGGAGGGACATTATTCTTAGATGAGATTGGTGATATGCCAATGGAGCTGCAAACTAGATTATTACGCGTTTTAAGTGATGGGCACTTTTATAGGATAGGGGGGCAAGATTCTATTATAGTTGATGTAAGAGTAATAGCAGCTACACATCAAGACTTAGAAGAATCAGTCAAAGAGGGAAAATTCAGAGAAGATTTATTTCATAGATTAAATGTAATCAGAATCACAGTCCCCCCTTTAAGAAAGAGGGTTGAAGATATTCCATCCCTTTCTAAATATTTTCTAGCTAAAAGTGCTAATCAATTAAAGGTGCCTCCCAAAGCTTTATCTTCAGAAGTTCTGGATTATTTTAATAACCTCGAATGGAGGGGCAATGTTAGGCAGCTGGAGAATGTATGTCATTGGCTAACTGTAATGTCCCCTGGTAATAAAATTTTAGTAAGTGACTTACCCTCTGAGCTAAAAGATGAGCCATTAAATGCAATTAATAATTCAAATGAGTGGCATGAAAATTTAGCTAGAGATTTATCGAGAGAATTATTAGATGGAAGATCAAATTTATATAGCTTTTTTATTGATCAAGTTGAAGAAATTATAATTAAAAAGACTCTTGAACATACAAAATATAGGAAATTAGACGCTGCAAGCATATTAGGTATTGGACGAAATACTGTTACAAGAAAAATTAAAGAGCTAAAAATTTCTCGTTCATAATTTCAATTCTTGCTTTATTTTTTTAGCAATTTTTTCAAATATCTTTCCCCATCCATTGCTAGATTCAGGTGTAAACATTCTTATAGATGGATACCAAATACTTACTCCTTGCTCTTCTAACCAATACCATAGCTTTCCTCTTTGAAAAGGTACAAATAAAAATGTTTTTTTACCTAGTGCTCCTGCTATATGTGCAGTAACATTGCTACATGTAACAATTATATCGCAGCTTGATATTAACGCTGTTAAGCCATCAATGTCTGAAAATTTATCTATATCTTCATAATTATCTATTTTAATATCGCTCTTTTTAAGTAGCTTTTCTTTTTCTATCGCTGTTTGTCCTTCATTATTTTTAAATTCATATTGTAAATCTAAAAAATGAAGATCTTTAATTTCAAAAATTGGGAGTAAGTCCTGAAGAAGAGCAGTCTTATGCCTTCCTTCTTGTGCAGAACTCTTCCACGAAATCCCACATATTAAAGATTTTCTTTTTTTAAATTTATTTTTTATTGTATTAATCTTATTAAGATCTGGTATTAAATATCCTATTTCTTTTTTTGGGAAATCAACTATTTCTTGACGAATATATTTACCTAAACTCCCCCAATAAATTCCTTTATCGAAAAGACTAGGATCATAATCGATATTTAATTCATGTTTATTTTCATGTATTGCATAAAACTGAATATCTGGAAATGATCTCCTACATAAATCAACTAAACGATAATTTACCTCAGCACTTATATTTTTAAATTTTTTATGGAATTCTTTCAGCATGCTTAAGGCAAGTATTACATCACCGATTCCATCGTCCAACAAAATAATAATTTTTTCATCTTTTTTTAACTCTTTTTTATTTACATCAAGATCAATCACATTTTTAAGCTTTTCATATCTCTTTGTTACATCTAATTCATTCTTTATTAAAATTCTTGAATCCATATATTTCCAGGCTTCTTTAAAATTTTTATTAGCCATGTACAAAAATCCTAAATTATTTCTTGCTGCGTGAGAATTTGGTTTTTTTATTAAAATATTTTTTAATATTTTTAATGGCTCATCATATTTTCCTTCAAACGCTAAACAAGATGCAAAACACATATGTGGGCCTACTGCGTCTGGCATCAATACCATCATTTTTTGATAAATAATTTTAGCCGCTTCATAATTACATATTGAAGAAAGGCACTCCCCTATTAAATACATACATTCAAGGTGATCAGGTTCAAGCTTCAGTGCTGTTCTTAAATATTTTAATGCCTCTTCATGATGTAAACATTGAGCCAATATCATTCCGTAATCATATATGGATTGAAATTTTTCCGGCTCTCTTTCTAGAGCTTTTTTGTAAGAATTTATTGCTCCTTCATAATCTACAACTTTCATTTGTGCATCACCTAAAAGTTTATAAATCTCTAGATTATTAGAATCAAGCTTAACAATCTCCTCATATGCTTTTATTGCATTTTTATAATCTTTTAATGCGTTATATGCTGTTGCTAAATTATGATAATCACCAATAATTGGTAATGTGACTTTTAAAGATCTATGGAGCATATTGATTGCATCAATATATCTCTCCTTCATTAAATATATTATTGCTAAATGGGCAAGCGCTTTAGGATGGTGACTATCTTTTTCTAAGATTACCTCATAGATTGGAAGGGCTTTATCAAAATTTTTTGTTTTTATTAATGCCTGTGCTTGATTTAGTAATTCTTCAAGGTTATTTTTTCTAGTCATATTTTTTAACTTTATCTATTTACCTTTATTTTATATGATTAATTAACGAAGAAATAAAAAAAAACAGCATCCGAAGATGCTGTTTTTAGATAAATCTACTACTTATCAAACTTCTACTAGGATTTAAGTCCTAGAAGAATAAGATCGCACCAAGAGATAATGAATCATTCTCCATTTGGTTCGATGTTGTTTGACCAGTTGACTCTGTTGAATTGTACTCAGCAACTAAATTTAGATGCTTAGTTAATGGATGATATGCACCCACAGTCCAACGTTCGTTTTCTTCAACTAGAGTAGCGTTTGTTTCACCACTAGCTGTGTCAAGGTTTGAAACACCATAAGCAACACCAAGTTTAGTACCTGTTGGTATTACGTATGTAGCTTGAACATAACCACCGTCTGAATCACGCTCTTTACCATCACCGTCTACACCAAGGTTACCAAATAATGTAGTACCTAGGCCTTCACCGTCATAGTAATAACCAACTAAACCAAAGTTACCAGCGCTTACAGAAGCACCTACATCAAATGCTGTGATGTCGTAATTTTGTTTAGTTGAAGCTGTAAGAGCTTTAATACGTGTAACGTCATATGACGCACCAGATACCCAAACTTTACCAGCAACATCACCAGTCCACGAATATGAAGCTTCTGCTTCAATACCAAAACGATCTTGGTTAACTGCACTTGAAGCTGCGCCAGTTACTGTGTCTGTATGAGTTGTTGTTGAAGCTGTAGTACCTTTTGAAACTACTGTTGCTGAAACAGATACTAAAGTTGCTGTTGAAGTCGTACCAGTAACTGTTGCAGTTGTACCAGAAAAAGTAGTAGTAGTTGTATAAGTTCTTGTTGTTGCAGCTGTAGATGCATCAGGGATTTGATTTGGATTCATTAAACCAACTTTAGCTTGGAATCCACCCATGTTTGGAGTCGTATATGTAGCTTGACCCTTCCATGCAGCATAAACATAACCAGTACCAATACCACCTAGTGTAGTAGCACCACCAGATCTACCAGTAGCAGCAGAACCAACACCTAATAGTGTCATGTCATTAAGGATCGCACCAGAAGCAAAGATACCAATATCTTTACCAAGTTTGATAGAACCCCATGATTTATCACCAAATGATAAATATGACTGACGATTAAGAGGAGTTTTATTATCACCAGCTGCAGAATTGTCTGAAGCATTTGGTTGGAATGAAATAGTAAATGACACATCAGTATTATTTTGACGTGTAGTACCAGTAAATCCTAACCATGATGGTAATAGACCAGTGTTGATACCTTGTGAATCAGATTCACCAAGACCATCTTGACCGTTCGCAATGTTACCTGTAAGTGTACTTCCTTTAGCAGCGTCAGCATCATTAAAATTCATGAATGCATTAACGTTACCATTTACATCTAAAGTCCAGTCACCTGCTGGGATTACGATTCCAGCATTAGCTGCCGTAGCACCTATTGCCAGAGCTGCACCCGCAACTGCTAGATTAATTTTCTTGTTCATATAATATTTCTCCTAAAGTTAAAACTACTTTTAAAACCAAGGTTAAAAAAGTAATTTATAAATAAACTTTCTTAACAAAAAAACTTTCTTAAGAATAAACTTTCTCATTAAGAAGAGTTACCCCCATTATCCCCAATGTTGTCCTCAAATAGCAAGGAAATTGTGTCTTTTTTGTAACAAATTAAGATATATGTTGTAAATTTACAACATATATCTTGGAATGGCTTTTTATATAAGGGATTTCTTATCTTAGCTTTTCTGTATGGATTTTAATTGCATACCGATCTGTCATCCCAGCTAAGTAATCTGCAACGGATCTGGCTTCATTTTGTGTTGATTTCGTTTGATAGGCTTCAGGCATCAAAGATGGTTCATTTATGAAATAAAGGAATAAATCTTTAATTATTTTTTTGGCATTATTAGTCATCTCAACCACTCTTTCATGCTCATAAAGAAAGTGTCTCAGGTACTTTTTAAGTTCTAGTTGCTTTTGCGCCATCTCTTTAGATAAATTTATTAAGCTTGGAAGCGTTCTAACTTCAGCAATCGTTGTAGGTTTGAATTTTACTAAATTAATAGCGCTAGTCTCACAAATATCAAATATTAAGTTGTACATTATTCTTCTGATAGTTTCATGTAACCATCTAACCTCATCGATATCAGGGTAATCTTTTTTTACCAATTCAGCACACTCTTTAAATAAAGATATGTCCATTAAAGTATTAAACTTTAAAAGGCCCGAACGATAACCATCATCAATATCATGATTATTATAAGCAATCTCATCGGCGTAATTTACTAATTGAGCCTCTAATGACGGTTGTTGTTTTTTAATGAATCTTTCGCCAATTGGACCTAAATTTTGCGCATTTTTTATAGAGCAATGCTTTAAGATTCCCTCTCGCGACTCAAATGTTAGATTTAATCCATCAAAATTAGCGTATCTTTGCTCTAATATATCAACAACTCTTAAAGACTGTATATTGTGCTCAAAGCCACCAAAATCCTTCATACAAGCATTTAAAGAATCCTGTCCAGCATGGCCAAATGGGGTATGTCCCAAATCATGAGCTAAGGCAATAGCCTCAGCAAGATCTTCATGGCAATTTAAAGTGCGGGCAATTCCTCTTGAAATTTGCGAGACCTCTAATGAATGAGTGAGTCGCGTTCGAAACATATCTCCTTCGTGATTTACAAATACCTGGGTTTTATATTCAAGGCGCCTAAAAGCAGATGAATGGATTATTCGATCTCGGTCTCTTTGAAAGTCATTTCTGAATTTAGATTTTGATTCTTGATATTGCCTTCCTAGAGTTTCATTTGGATTAGCTGCATATGATTTCAGCATCATCAAATCTTTAAAAATTTTTCTTTAAAAGGGTGTTGTGAAAATTTTCAGTATCATAATCACTTGTAAGGATGGCTTTTCCGATTCCTTGCTGCAAAACAAGGTTTATCTGATCTTCTTTTGTTTTCTTATCAAGCTGCATCAGGTCAAGAAATTTTTTCATTGAAATCTCTGGCGGGTTAATAGGGAGGTTTGCATGGATAATTAAAGATTTAATTCTTTGATTCTCTTCTCTTGAAAGCCACCCCATTTGTTCTGATAAATAAGCTGCCATAACCATACCTATTGCAATAGCTTCACCATGAAGCCATTTACCATATCCAGTAGCAGTTTCTATTGCATGCCCAAAAGTATGGCCTAAATTTAAAATAGCTCTTATACCAGATTCAAATTCATCAGCCTCTACGATATCTGCCTTATTTTGACAAGAGCGCACAACAGATTGAATTAGTAATTGGGAATCCCTTTTCATAATACCTTCAATATTTTGTTCAAGCCATTCAAAAAAACTAGAATCTCTGATCAAGCCATATTTTATGACCTCAGCCAAGCCTGCTGATAATTCTTTATCAGGCAATGATTGCAATAGACTTATATCTGCGATAACACATTTTGGCTGATAAAAGGCACCTATCATGTTTTTTCCAAGAGGATGATTAATTCCTGTCTTTCCTCCAACAGAAGAATCGACTTGAGATAATAGAGTGGTTGGAATTTGAATAAAGTCTACCCCCCTCATAAATGTTGCAGCTGCAAAACCAGTTATATCTCCAATTACACCTCCACCTAATGCTATTAAAGTAACTTGACGATTTGCTTTATTTGTTAGTAATGCATCATAAATTATGTTGAGGGTATCAATATTTTTGAAGGCTTCACCATCAGGAAGAATAATTGGAATAATATCTTTTTCATTTGATAAGGTATTTGTAATTTTTTGCAAATATAACGGTGCAACCTTATCGTTAGTGATAATAACTACTTTCTTATTAGAAATATGTTTTTTTATTAAATTATAATTTTCTATAAGGCCTTCACCAACATATATTGGATAGCCCCTTTTCTTTAGATTTATATTAATAGTTTTCATGATTTTTTAATGACAGATTCAATTTCATAAGAAATTTCATTTGCACGCTTTCCCGAAGTTTCAATTATATAATCAGAAATAGATGCGTAAATAGGGTCTCTTAATTGAAATAAACTTTCTAAAGTTTTTTTCAAATCGCCTTCTTGCAATAATGGTCTAGATTTATCCCCAGACATTCTAGCTGCTAAATCTTCGCAATTAGATTTTAAATAAACTACGCAGCCATTATCTTTAAGAAGTTTACAATTATTTTTAGATAAGATAACGCCTCCTCCAGTAGCTAATATAATATTCTTACGGTATGCTAAATCTTTCAGCACGTTCTCTTCTCTTTTTCTAAACCCTACTTCTCCCTCATATTCGAATATTAAAGGAACTTTAACACCGGTTTTTTCTTCGACAACATGGTCACTATCATAAAAATCTTTATTGAGTGTTTTTGATAGTATTTTACCAATTGTTGTCTTTCCAGACCCCATTAATCCAATTAAAAAAATATTTTTAGTTTCTTTCAATATTAATTCTCTTCATATACATAATATAATATAAATAATAAAATAAAGACTTTATTAGATTACATATCATTCTAAACCTCTATAATAAACATTTATATTACAGTTAAACATTAAATTTAAGCATATTATGTATTCAATCATTAAGAATTATATTTTTATTGCTCTTCTTGGCAGCTTATCCATCTTAGCAATGGTTATTTTCGTTTCAGCCCTAATCTATCCAACACTTCCTAATATTTCGCATTTAGTAAAGTATTATCCAAAACAACCACTTCAAATATACTCAAAAGAAGGGTCTCTTATTGCAGAATTTGGTGAGGAAAGAAGAGATTTTATAGCTATCTCAAATACTCCTCAGCAAATGATTAATGCAATTCTATCAATAGAAGATAGACGTTTTTTTGAACACCCAGGTATTGATTTTATTGGTATAGCCAGAGCTATCCTTAAAAACATAGCCGGAAAAAGCCATGAAGGAGCAAGCACAATAACAATGCAAGTCGCGAGAAACTTTTTCCTGACCTCGGAGAAAACATTAAAAAGAAAAATTAACGAAATTCTGCTTGCAATTAAAATAGAAAGGACTCTATCAAAAGAAGAAATCCTGGAGTTATATATTAATCAAATATATTTAGGCCAAAGATCATTTGGTTTCGCAGCCGCAGCTAATACTTATTATGGTAAAAATCTTGATCAATTGAATTTAGGAGAGACTGCATTGCTAGCAGGACTTCCAAAAGCACCTAGTCGATATAATCCTTTATTGCGGCCTGATTTGGCAATCAAAAGACAGCAAAATGTTTTGAATAGCATGTTACGTCATGGCTATATTGACAAGCCTACTTATATCGTAGCCTTAGAAGACTCTCTTAGTATTAAAGAAAAATATACGAAAAGTGAACTCAAAGCAAACTACGTAGCAGAGATGGTTAGAAAAACTTTATTCAAAGAATTTGGGGATAAAATTTATACCAGTGGGCTTAAAGTTTACACAACAATTAAAAAGAAAAATCAGCTAATGGCAAATAAGGCTGTAAAGAATGGAATTATTAATTATATGGCTCGCCATGACTTAGCCCCCCCTGAAGATTTTATTGAATTCAAAACCAAAGAGTTTAAAAATCAAAATGAGAGGGATAAGTTTTTATTAAAAAAACTTAAAGTAATTCCCACTTATAACGATTTCATTCCCGGTGTAATACTGAGTTTACAACCTTTAAGAGTCGATGTACTACTTAAAAATGGGAAAAAAATTAGCGTCTATAAAAGAGGGCTAAAATTATTAAAGAAGGATTTAGAATTAGAAAGTGAAGGGCAAAGATTACTAAAAGCTGGATCTGTTATTCGATTTGTTAAGAAAAGAAATTATTGGATTGCAACTCAACTACCCCAAGTTGAGAGCTCATTAGTTTCCATGGATCCAAAAACTGGAGCAATTTTGGCCTTGGTAGGGGGCTTTGACTTTCATAGAAATAAATATAATCATGTTTCACAAGCAAATAGACAACCAGGCTCTATTTTTAAACCTTTTATTTATTCAGCAGCCCTTGAGAAAGGTATAACGCCAGCAACTTTAGTAAATGACGCACCTATTTATATCACTGCAAAAGAGCTAAATAGTAATGAAAACTGGGAACCACAAAATTATAATGAAAAATATGCTGGTGCAATAAGGTTAAGGCAAGGGTTAGCGAAATCAAAAAATCTTGTTGCTATAAGAGTTTTAAAGCATATCAGTCCAGAATATGCTCTAGATTACATTACAAGATTCGGTTTTGATAAGAAAAAACATTCCCCTTATTTATCAATGGCATTGGGAGTAGGTCAAGTTACTGCTTTAGAAATGGTTGCTGCCTATGGAGTTTTTGCAAATGGTGGATATCTAAAACAACCTTATTTTATTGAAAAAATTATTGATGCCAAAGGTAGAAAAATTAAACAGAGCTTTTCTGTAACAAATGGAGAAACGCCAAGAATAATAGATCCTAGAAATGCGTTTATTATGACTTCATTACTGAAAGAAGTAATAAATACAGGTACGGCTAAAAAAGCTAAAAGACTTAAACGTGAAGATATAGCTGGAAAAACTGGAACCACAAATGAGTTAGTAGATGCTTGGTTTGCTGGATTTAACCCAGATCTTGTAACAATTACTTGGATGGGATTTGACCAACCACGATCACTTGGCAAACATGAAAGTGGCTCGAGAGCTGCGCTACCAATATGGGTTGACTATATGAAGCCTATAATCAATGATTATCCATCTAGAATGGCAGAAACCCCGGAAGGTATAATTCCTCTAAGGATAAACCCTAAAAATGGAATGCTAGCAAATAAAAATGAGGATAGTATTTATGAATACTTTTATGATGAGTTCCCTCCATCCAATAACGCTTATTTTTTACTTAATTAAAATTTAAATGGTTTTTGACAACATAAATAATAATAGATTGATAGTTGCTCGTAGAGCAGCAGAAGTCATCATGGAAGAAGGAATAACAGATTATTTATTTGCAAAGAAAAAAGCAGCAAAATCTTTAGGGCTCTTAACAAGTGATAATTTACCATCAAACCAAGAAATTGATAATGCTTTAAAAGAGTATCAGAATATTTTTCAAGAACAAGTAGACTCGGAAATGATAAGTAAAATTAAAAAAGAGGCATTAACTACTATGTGTCTTTTTAAAGATTTTAATCCCCATTTAACTGGACAATTACTCGAAGGCTTAATACCAAAATTTCCTAAAATTCAGATTAATCTTTTTACAGATAATATAAAAGAAGTTGAATATACTTTATTAAATAATAATATTGCTTTTGATATTAAAGATACAATTTACCAAGAGAAATTAAGCAAAAAAAAATCTACAAAGACAGTGCCGACTTTTATTTTAGAGGGAGCTTGGTTTCCTATTGAATTAAAAGTTTATTTTGAGAACGATATGCGTAGTAAAAAAAATAATATACTAAGCAATAAAGGAAAAAATATTAAAGCTATTAAGGAGTTTAAATTTGACTCAACTACTTCATCAACCTCGCAACTTCCAGTGCAAAATATGTGAGAATTGCATCTGCTCCTGCCCTTCTAAAAGATATTAAAGATTCTAAAATAACTTTCTCTTCTTCAAGCCATCCATTTTGAGAGGCAGCTTTAATCATCGCATATTCACCACTCACCTGATAAACAAAAGTAGGCTTTTCAAAAGCTTGCTTCACTCTAAAAACTATATCTAGATAAGGCATGCCAGGTTTTACCATCACCATATCAGCTCCCTCATCTAAATCTAACTTAACCTCATATAAAGCTTCATCACTATTTGCTGGATCCATCTGGTATGTTTCTTTTGATGATAAACCTAATTTTTCAGAGGAGCCAACAGCCTCTCTAAATGGCCCATAAAATGAAGAAGCATATTTAGCAGAATAAGATAATATTTTTGTATTAATAAAATTATTTTTTTCTAAAGCCATCCTAATCTTCCCAACTCGTCCATCCATCATATCTGATGGTGCAACAATATCTGCACCAGCTTTAGCATGACATAAGGCTTGTTTAGCCAGTAAATCTACTGTTTCATCATTTAAAATATTACCCTCTTTATCAATGAGGCCATCTTGTCCATGACTTGTATATGGGTCTAAGGCAATATCAGTGATAACTCCAAGCTCAGGAATGGATTTTTTTAATGCTTTAACTACCTCTGGGATTAAACCAGAGTCATTAAAACATTCTTTTGCATCATAAGATTTTAATGAGTCTTCGATAACTGGAAATATTGCAATGGCAGGTATACCAAGGTCAAAACATTCTTTTGCATCTTTTAATAAAAGGTCTAGACTGAGTCTGTAAATGCCTGGCATAGAAGTAATATCTTGCCTGATATTATTCCCAGCAATTACAAACATTGGATAAATTAAATGACTCACAGAAAGATTATTTTCTCTCATCAATTTTCTAGAAAAATCATTCTGCCTCATACGTCTTGGTCGATTAGTTATTGTCATTGGTTTATTAAGTCTTTAAGTGATTGGCCAGGGTTTTCATCCCGCATAAATGCTTCCCCAACTAAAAAAGTAAAAATATTATGCTCATTCATCAATTCAATATCAGCATAACTAAAGATGCCTGATTCTGTAATAGGAATTCGATTCTTTGGTATTTGAGTTACTAAATCAATAGAAGTTTTTAAAGATACTTCAAATGTTTTCAAATTACGATTATTAATTCCTACTAATGGCGTATCCAGGAGTATTGATTTTTCTAACTCTTCTTCATTGTGCGCCTCAACTAAAACAGCCATGCCAAGATCGTGGGCTATAGATTCATACTCTTTTAGTTGTTCTAAATTCAGAGCTGAGGCAATTAGTAATATACAGTCAGCACCCAAAGCTCTTGATTCATAAACTTGATAAGAGTCAATAATAAAATCTTTTCTTAGAATAGGTAGTAAACAATTATCTTTTGCAACACCTATAAAACTAGGATCACCTTGGAAATATTCTCGATCTGTTAAAACTGAGATACATGCTGCGCCACCTAATTCATAAGATTTAGCAATCAAATCTGGATTAAAATCAGGCCTAATTACCCCCTTTGAAGGACTAGCTTTTTTAATTTCGGCAATAATAGCAGGTAATCTATTCTGATGTTTATCTTTAATCGCGCCAATAAAATCTCTGGGCTTTGGGATTTGATTGATTTCAGCTTTTATCTTATCAATTGACTTAATCAATTTAGCCTGATCAACCTCCAGCACTTTAGTGCTTAAAATTTTATCGAGTATATTATTCATTTGATGAGGTGATTAGTTCATTTAATTTTTCCATTGCTTTGCCCTTGTCAATCATATCTGCGGCAATGGCAATTCCAGAATCTATATCATTGGCTAGCCCACTTACATATATGGCAGCGCCTGAATTTAATAATGTAATATCTCGTCCTACAGATAACTTTCCATTTAAAATTTCAATAATTATTTTTTTTGAATGCAATGAATCTTCTACAACAATATCTTTTAAACTACCTTCTTTTAATTTAAACAAAGAAGGCTGAATTGTATATTCCTTAATAACATTATCTTTTAATTCAGCAATAAAAGTCTTTCCTGTTATAGAGATTTCATCCATACCATCTTCACCATGTACTACAAGCACATGCTTGCTCCCGAGCTTTTGTAATACTTTCGCAAAAGTAATAGTTAAGTCTTTACTATAAACACCTACAACTTGTCTTTTAGCAGAAGCTGGATTAGTTAATGGTCCAAGCAGATTGAACATAGTTCTAATTTCCAATTCTTTTCTGACTGGAGCAACATATTTCATCGCTGGGTGATAATTAGGAGCGAACATAAAACCAATTCCAATAGCATCAACTAAATATCCTAATCTTTTATGATCTAAATTTACATTAACTCCTAAAGCCTCTAAAACATCTGCACTTCCACACTTTGATGAAACTGATCTGCCTCCATGTTTAGCAACTGTTGCGCCAGCTGCTGCAGCTATAATTGCACTTAAAGTCGATACATTAAATGTTTGCAAGCTATCTCCCCCTGTACCACAAGTATCTATAAGATTTGTACGATCATTCACAATTACTTTATTTGCATGCCCACGCATGACATTTGCTGCTGCTGCAATCTCATTTGAAGTTTCACCTTTTATTTTCATTGCAACAATACAGCTAGCTATTTGAGCAGAGCTTAATTCTCCAGTCATAATAAGGGTCATTAAAGATTCCATTTCTGATGAAGATAAATTCTCCCCTCTCAATAAAGAACCTAAATAATTTTTAAATTGTTTAACCATTATTTTCTAAGAAATTCCTTAATAAGTCATGTCCATACTCACTCAAAATAGATTCAGGGTGAAATTGTACTCCTTCGATAGGCATAGTTTTGTGTTTGATTCCCATAATTTCATCGTCGTCAGTCCAAGCAGTAATATCAAAACATTCAGGGCATGAAGCTCTCTCAATAACTAAGGAATGATATCGAGTAGAAATAAACGGGCTTTTAATATTTTTAAATACTCCTTTATTATTATGGTAAATCTCAGATGTTTTCCCATGCATTATAGTTTTTGCATGAATAATTTTTCCTCCGAATGCCTGTCCAATTGTTTGATGTCCAAGACAGACACCTAATATTGGAATTTTTCCTTTAAAGAAATCAACTACCTCTAATGAGATACCGGCCTCTTTCGGAGTGCAAGGGCCAGGAGAAAGAACTATAAACTTAGGATTTAGTTTTTTTATTTCATCTATAGTTATTTGATCATTTCTATGCACTACAACCTCTTGCCCAAGTTCGGAAAAATACTGCACAAGATTGTAAGTAAAAGAATCATAATTATCTATCATCACTATCATTTTTTTACTCGCTTTGGCCAGATTGAACTAACTCTGATGCCTTTAAAATTGCTTTTGCCTTATTTTGCGTTTCAATCCATTCATTTTTAGGGACTGAATCAGCAACAATGCCTGCCCCTGCTTGAACATAAAGTACGCTATCTTTAATAACTGCCGTTCTGATTGCAATTGCAACATTCATATCGCCATCAAATCCGAGGTAGCCTACAGCCCCTGAATAAATTCCTCTCTTAGTAACTTCTAATTCGTTAATAATTTCCATCGCTCGAACTTTAGGTGCGCCACTAACAGTTCCAGCTGGAAAAGAAGCTTTTAGAACGTCAATTGCAGATAATTTATTTTTAATGACGCCTTCAACATTAGAAACAATATGCATTACATGGGAGTACTTCTCGATTATCATGCTATCTGTAACATTAATAGTGCCTGTTTTTGCAACTCTTCCTACATCATTTCTACCTAAATCCATTAGTTGAACATGTTCCGCAATTTCTTTTGGGTCTGCTAATAAATCTTTCTCAAATTGGGCATCCTCAGACTCGTCTTTTCCCCTTGGCCTTGTTCCCGCAATCGGCCTTACAGTAACTTTCTCACCAACCAAAGTGACTAAAATTTCAGGGGAAGCACCAACCACATAATGATCACCCATGTGATAAAAAAACATATACGGAGATGGATTTAAGCTTCTCAGAGTCCGATATAAAGATAATGGGTTTGAATCAAAAGACTTAGTCATTCTCTGGGATAAAACTACTTGCATGATATCGCCATCAAAAATATATTGCTTGGCTTTGTCCACTGCGGACATAAATTGCTCTTCTCCGAATTCTAAAACCACCTCAGATAGATTTTTACTGTTAGATTTAGTATTCTCAAAAGAAGCAAAAGGCGAAGGCCCAGATTGCAATTTACCTACTAATTCTTGAAGATTATTTAAACCCAATTCGTATGCATTAGCTATTGAAGGGTCAACATAATTAATAATAAATAGAGTCCCAGATATATTATCAAATACTACAATCTCATCTGAAAGCATTAAAAGAATATCAGGTAAATCTAACTTATCCTCTACAAAGTTTTTACACAACTTTGGCTCAATATACTTAATAGTTTCATATCCAAAATACCCAGCAAGACCTCCAGAATATCTTGGTAAATCTAGATCAGTAGGCACTTTAAAATTCGACATAAAATTATCTATAAAATCTAATGGATTTTCATCATTAATCTGTTTTTTTACTTTCGCTCCCTCAAGAACTAAAATTTTATTATCATTTATTTGAATTCTTAATTTAGATGGAAGACCAATTATTGAATATCTTCCAAATTTATCTCCACCCTCAACTGATTCCAATAAATAACTATATGGTTTATTTGCTAATTTTGCATAGACTGAGAGGGGGGTATCTAGATCTGCGAAACTCTCTAAAACCAAAGGGATTCTATTAAACCCTTGTTTTTTATATTTCTCAAATTGTTCTTTTGTAAGAGTAGTAAACATTTTATTAATTCATTATTGATATCAAATCATTCAAATTAAGCTTTTGATAGAGAAGCTCTTAATGATTGAACAACAGTATCATAGCGATTGGGATCGTCATCATTAGCCGCTTTAAAAATTGCTGATCCAGCTACAAAAGTGTCTGCCCCCGCTTTAGCAATTTCAGTAATATTTTCTGCGTTCACGCCCCCATCAACCTCTAACCATATTTCACGGCCAGTTTTTTGAGAATATTCATCAATTTTTTTTCTGGCCATTCTAAGTTTATTAAGTGTCTCTGGAATAAACTTTTGTCCTCCAAAACCAGGGTTTACTGACATTAATAAAACCATATCAATTTTATCCATTACATGGTCTAGATATTCTAATGGTGTAGCGGGATTAAAAACTAAGCCAGATTTACATCCATTATCCCTTACTAAAGATAAGCTTCTATCGATATGATCTGAACCTTCTGGGTGAAAAGTGATAATATTGGCTCCAGCTTTAGCAAAATCAGGAATGATTCTATCTACAGGCTTTACCATTAAATGCACATCTATGATTGCATCGGTTATTGGTCTTATAGCTTCACATACTAATGGTCCAATAGTTAAATTTGGTACATAATGATTATCCATAACATCAAAATGTACTATATCTGCACCAGATGAAATTACATCATTTATTTCCTGTCCTAATTTAGAAAAATTAGCTGAAAGAATACTAGGGGCAATTCTAAATGTTTTATCCATATTTGATTATGATCCTAAAAAATTATTTTTTTTATTGTAAAATGCGTATTTTACCCCTTTTTAACTAACTAGAGATAATGGAAGTAAATTAATTTAATATGGATTTAAATATTATAGGATTAAATCACAAGACAGCTCCATTAAGCCTTAGGGAGAGATTCGTCTTTCCTTCTGATCAAATAAGTAATGCTCTTCTTGACCTTAAAAATAAAAAAGTGACTCAAGTTGCAATTCTTTCTACATGTAATAGAACTGAAATATATTTCAATGGCCCAAAAATAAAAACTGTTTACCAATGGCTTGCAGATTATCACCACATAAAATTAATAAAGTTAAAAAAACATTTGTATCACTTTAACAATAAAGACGCTCTTAATCATGCATATCGAGTTGCTTCTGGTTTAGATAGCATGATCCTAGGAGAAACTCAGATTCTGGGCCAAATGAAACAAGCCTCAAAAATTTCTGAGTATGCTGGAACTCAAGGGAAATTTTTATCTCATTTTTTTCAAACAGTATTTGAAGCAGCTAAGGAAATAAGATCTAAAACAAATATTGGCGCAAGTAATACGACTATAGCCTCTTCAATTATCTCACTTGCAAAAAAAATATTTGGTGACGTCCAAAAAACTAAAATAATCTTTGTTGGGGCAGGTGAAATGACAGAATTAATTGCTAAGTATTTCAATAGTCATCAACCAAAAAAAATTACAATTGCAAACAGGTCTATCTTACGTGGTAGAAATTTAGCAAAAAAAATAGGTGGTGAAGCATGCCTACTTGGAGAAATAAATGATAAATTAAATGATTATGATGTTGTAATTAGCTGTACCGGGAGTCAATTACCGGTAATTGGACTTGGAATGATTGAAAGAGCAATTAAGATTAGAAAACATAAGCCGATGCTATTAATTGATCTTGCAATTCCTAGGGATATTGAATCTGAAACATCAAAATTAAATGATATTTTTTTGTATACGCTTGATGAGCTAGCAGAAATTGCGCAGAAAGGAATTGATAATAGACTTGGCGCTGTTAATGATGCTCAAGTAATTATTGCAAAAAAAATTAATAGTTTTTACCAAAAAAATAAACAGAAAAAAGCTAGCCTTTCAATTATATCTTTAAGAAATCAATTTGAAGAAAGTAGGTTAAAAGAAATTGATAAAGCAAAAAAACAATTGAAAAGTGGAAAAACAATTGACGAGATTTTAGAATCTTTTAGTAATAATTTATCAAATAAATTTTTACACCATCCAACAAAGGCATTAAATGAGTCTGCAGAAAATGAAACAAAAGAAATTTCAGAATTACTAAAAAAAATTTATAACCTAAAAGAATAAAATACTAATGAAATCATCAATGCAAAATAAGTTAAGTAATCTCTCAAAAAGAATCGAAGAGCTTAACGCGGAACTCAGTCAAGAAGGTGCGACAAAAGATATGGAGAGATTTAAAAAAATATCTAAAGAGCATTCAGATATATTACCCGTTGTAGATATCTATAATGATTATTTAAAATTTGATAAAGATATTGAAGATGCCAGAGAAATGCTTAATGATTCAGAAATGAAAGCTTTTGCTCAATCAGAAATTGATAATGGTAAAGAGCAGTTAGAAAGAATTGAGAGAGAATTACAAGTTTTGTTAATACCAAAAGATCTAAATGACGAGAAAAATATTTTTCTAGAAATAAGAGCGGGTGCAGGTGGAGATGAGTCAGCATTATTTGTAGGCGATATTTTTAGAATGTACACCCGATTTGTAGAAAGAATGCGCTGGCAATTAGAAATAATTTCTACTAATGAAGCAGAAGTTGGGGGGTATAAAGAAGTTATTGCCAAAATTAATGGTGCAGGGGCTTACTCAAAACTTAAATTTGAATCAGGTGGCCATCGGGTTCAAAGAGTCCCTGATACTGAGACACAAGGACGAATTCATACTTCAGCATGCACAGTTGCAATTTTACCTGAGGCAGATGAAATTATCGATGTAGATATAAATCCAGCTGATATCAGAATTGATACTTATCGAGCTTCAGGTGCAGGAGGGCAGCATATTAATAAGACTGACTCAGCAGTTAGGATCACTCATTTACCTTCAGGTATTGTTGTTGAGTGTCAAGATGATAGATCACAACACAGAAATAAAGCTCAAGCAATGAGCGTTTTAGCAGCTAAAATTAAAGCTGGTCAAATACAAGAACAAGAATCAAAAATTGCTTCAGAAAGAAAAAATTTGATTGGAAGTGGAGACAGAAGTGAGAGAATAAGAACATACAACTTTCCACAAGGCAGAATTACAGATCACCGAATTAATTTAACTCTATATAAAATTGATTTGATAATGGATGGTGATCTAAATGCACTTATCGAAGCTCTCAATTCAGAACATCAAGCTGACTTGTTAGCTCAACTTGATGAAGATTAAGAAGTCTAATAAAAATTAATTTTGCACTCTCGATATTCCTATGGTTATTCAAGAATTAGATCTAGAAGTCCGAAAATCATTATCTGAAAATCTTGGACTTACTAGCCGTGAAGCAGAAATTGAATCAAGATTTATTCTTGAACATTCACTTAATGTGAATCATACATATTTAATCAAAAACTATGATCTAGTTATCGAAGCCAGCAAAGTTAAGCAAATAATGAATTTTGTGTCGGATCGGATATCTCGTAAACCGCTGGCATACATTTTTAAAGAGTGGAAATTTTACGATTTGAGGCTTCACTTAACGCCAGATGTTCTTATTCCAAGACAGGATACTGAATTATTAGTTGATTTAATTATTAATCAACATGACGAACAAGGAAAAATTGATATCCTTGATTTAGGAACTGGCTCAGGAGCAATTGGAATTGCACTAGGAAATAGCTTTAAAAATGCTAATGTATTACTTAGCGATATTTCATTAAATGCCACCAATATTGCAAAGAAGAATATTTTGCGTCACAAACTTAAAAATGTATCAGTTATGCAAAGTGATTGGTTTACCAAAATTCCAAACAAAAGATTTGAAGTAATTGTGAGTAACCCTCCCTATATTGATGAATTTGATTTACATTTAAAAGATGAAGGGCTTCTTTATGAACCGCAAGAAGCTTTAATTTCAAAACAAGGTGGCTATGCAGATATAATAAAAATAATAAAACTTAGTCCCAAGTTTTTAAAGCCAAATGGTACTTTATATATTGAACATGGTTATAATCAACATGAAAAGATTAATCAATTATTTTTAAATAATAATTTTATAAAAATTAAACAAAATGAAGATTTAAATGGAATTATTAGAGCAACCTCTGGAAAAATTAAAATTTAGTGTTTTAATTAAAAACTCGATAGTATAATTCAATAATGACATCAAAGAAAAATATTGGTATTGTTAAATCAAAAATCTTTAAATCCTTAAATCCTTTGAAGCTACAGAGTGGGGAAATATTAGAAGAATATAATTTAATATATGAAACTTATGGAACACTTAATAAGAAAAAAGATAATGCTGTTTTAGTCTGTCATGCACTTTCTGGTAATCATCATTTAGCAGGTAGATATTCATTAAAAGATAAATCCCCCGGGTGGTGGGATAACCTTATAGGGCCTAATAAACCTCTAGACACAAATAAATTTTTTGTAATTGGTATTAATAATTTAGGTGGAAGTGACGGTAGTTCAGGGCCAAAATCTATCAACAAGCAAACAAAAAAACCATGGGGAGCTGATTTCCCGATCGCAACAGTTGAGGATTGGGTAGATTCTCATGAAGCTTTAATAACATCTTTAAACATTTCAAAACTATCAGCTGTGATTGGAGGTAGCCTTGGTGGAATGCAGGCAATTCAGTGGGCTATAAAATTCCCCGAAAGATTAAAACATGCTGTTGTTATAGCTGCAGCACCCAATCTTACTGCACAAAATATTGCCTTTAATGAGGTTGCAAGACAATCTATTATTACAGACCCCGATTTTAATAAAGGTAATTATTACGGGAAAAAAATACAGCCAAGAAGGGGGCTTAGGATAGCAAGGATGCTTGGGCATATAACCTATTTATCGGATGATGTAATGGGATCAAAATTTGGCAGAAAATTGAAACATAAAAATTATCAATATACTTTTAATACAGAATTTGAAATTGAATCTTACCTAAACTATCAAGGTGATAAATTTGCAAAAGAGTTTGATGCAAATACCTACATTAGGATGACAAAAGCTTTAGATTATTATGATCCTGCAAATGGAAAAAGAAGAAATCTTAGTAAAGTTTTCAAAAAAATTAAATCAAAATTTTTAGTAATTTCTTTTACTAGTGATTGGCGTTTTTCACCGAATAGATCTAAAGAAATTGTTAAGGCACTTTTAGATAATAATATTGATATCAAATATGCAGAAATAACAGCGGCTAGCGGGCATGATGCTTTTTTAATGGAAGAGCCTAGGTATCATGCAATTTTACAATCTTACTTTAATAAAATGTTATGAAGCTAAATAAGAATAATCATAGATATGATTTTCCAATTATAGCTAATTGGGTTAATTCAAACTCAAAAGTTCTTGATCTCGGTTGTGGAGATGGTGAGCTATTAAATTATCTTAAAAAAGAAAGAAACATAACAGGATATGGAATTGAGAAAGATCCTGATAACTGGTTAAAATCACTTAAAAAAGGAATCAATGTTCTTCAAGTTGATATAGAGGCTGGATTGCCAGAATTTGAAGATAATTCATTTGATGTTGTGATTTTATCGAAAACCATCCAATCGATGCATAATACTGAAGAAATTCTAAATGAAATGCTACGTGTTGGAAAACAAGTAATAGTCACATTTCCAAATTTTGGATATTGGAGAGACAGAATTCAATCAATCCAAGGAGTTATGCCTAAATCAAAAGAATTGCCCTATTCATGGTTTAATACTCCAAATGTTCACCTCTGCACAATTAAAGATTTTGATGATTTATGTAAATCAAATCAATATGAAATAGTTAACCGATTAGTTCTTACAGATAATAAATCAGTAAGTTTTTTCCCTAATTTATTTGGCGCACTTGCCTTATATAATTTGGTAAATCGTTAACTCAAAGATGTCAGATTCATCAATAATTTGGCGTGATTTACTCACAAAAAAGATGCTTATCTGTGTCTTTACTGGCTTTACTTCTGGTCTACCATTATTTATCTTAATTAGTCTTCTACCAGCTTGGTTAAGCAGTAGTGGGATGAATCTTAAAACAATAGGGTTATTCGCTCTTATCCAATTCCCCTTTACTTGGAAATTTATTTGGGCTCCACTTTTTGATAGATTTTCATTTGGTATGGGTCGCAGAAGAGGGTGGTTGATTATTTTTCAACTTTTACTTTTAACCACTATTTGCGGTTTTGGATTCATAGAGCCTAAAAGTCAGTTAACTGTAGTTGCCATAATCTCAACAGTTATTGCTTTTTTTAGTGCGAGTCAAGATATTGTAATAGATGCCTATAGGAGAGAATTACTTTCTGATTCTGAATTAGGAATAGGAAACGCTATACATGTAAATGCATATAAAATTTCTAGCCTTGTACCAGGATCTCTCGCATTAATACTTGCTGATTCTTTTGATTGGGGACTTGTATTTATAATTACTGGTTTATTTATGATACCCGGAATTATTATGACTCTATTAATTAAAGAACCTCTTTTAAAATATGGTACTCCTAGAACTTTGAAAGAGGCTGTCATAGAGCCTTTTAAAGAATTTAAAAATCGTAAGGGAATTAGAGGCGCTTTCCTCATTTTACTTTTCATCTTCCTATATAAAATTGGTGACAGTATGGCAACAGCTCTTGCTACACCATTTTATTTAGATCTTGGTTTTTCAATGACTGAAATAGGTGTGATTGCAAAGAATGCTGGTTTATGGCCGGGTATTATTGGGGGTTTGGCTGGCGGTGTTTGGATGATAAAACTCGGAATTAATAAGGCTCTGTGGATTTTTGGTTTTATGCAAATTTTAGCCACACTAAGTTTTTCATGGTTAGCATTATCAGGGGATAATAATCTAATTTTAGCTATTACTGTAGGATTAGAATTTTTCGCTGCTGGTCTTGGAACTACAGCTTTTATAGCTTATATTGCAAAAACTACTCACCCAAAATACACGGCAACTCAATTTGCATTATTTACTGGTTTGGCTTCTGTACCCAGAACATTTACAAATGCATCTACTGGCTACTTAGTGGAATTTTTTGGTTGGTACAACTTTTTTATTTTTTGTGCTCTTATTGCTATACCTGGGATGCTTTTACTATTTAAAATTGCCCCGTGGAATCAATCAGAATCATCGTAGTTAATAATCAATGGAGCATGGTCACTAAACCTTTGTGTTTTAAATATTGTTGCCTTACTTGCCTTCTTTGCTAATCCATAATTTGCAATTTGATAATCGATACGCCATCCAACATTTTTTGCCCAAGCCTGTCCCCTATTACTCCACCAGGTGTATCCCTCTTCACCTTTATTAGGATATAGATTGCGATATACATCCACCCAACCTACTTCTGAAAATAAATGAGAAAGCCAAGCCCTTTCTTCCGCTAAAAATCCAGAATTTTTTTTATTTCCTTTAAAATTTCTTAAGTCCATTTCATGATGTGCAATATTAAAGTCGCCACAGACAACAACATTCTTAGTTGATTTTAATTTCTTTTTTAATATTACTAAAATTTTATCTAACACCGTATATTTAAAAGATTGCCTCTCTTCACCGCTAGAACCTGATGGTAAATATACAGAAATAATAATAATATTATCTAAATGAATTTCGATGTAGCGACCTTCATCATCTATTTCAGGAATACCAATTTTACTAAAAATTTTATTAGGTTTTTCTTTAGAATATATTCCAACACCACTATAACCTTTTTTATTTGCATAACTAAAATTACCAAAATACCCTTTTGGCGACTTCATTTGATCATCTAAATTAACTTCTTGTGCCTTTAATTCTTGAAGGCAAATGAAATCGGCTTTTTGAAATGAAATCCAATCAAAAAAACCTTTTCTTGATGCTGAACGAATTCCATTTAAATTTAGGGTTATAATCTTCATAAATTACTTATTTTATATGACATCATCTACCTCATTATTTATTGAATTTGCACTAGAAAAAAAGGTACTGCAATTTGGCGATTTTTTAACCAAAGCAGGGCGCAAGAGTCCTTATTTTTTCAACTTAGGTGCATTTAACGACGGAGAAAGCCTTAAGCGTTTAGGTGAATTCTACGCTAATAAAATTATTGGCACAAAGATTGAATTTGACATGATTTTTGGGCCGGCCTACAAGGGTATTCCGCTTGTAAGCTCTGCCTCCATAGCATTATCAAATAAAGATATAAATATCCCATTTGCATTTAATAGAAAAGAAGTTAAAGACCATGGTGAAGGTGGATCAATTATTGGTTCTAAAATAAAAGGGAGAGTATTAGTTCTTGATGATGTTATTTCTGCCGGAACCTCAATTAATGAATCTTATAATTTAATTCATGGTGACGGAGGTCAAATTGCAGGTGTCATAGTTGCAATTGACCGACAAGAAAGAGGAGAAAATACATTATCTGCAACGCAAGAAATTTCTAACAAGTACTCTATACCTGTCATCTCAATTATTAATTTAGAAGATATTATTAAATACTTAGAAACAACTAATGGCTATAAAAAAGAATTAGAATTAATTAAAAAGTATCAAAATACTTATGGGATCACTTAGAAAGTTTTTCTTTTAAAATAGCTGAAACCTGAGCAGGATTTGCTTTCCCTTTAGATGCTTTCATCACTTGCCCAATTAGTGCATTAAATGCCTTGTTTTTGCCAGACTTAAACTCTTCAACCATTGTTAAATTACTTTTTAGAACTTTATTGACTATGTCATCAATTTCATTACTATCAGATATTTGTTTTAAACCGAGTTCATCAATTATTAAATCAACTTCTTTTGTAGTATTTTTCCATAGAATCTCAAATACTTTTTTAGCAGCATTATTTGAAATTGTGCCATCTTCAATCCGACTAATAAGTACGCTTAATTGTTCAGGAATAATAGGGCTATCTAAGATATCAATATTCTTATCGTTTAACTGAGAAAATAAATTTCCAAGAATCCAGTTAGCTGCTAACTTAGGACTTGCCCCTAAATCGATAAGCTTTAAAAAATATTTTGTAACGTTTCGACTTGAGGTTATTCCCGTTGCATCATAGCCTGATAAACCTAATTCTTTTTTAAAACGGGTTTTCATTTCTTCTGGCAATTCAGGCATTAACTTTTTTATTGCTGCAATATCTTGATCTGAAATAACTAAAGGCAATAAATCTGGATCTGGAAAATATCTATAATCATTTGCTTCTTCTTTTGATCTCATGGATTTTGTTTCCCCCGATTCTGGATTAAATAAAATAGTTGCTTGTTCTATTTTTCCTCCATCTTCAAGTCTTTCAATTTGCCAATTTACTTCGTAATCAACTGCTTGCTTAATAAATCGAAAAGAATTTAAATTTTTAATTTCTCTTCTAGTTCCAAGAACAGTACTTCCCTTCTTTTTTACTGATACATTTACATCACAACGAAAACTTCCTTCCTGCATGTTGCCATCACATATTCCGATCCACTGAACCAAATTATGAAGTTTTTTTGCATAAGTAACAGCTTCTTCTGCAGAGTTTAAATCTGGCTCAGTTACAATTTCAAGCAAAGGAGTACCTGCGCGATTCAAATCAATACCTGATTTACCTTCGAGAAAACCATGTGAGGACTTGCCAGCATCTTCTTCTAAATGAGCCCTCAAAATCCTTATATCTTTGGACTCATCGCCAATATCAATTGATAACTTTCCTTTACCTACTATTGGTAATTCAAACTGACTAATTTGGTAGCCTTTAGGAAGATCTGGATAAAAATAATTTTTTCTAGCAAATATAGATTTTGAAGCAATTTCAGCATCTATTGCTAAACCAAAACGAATTGCACTATTAACTGATTCTTTGTTAAGCACTGGGAGAACCCCAGGATAAGCCATACTCACCAAACAAGCCTGTGAATTTGGCTCGCTTCCATATTTTGTTGATGCCCCAGAGAATTGTTTAGTATTTGTTCTCAACTGAACATGAGTTTCAATTCCAATTACGATATCCCAATCCACTAATCTATACCTTTAGGACTTTGCAAATGCCAATCCGTATTTTTTTGGTAAACATTAGCTACATTAAGAATCTTCGATTCTTCAAAATGATTTCCTATTAACTGAAGGCCAACAGGAAGCTCGTTTACAAATCCAGCTGGAATACTCATAGCTGGTAATCCAGCTAGATTAGTTGAAATTGTAAAAATATCCTGCAAATACATTGCAAGTGGATCTTCTTGCTTATCCCCAGACTTAAAGGCTACCGAAGGAGCTGAAGGCCCCATAATAACATCACATTTCTCATAAGCTGCTTTAAAATCATTAGAAATTAATCGTCTAATTTTCTGAGCTTTAAGATAATAAGCATCAAAATAACCAGCACTTAAAACATATGTGCCAATCAATATTCTTCTTTTTACCTCATCCCCAAAACCTTCTTGTCGAGTTTTGAAATACATATCCATTAAATCATCGTATTCTTTAGTTCTATAACCATAACGAACTCCATCGTATCTAGATAAATTACTTGATGCCTCTGCTGGCGCAATTACGTAATAAGCAGGAATTGCTAAATGATTATTCGGAAGAGAAATATCAATAATTTGTGCTCCTAACTCTTCATACTGTTTTAATGCTTCTTCAATTAATTTTTGAACGTCTGAATCTAGCCCGTCTTCAAAAAATTCTTTTGGGATTCCAATTTTTAGGCCTTCAATTTTATTATCAAGAGAGTTTGAATAATTTTCTTTTTTTCTATTAAGGCTGGTAGAGTCTCTTTCATCATAGCCTGTCATAACATCTAGCATCAACGCACAATCCTCAGCACTAATTGCCATAGGTCCGGCTTGATCTAAGCTAGAGGCAAAGGCAATCATTCCATAACGAGATACAAGACCATAAGTTGGTTTAAGACCAGTAAAGCCACAAAGTGATGCAGGTTGCCTAATAGAGCCCCCTGTGTCAGTTCCGGTAGCAGCTGGAGAAAGTCTAGCTGCGACTGCAACTGCGCTTCCACCTGAACTTCCACCAGGAACACAATCCAAATTCCAAGGGTTTTTAACAGGACCAAAATAAGAAGTCTCATTAGATGATCCCATAGCAAATTCATCCATATTAGTTTTACCTAAGTTAACCGCGCCAGCATTATTAAATTTATTAATTACGGTTGAATCATATGGAGATATAAAATTATCTAACATTTTTGACCCACAAGTTGTTTTCCATCCATCCGCACAAAAAATATCTTTTTGAGCTATGGGTATGCCAGTTAAGGTAGATTTTTTTCCTGACTGAATAAGTTGATCAGATTTTTCTGCCATTGCCAAACTCTTGCCTTCATCAACTGTAATAAATGCATTTAGTGATGGGTTATGTTTTTTTACTCGATTAAGGAAAAATTGAGTTAATTCAACACTGGTAAACTTTTTTTCCTCTAATGCGTTAGAAATTTCTTTTAAAGATAAATTAAGCATTTTTATTCTATGACTTGAGGAACAATAAAAAGAGACTCTTCTGAATGAGGGGCTAAAGAAAGAGATTGATCTCGAATATCTTTTTCAGTAACTTTATCTTCTCTTAAAGGCTGGTTAATATCGAGGGCATGAGCCATTGGCTCAATAGAATCTGTTTCAACTTCTTGCATTTTTTCAATTAAAGCCATGATTCCAACAAGTTTTTTTTCAACTTGTTCTACCTCTTCTTGAGAAACGCTTATACGGGCTAAATTTGCAATTTTCTTAATTTCTTCTCTGGTTATACTCATGATTTATATAGTTTCAGTAAATTTTCTTTAGTTTTTTTTAAATAATCAGTTATTATACATGGGTTTAGAGCGTCTTTAACGAGGCAATATGAAAAATTACTTACATACAAAAATGGCATAATAAAATAATGATAGATTTTTTTAAAAAAATGGTAGATAACGATATTGCAATCGATTTAGGTACAGCTAACACGCTTATTTATCTAAAAGCACAAGGTATTATTCTTGATGAGCCCTCAGTAGTTGCCATGAGAAAAGAGAATGGTCCTAATGGGCCTCAGTCAAAATTGTCTATACTTGCTGTGGGAAAAGACGCAAAAATAATGCTTGGGCGATCACCGCAAAATATACAAGCAATAAGGCCCATGAAAGACGGTGTCATTGCTGACTTTAATATTACAGAAGAAATGATTAAATTTTTTATTAATAAAGTTCATAGAGTAAATTGGTTTACTCCAAATCCACGTATTGTAATTTGTGTGCCATATGGAGCGACTCAAGTCGAGAGAAGAGCTATTAGAGAATCTGCTGAAAGAGCTGGGGCAAAACAAGTGTATTTAATCGAAGAACCGATGGCAGCGGCTATTGGTGCTGGGCTTCCAGTTAATGAGCCTATTGGATCTATGGTTATCGATATTGGCGGAGGAACAACGGAGGTAGGTGTTTTATCTCTTGGTGGAATTGTATATGCAAGCTCAGTAAGAGTTGGGGGAGATAAAATTGATCAAGCGATAATTGATTACATGAGAAGAAATTATGGAACAGTAATATCAGACCCAACTGCTGAAAGAATTAAAAATCAAATAGGTAGTGCTTTTCCTTTGACAGACCTTATGGAGATGGAAGTCACTGGTAAAAATCTAGCTGAAGGCCTTCCAAGAAAAATAACTATTAGTAGCAATGAAATTCTTGAGTCTCTTTCTGACCCTTTGCAATCAATAGTTGGAGCAGTTAAAACAGCTTTAGAACAAACTCCCCCAGAACTTGCGGCCGATATAGCGGAAAATGGTATGGTTCTTACAGGTGGTGGGGCTCTTTTACATCATCTAGATAGATTATTGATGGAAGAGACAGGAGTCCCAGTAATAGTAGCTGAAGAACCTCTTACATGTGTAGTTAGAGGATGTGGAATGACTCTAGATAATCTTGATCTTTTTCAAAATGCTTTTACTTTTGAATAAAAATGGTAGCAAAAGAAAGCAAAAGTAGCTTAAAACTTTTTAATCGAGATTCATTTCCTTTATTTTCTTTTGTTATATTGTTTATTTTATGTCTTGTATTGATGGGGCTTGACTACCGACAACAAATTTTAAAAGAAATTAAATCAAGGCTTTCAATAACAGTTTCCCCAATCATTTATTTAATAAATGTACCAGCAAATATATTTATTACTTCAAAAAATAATTTCATATCAAAAATACAACTGGAAGATAAAATTAAAAACCTTGAGCAAACTAATTACAGTTTATCTATTTCAGTTCAAGAAAATAAACTAATTAAAGCAGAAAATAAAATACTCAGAAATAAATTAAAGATTGAAAAAGATTTTAATATCGTCGGTATAAATGCTGAAATAATTTTACCTAAAGTAAAAAATGGATATTCAATAATTACAATTGATAAAGGGCTTAAGGGTAATATTAAAATTGGATCGGGAGTTATTAATAATACAGGATTAGTTGGCCAAATCATAAATGTGTCCAATAACTATAGTGAAATAATGCCAATCACATCAGATGATTATGCTGTTCCAGCAATTATGGATAGTAGTAAAGAAAATATTATCGTTTATGGAGATGGTAATGGAGGACTAAAAATTCCACTTTTTCCAGCAAGCTCATCAATATCTATTAATGATACTTTTGTTACATCCGGTGTTGGTGGTTCTTATCCCAAAGGAATCAAAATAGCGAGAGTTGTTGAAATAATACCGACTAAATCGCCAAAATTTAATTTCATCGTGTTAGCTCCATTTTCACAGCCCACAACTTTCACTCAAATAACAGTCCTAACAACAAAAAAATGATTAAAAAAACAATAATGGAGAAAAAGAGGGAGAGAGCTTTATTTATCATTCTATTTTTTATATCAATAATTTTTTCAAATTTAGGAATCCCTGGTATAGAAAATTCAAATATTATGCCTAATTATTTTTTAGCACTTATTATTTCTTGTCTTTTAAATAAGAATTCGTTTTTAAATTTATATAATTTAGTAATTTTTGGCCTGATAGTGGATATACTTTGTGGGCAGCTGCTAGGACAATATGGATTTCTATTTATAAGTATTTATTTTGTATATTTTATTATTCAAAAAATTACAACTATTTCAAATTCAAAACAATTATTATTTTTAGGCTTTTGCTTATTCATATTTAGTTTTATTGCTCTATGGGCAACATCTTTAAGTCACAAAATATTTATACCATTTAACTTATTATTCTTACAATTCGTCTTAACTTTTATAACATACTTAATTTTTAATATCTTCATTACAAGATTCACAAAAAATTAATTTATAAGCCATTATGGATCAACATAAATTTAAATATTTTTTTACCCGTAGATTAAATTTTCTTTTTGGAATTTTTATATTTATTTTTGCTATTTTATTGATAAAGATTTTTTATCTGCAAGTTATAAAATTTGAAGATTATTCATCACTTGCTCAAAATAATAGTCTGAAGATTGTTCCAATACCACCAATTAGAGGTCAAATTTTAGATGTAAATGGTGAAATATTGGCAGAAAATAAATTAGTTTATACCTTAGAACTAGATCCAAAAAAAAATACTGACTTAAAGATCGTAAAACAACAATTAACTAATATTGTTAAAATAACAAAATATGATTTAAAAAAATATAGTAAAACACTTTCTGAGAGCCATTATTCAACAACTCTCCCCATTAAATCAAATCTAACAGATGTTCAAGTTGCAAAGTTTGTAGCTAATAAATATAAATACCCTGAGATTTTTTTAAAACATAAATTCGCAAGATCTTATCCTAAAGAAAAATCAGGAGCACATTTTATTGGTTACTTAAACCGAATCAATAAGAAAGATATAAAAAAATTAAAAAAGTTAAAACAATATGAAAATTATATAGGCACTGACCACATAGGTAAAACGGGGGTTGAATATTTCTATGAAAATAGATTGCATGGCCAACCTGGCTATAAAGCATTAGAAGTTGATGCTCACAACAAAGTCATTAGAGTAATTGAAACAGTTGAACCAATTCATGGTGAAGATATAACTCTAAATATTGATTATAAACTCCAACAAGTTGCTGAAAAAGCCTTTGGAAAATATAAAGGGGCTATGGTAGCGCTTAATCCAAATAATGGTGCAGTATTGGCGTATGTTAGTCAGCCATCTTTTAATTCTAACTTATTCATAAATGGTATTGATGAAACTAATTGGAAAAGGCTAAATGATTCAAATCATAAGCCTCTAATAAATAGAGTGGTTTCGGGTCTTTATCCGCCTGGATCAACACTTAAACCCTTTGTGGCACTTGCGGCATTAGAAAATAATATAAGGCGTCCACCTTTTTCAATTATTGATAAAGGATTTTATACTATGCCTAATCAATCTAAAACTTTTAAAGATTGGAAAAAAGGTGGGCACGGAGAAGTCGATCTCATAAAAGCTATAGCCGTTTCATGCGATACCTTTTTTTATGGGTTGGGAGTAGAGTTAGGTATTCCAAAATTAAATATTGTATTAAAAAGGTTTGGTTTTGGAGAAAAAACTAATATTGATATACCTAATGAAAAGTCTGGACTTATTGCTTCAGTTGAATGGAAAAAAGAAAAATATAATAAAAAATGGTATCAAGGTGAAACTGCAATCACTGCAATTGGTCAAGGATATACGCTAACTACACCTATTCAATTAGCTTTAGCTACAGCAAAACTAATTAACTCGGATAATAATTTACGCCCTCATATGTTAAAAAAATTCAATGCTCCAGACTTTATGTATGAAGATGAAATCAATCTATCAGGTAACGATACAGATAATTTAAATTTAATTAAAGAAGGTATGTCTTTAGTTACCAAGGAAGGAGGTACTGCAGCATTTATTGGTAGAACCACTAGCTATGATATCTCAGCAAAAACAGGTACAGCTCAAGTATTTGGCTTAAAGAAAGGTGAGATTTATGATGAAACTAAACTCCCAGACAAACTCAAAGATCATGCTCTTTTTATTGCTTTTGCTCCCTCTAAAAATCCGAGACTTGTTATGGCTATTGTAGTCGAAAATGGAGGGCATGGAGGCTCTACTGCCGGCCCAATTGCTAAAAAAATTTTCGATGCCTATCTAAATGAGATTAAGTAATGAATAAATTTATACCTTATAGATTGTTTAAAAATATTGATAAAATTTTAATGTCACTTTTATTATTGTTATTACTCATTGGCCTGATAACACTTACTAGCGCATCCCAACAAGATTTTAATCTTATAGGAAATCAAATAATAAATATTTTAATTGGGATGGGTTTATTAATAATATTAAGTCTTATAGATCCAAAACGTTTCCTTTTTTATGCTCCGTATCTATATTTAATAAGTTTAATTCTTTTATTATTTGTTGCTTTTTTTGGATTTCAAAGTCATGGGGCAAAACGCTGGATAAATATATTATTTTTTAATTTACAACCTTCTGAAATTATTAAAATCAGTATCCCCCTAATGCTTGCTTGGCTATATCACCGATTCCAAAATAAAATAAATTATAAAACGCACACGTTGGCATTTTTCATTTTGCTTGTTCCTTGTGTAATGATATTAAAGCAACCTGATTTAGGAACTGCTATTTTAATTTCGCTAGCTGGATTTATAATTATTTTTTTAGCTGGGTTATCATTAAAATTTATAGCCATTAGTGGTTTTGGTATTTTTCTTGCCCTTCCTTATCTCTGGTCAAATTTGCATTTGTATCAACAAAACAGAATTCTTAGCTTAATTGATCCTGGTCGAGATCCATTGGGAACAGGCTATCACAGCATTCAATCAATGATTGCTATAGGTTCTGGTGGATTTTTAGGAAAAGGTTGGTCTTATGGAGGTCAAACACAACTTGATTTTCTACCTGAAACTTCCACTGATTTTATCTTCTCAGTCTTTGGGGAAGAATTTGGCTTTATTGGAATTATTGGAATTTTTATTATTTATTTCTGCATACTATATCGATGTGTTTATATGGCTCAAAAAATGCAAAATACTTTTTCTAGATTGATAACTGCATCTTTAGTATTTACGTTATTTAGTTCAATCTTTGTAAATATCGCTATGGTTAGTGGATTGACCCCTATAGTTGGAGCTCCACTACCATTTATAAGTTATGGTGGGACATCAATGGTTGTATCTTTGGCTATGATTGGTATTATTATGAGTCTACATTTCCACAAATCTTTAATCGCTAACTAATGAACAATTATATTTTCACCTTAATGATTTCTTTTTTATTAGTTGGATGCCAATCAATAGATCCTCTTCTTAAAAAAGAGTCAAAAAAAAATAAATCCGAGGTAAAAAACTCAGGGGCTTACTATCTAGATGATGGCCCAGAGGATAATCCACCCAAAAATTTAGATAGAATTCCAGATGCTCAGCCAAAGTATGAAGCACTTTCAAAAAGTGCCAATCGCCCTTATGTTGCTTTTGATAAGAAATATATCCCAATGAAAAAAATTATTCCTTTTGAAGAAGAGGGTTATGCTTCTTGGTATGGTAAGAGATATCATGGTAGAAAAACTTCTATTGGGGAAACTTATGACATGTACCAAATGACTGGTGCCCATAAAACACTTCCTCTTCCATGCTACATAAAAGTAACCAACTTAGAAAATAAACGCTCGGTCATTATTCGAGTTAATGATCGGGGTCCATTTATTGATGAAAGGATAGTTGATTTATCTTATGCAGCAGCTCAGCGGCTTCGAATTATTGAAAAAGGAAGCGAGTTAGTGAAAATTGAAATGGTAAATCCTTCTTTAGCAAAAAAAACTGTAAAAGATATTCTTAAGGGTAAGCCAGTAGATTCAAATATAAAATATTTTTATATTCAGGCAGGAGCTTTTTCAAACGAAGATAATGCTTCTTACTTAATCAATAGAATCTCTAAAATTAAATTTAGAAATTCATTAAATATAAAAAAGTTAAGTAAAAATTCTCTCTATTTGGTAACTATTGGCCCTTATGATACTGAAAAAATTGCAGAAAAAGCCTTAAAAGATATTGCACAAAAAATTCAACTTAATAGCTTTATCATTTCAGAGTAGTAATCTTTATCCAATGGACCAAAACGAAAAAAAATCGCTAATAGATTTTCCTTGTGACTTTGCTATAAAAGTTATGGGTGAAGCAAAAGAAAATTTTTCTGAATCCATTATTGAAATAATCAAAAAACATTACAGCAACTTTAATGGCTCAAAAATTGAAATGAAAGGCAGTAGCAATGGCAAATACATTAGTTTAACTTGTAACATTTACGTCACTTCTCAGAAGCAACTTGATAAAATATATATTGATTTATCAAAAAGCTCAATGACCAAATTTGTTTTATAGTATATGACAATAAATATAAAACACCTCGGATGTACAGATTATGAAAACACTTGGCAAGATATGAGACACTTTGTTGATCAAGCCCAAAAAAAAGATGAGTTATGGATAACAGAACACAAGCCTATTTTTACCACTGGAGTAAATAAAAAAAAATTTGTAATGCCACATACTAAAATTCCTCATTTATTTGTTGATAGAGGAGGAAAAATTACTTTTCACGGACCTGGGCAATTAATTATTTATACACTTATTAATATTAAAAAAAATAATCTAAAGGTTAGACATTTGGTTTCAATTCTTGAAAATTCTATTATTGATTTTTTAATGAAATATAAAATTAATTCCTATTCTAAAATAGAAGCCCCTGGAGTCTTTATAGCTGAAAAAAAAATATGTTCTATTGGCCTAAGAATTAAGAATAATTATGCATATCACGGCTTAAGTTTTAATGTAGATATGGATACTAAACCATTTTCATTGATTGCCCCTTGTGGCTTTCCTGGTCTAAAAATGGCACAATTATCAGACTTCAATATTAAAAGCACAGTAGAACAATGTGGCAAAGAAATTGCATTAATTATTAATAAAAAACTAAACCTACATTATGAACAAAATAATAAATATTAAGGAAGTTGGTAGAGAGAAAACTGCACGATTGCCAATTAAAATTGTTGAAAAAGACAAGTTGGTAAAGCCTTCATGGATAAAAATGAAGCTTCCTAATAGTGATAAATTTCACGAAGTAAGCCAGCTCCTTAAAGACAACCAACTTAATACAGTGTGCGAAGAAGCAAGTTGTCCTAATATTGGGGAGTGCTATAGTCAAGGCACTGCAACCTTCATGATTTTAGGAGATATTTGTACTCGTCGCTGCCCTTTTTGTGATGTTGCAAGTGGAGTACCTTTTAAACCAGATGAAGATGAACCTGTAAAATTAGGTTTAGCAATTGCAAAACTAGAACTAAACTATGTTGTAATTACAAGTGTAGATCGAGATGATTTAAAAGATGGTGGAGCCGCGCACTTTTCAGAATGTATAAAAGAAATTCGGAAAAATAACAAAAATATTAAGATTGAAATTCTTGTGCCCGACTTTAGAGGAAAAAAGAAAGTAGAAATGGCATTGGAAGCTCTATTTAAACAACCTCCAAATATTTTTAATCATAATCTTGAAACAATACCAAGGCTATATAAGCGAGCAAGGCCAGGTGCTCGTTATGAACATTCTCTTTTACTTTTAAAGAATTTTAAAAAAAAGATGCCTTTGATTCCTACTAAATCAGGTTTAATGCTTGGATTGGGCGAAACAAACGAGGAGATATTAAATGTAATGAAAGACTTAAGACAGCATAATGTCGATATGTTGACATTAGGTCAATATTTACAACCTACGCCCTATCATCTTCCTGTTGAAAGATATGTTTCACCAATTGATTTTGATAATCTTAAAAAAGAAGCAAAGAAATTAGGATTCTTATCAGTTGCAAGTGGCCCAATGGTAAGAAGCAGTTATCATGCAGATCAACAATCTCAGGGAATTTAAAACTTATGATTCCTATCTTAAAAACTGAATTAAGTTCTGAATTATTTAATTTAGAAAATTATATAATTAATCATAGTTGTGATATTGAGCATTGGTTTAGAACACAATGGCTAGAAAATACTGCTCCATTTTATGCTTCGGTTGATTTAAGAAATTCTGGCTTTAAATTAACTCCTGTAGATACCAATCTTTTCCCTGGAGGATTCAATAATCTAAATCCTGATTTTGCGCCACTCACAATTCAAGCCATTTCAGTTGCTATAGAAAAAATTTGTCCAGATGCATGGCGAGTTCTAATTATTCCTGAGAACCACACACGAAATAAGTTTTACTTAAAGAATATATTTGAATTAACAGAAATGTTAAAAAATGCTGGGCTTGAAGTTAGAATTGGAAGTGCTGACAAAGATATAAATGAAATTCAAATAATTGAAATTGATGATAATCATTCGATAAAAATTGAGCCTATTCATAGAGAAAATGATCGCTTATTTTTAAAAAATGATGATTCTACAACCTTCAGACCATGTGCAATTATTTTAAATAATGATCTTTCTGGAGGGGTCCCCGATAAACTTAAAGATCTTGATCAGAATATCATTCCTCCTCTTTCAGCAGGTTGGCCAACTAGAAGAAAATCAATACACTTCAATTATTTCAATCAAGTTGCTGAAGAGTTTTCTAAATTTACAAAAACTGATCCCTGGTTAATTAATCCATATTTTGAAAAACTAGATGGTTTAAATTTCCTTGAGAGGGAAGGAGAGATTCAATTAGCTGAATCTATTGATAAACTTTTATTAAAAATCAAAGAAAAATATTCTCAATACAATATAACTCATGAACCATATGTGGTCATCAAGGCAGATGCGGGCACTTATGGGATGGGAATAATGACAATTAAAAATAGTGGAGAGGTTATAAATCTTAATCGAAAAATGAGAAAAAAGATGTCTGTTATTAAAGAAGGACTTAAGGTAACAGAAGTTATTATTCAAGAAGGGGTTCATACAGAAGAGACCATAAATGATGCAGTAGCTGAGCCTGTCGTTTATATGATTGACCATTTTGTTGTTGGTGGTTTCTATCGAGTGCATACAAATAAAGAGAAAGATGAGAACCTTAATTCGCCGGGTATGCATTTTGTACCAGTTTCTTTTGAAACGTCATGCCTTATGCCAGATCAAGGCAGGCCCTGTGATGATAAAGCCAATAGATTTTATGCTTATGGGGTAATAGCCAGATTAGCCTTACTTGCTGCTGCGAAAGAACTTCAAACCCAAATATGATGAAATATTTATTTATAATTGATGAGCCAGAAAAATTAATTTCTTATAAAGACAGCACTATAGCGTTGATTAAAGAATGCCTTTATCAAGGTATAGAGGCGCATTATACAAATATTCATTCACTATCTATTGATAAAAAACAAAATATAATTATTGATAGTCATCATATTTCTAGTATCGATTCATTGTCTATCAAGACACCAAAAATAAAAAATAAAATACAGTATTTTACAAAAGTTTTCATTAGAAAAGACCCGCCATTCAATAATAGCTATCTAAATCTAACATTCATACTCGAACATGCAAAAAATTTTAATGTTGATGTTATCAATAGCCCTGTTGGCATTAGAAATCATAATGAAAAGTTATCAATACTAAATTTTAAAAGCTTTATTCCAGCTACAATTATTTCATCACAAGCCGAAGATATAATTAAGTTTATTCATAAGGAAAAAAAAGTCATTATAAAGCCTCTAGATGGCATGGCGGGTAACGGTATATTTATGGTTACTCCTAAAGATAAAAATATCAATGTCATTTTAGAGACTGCAACAAATAATGGTACAAAAACTATCATGGCCCAAAGGTACTTAAATGAAATCGAAAAGGGTGACAAACGTATTATTGTAATTAAGGGTGAAGCTATACCTTTTGCATTAGCAAGGGTTCCAGCTAAAGGAGAAATCAGAGCTAATTTGGCAAAAGGTGGCCAAGGAAAAGCACAAAAATTAACCACTGGAGATAAAAAAATAGTGATGGGTGTTAAAGACTTCCTAATAAAAAATAAACTTAATTTTGTAGGTTTAGATGTTATTGGTAATTATCTAACTGAAATTAATATAACTAGCCCTACTGGTATTGTTGAGATCGAAGAGCAAACAAATTTTAAAGCTGCAGCATATATTATTAATGCATTTAAATAGACTACTTTTATATTTTTTAATTGGTCTTTTAATTGGCTGTAGTGATTCTAAGGTTAACCAAGGTAAGGATTTTATCTTCGGAACATTGATTGATATTAAGATTTATGGTGAATCTAAGATTGATGCTGAAAAAGTATCTAATGAAATTTTTACTGAATTTCATCGTCTACATAAATTACTTCATCCTTGGGAAAAAAGCCTTATTACAGATATTAATACTGCAATCTCTGAAAATAAATCTATAACTATTGATAGTAATGAAATTTTAACTATTCTAAACAATGTTCAGCGCCTTGAAACTCAAACTCAAAATTTATTTAATCCATCTATAGGAAAGCTCATTAAGCTATGGGGCTTTCACTCCAATGATTACAACCATAAAAAAATTCCAAATGAGAAAATTATTCAAGAGTTAGTATCATCTAACCCTTCAATGCAATCAATACGAATTGAGAATGGTATTTTAAAAAGTAATAATGAAAATGTACAAATAGATTTAGGTGGTTATGCAAAAGGCTACGCGTTAGACCAAGCAAAAAAAATACTTAAAGAGAATAATGTTGAAAATGCTTTAATAAATATTGGCGGCAACATTCTAGCTGTTGGTAAATATGGCAAGCGTGATTGGGTGGTAGGCATCCAAAATCCTAGAAAGCCTAATGTACTAGCTACGATTGCCCTTAAGCCTGGTTGGGCTATTGGAACTTCTGGTGATTATCAAAGATATATTATGGTTAATAATCAAAGGTATTCTCACTTAATCAATCCTAAAACAGGTTATCCTGAAAATAAAACACAGTCAGCTACCATTTTATTGCCTCCTGCTGAAGATTCAGGCGCTCTCTCAGACGTCTTTTCTAAACCGCTTTTTATTATTGATAAAGAAAATAAAGCAACTATGGCTAAAAAACTAAACATTAAATATTTTTTAATTATTATGAATGATGACTCAATTCTTATAAGTGAATCTTTAAATAAAGAAATAAATTGGGAAGACGATATTGATAAAAGAAATATTAAAATTTTTTAATACAATTAAAGCTGGTGACTGGTTTATCATTATTTTATTCTGTGCCTTAATTATTGTTAGTACAAAATTTCTATGGAATCTCCCACAAGGGGAATACCTTGAGATATATAAAAATAATAAGATATTAGCAACTTATAGTCTAAATCAAAAAATAACTAAAATAATTAATGGGGCAAAAGGAGATACTAAAATAATTATTGATAATGGAAGAGTTAGGTTTGTCTCAGCACCTTGTACTAAGAAATACTGTATCCATCAAGGATGGATAAATAAAGCAAATCAAATAATTATTTGTATTCCAAATAAGATTTCTATTTCTATTTTAGGCAATAAAAAAAATTATGACTCTATCAACTATTAATATTTCTGATAGAGATCATCAGATTGCTAAGCTATCTGCTATAGCAATTGCATTATCGCTAGTCGAATTTTTTTTCCCCAGCCCTATACCTGGTGTGAAGCCTGGAATAGCAAATATTATAATTTTATATACTATATTTAAATTTGATTTAAGAATGGGGATATGGGTCTCAATTATTAGAGTTTTCGTAACAAGTATTATCTTAGGATCATTTTTAAGTCCCACTTTTTTTCTAAGTTTAAGTGGGGCCCTACTTAGCCTTCTTTCTCTTATAATTTTTAGAAACTTAAATCCAAAATATTTTAGTCTTATTAGTTTTAGCTTGATTGCTTCATTAGCACATATCATCGGTCAATTTGTTATCGTAAGGCTCTGGATAATTCCACATAATGGAATATTTTATCTTTTACCAATTTTTATACTCTCAGCATTCATTTTTGGTTTAGTTAATGCTCTTGTTACAAATAAACTTCTTCAATTAAACCCAAAAAAATAATTTTTATTAATGATAAAATAAGAAAACAAAGGAACTAATTATGAAAATATACTATATTTTTTATTTGCTATCTATCTCACTACTATTAAATAGTTGTGGTACAAAAGGCGAACTTTATATACCTGAAGAAAGGTATCCCCAGGCAATGATTTATGATTATATTTTTCCAGTTCAAAAATCAGAGATAGCTTAAATCTAAAAATGACTGAATCTATTTTAAAATTAAAAGATGGAAAATTCTATATTGAGAATCTTCTCGTTGAAAATATTGCTAAAGAATTTGGTACTCCTTCATATATCTACTCTAAAAAAATTATTCTTGATAATTACTTAGATTTTAAAAATCAATTTAATGATATAAGCCACCTCATTTGTTTTGCGGTTAAAGCTAATCCTAATATAGCTATTTTGAATTTGCTTGCAAAAAATGGGGCTGGCTTTGATATTGTGTCTTCGGGAGAACTTCGAAGAGTCATTGCTGCAGAAGGGGATCCAAAAAAAGTTGTTTTTTCAGGTGTTGGAAAATCTAAAGAAGACATTGAATTAGCTATTAAGCATGATATTCTTACATTTAATGTTGAATCTGAAGCAGAACTTCATCGCATTCAAAGTATTGCAAAAAAGTTAAGCAAAGTGGCCAGTATATCAATTAGAGTAAATCCAGATGTTGACCCTAAAACACATCCCTATATTTCAACTGGACTAAAAGATAATAAATTTGGTGTTGATGAACAGAATGCAATCTCAATGTATAAAATTGCCAAAGACCTCGATTCAATTAAGATTAAAGGCATTGATTGTCATATTGGGTCTCAAATAACAGAATTGCATCCTTTTGAAGATTCAATAAAAAAACTTCTTACACTACTAGATCACCTTAACTCAATTGGTATCTCAATAGAGCATATTGATATTGGGGGTGGGATTGGTATTCAATACTCTGATGAGATGCCCCCTACTTTTGCTGATTATGCTAAAACTGTGAAAAATATTCTTAAAGGCCGTGACCTTAAAATTATTTTTGAGCCTGGTCGAGCATTAATTGGTAAAGCTGGTCTTTTATTAGCAGAAGTAGAATATATAAAAAATAATTTAGAGAAAAATTTTATAATTATTAACGCTGCTATGAATGATTTAATGAGGCCGGCACTCTATGGTGCTTTTCATGAAATTATAAATTTATCTCCAACTAACTCTGAAAAAAAATACTATGATATTGTTGGTCCTGTATGTGAAACCGGTGACTTTCTTGGTAAAGATCGTTTAATATCTGCAGAAGAAGGTAATATACTAGCCATTTTAGATGCAGGGGCATATGGAATGTCAATGAGTTCAAACTATAATTCTCGCCCTAAAGCTTCAGAAATACTTGTTGATGATAATAAATTACATCTAATAAGATGTCGTGAAGATTTTGCTGAATTAATTAATGGTGAGCAACTACTACCTTAAATTATTATGTCAAAAGAGATGATTAATATATCGTTAGCTAACCCCAGGGGGTTTTGTGCGGGAGTCGAAAGAGCAATATTAATCGTAGAAAAAACATTAGAAAAGTATGGAGCTCCAATATATGTTCATCATGAAGTTGTTCATAATAAATTTGTAATTAAGGGGCTAAAGGAAAAAGGTGTAATTTTTGTTGAAAGCTTAAAAGAAATCCCAAAATCAAGTCATGTTATATTTAGTGCTCATGGTGTATCTAAGGCAGTAGTAAAAGAATCTGATAAATTTAATCTTATTTCAATAGATGCGACGTGTCCATTAGTAACTAAAGTGCATCGTGAAGTCAATAAATTAAGTAATGATAAATATACAATTATCATGATTGGGCACAAAGGACACCCCGAAGTAGAAGGCACAATGGGGCAAATTGAACAAAATTCTTTAACCAGTCAAATCTTTTTAGTTGAAAGCATAGAAGATGTTAATAAATTAAAAGTTTCGAATCCCAATAAACTTAGCTATGTAAGTCAAACCACTTTATCTATTGATGATACTAAGAAAATAATTGATGCATTAATAGTAAAATACCCATTAATTGTTGGGCCAAAAAGTAATGATATATGTTACGCAACACAGAATAGACAAGAGGCTGTTAAACGAATGATTGGGAAACATGACCTTGTTTTTGTTGTTGGATCAAAAAATAGTTCGAATTCAAATAGACTTTTGGATATGGTCAAAGATAAAGATATAGATGCCGTGCTTATAGATGATATGACACAATTTCAATCTAAATGGCTAAAAAATAAAAAAAATATAGGAATTACAGCTGGCGCTTCAGCTCCAGAAGTTCTTGTTCAAGACCTTATCCATGAAATTAAAAAAATTACGAAAGTTTCCATCTCAGAGATAGAAGGCATTCAAGAAACTACTATTTTCAAGCTTCCAAAAATTTGAAACTACCTCATTATAAAATTCCAATATCAGCACTAGTTGTTATATATACCAAACAACTTGATATATTATTACTTAGTCGTGCGGATAAAGCTAATTTTTGGCAATCAGTCACTGGCAGTTTAGAGCAGAGTGAATCGCCATTAGAAACTGCAAAAAGAGAAGTACTAGAAGAAACTGGAATTATTTGCGAAAATTATCTCTTACAAGATTGGAATTTAAGTCATGAGTATAAAATATTTTCTCATTGGCAATACCGATATGGCCCAGGTGTTACTTACAATACTGAACATATTTTTGGTTTAGAGTTGCCAGAAAAAGTACCTGTGACTCTCTCCCCCAAGGAACATATTGATTTTAAATGGGTCACGTTAGAGGAAGCTAAGCAAACAGTATTTTCCTGGACCAACGTTAAGGCCCTAGAAAAATTATATGAAATTAAGCTATTAGCAAGTTAAAATATATATTATGAATACAGCCACAATCAAATTCAATTCTTTTGAAAGTCTTAAGAATGAAGATTGCCAAGATAAGATTATTAAAGCCAAAAAAACTTTAGGTGATAGAATTGTTATTTTAGGCCATCACTATCAAAATGAAACTGTTTATAGACACGCGGATTATTCTGGGGACTCTCTTAAGCTAGCACAGTACGTCCAGAATCTAGATGCCAAATATATTGTTTTCCTTGGTGTTCATTTTATGGCTGAAGTTTCTAATATATTATCAAGATCAGACCAAATTACAGTATTGCCAGATCTTTCAGCTGGATGCTCTATGGCTGATATGGCAAATTTAGCAAAGGTAGAAAGAACTTACAGAGAACTTTCTAAAGTTTTAGATTTTGATAAAACTATTACACCAATTACTTATATTAATTCAGCTGCAGACCTTAAAGCTTTTTGTGGTGAACATAATGGTATCGTATGTACATCAACAAATGCACCGAGTGTGCTTGATTGGGCTTTTAAAAAAAGGGAGAAAGTCTTATTCTTTCCAGATCAAAATTTAGGAAGATGGACAGGACATAAAATGGGAATTGCCATAGAGGATATGCCTGTATGGGATCCTGATCTACCACTTGGTGGGTTAACAGAAAAACAAATACTTGAATCAAAAGTTTTATTATGGAAAGGGCACTGTGCAGTTCATCAAATGTTTAGACTACAGCATATTGAAAAATTCAGAGAAATTCACCCTGAAGGTTTTGTAATCTCACATCCTGAGTCACCATTTGAAGTCTGTCAGAACTCTGATTATGTTGGGTCTACTGAATTTATTCTTAATACAATTACGAAAGCCAAACCAAATACTAAATGGTTGGTTGGTACTGAACTAAATCTTGTTAATAGATTGGCCAATGAAATGAAACCTGAAGGAAAATTGGTACAGTTTATGTCTCATGTAGTTTGTGAATGCTCAACTATGGCAAGAATAGATCCCCAACATCTGTCCTGGACCTTAGAAAATATCATCAAAGATAACCCAGTTAATATTATTAGTGTTCCTAAAAAAGAAGCAAAATTAGCAAAACTAGCATTGGATCGAATGCTTGAAATCTCTTAATTCTGATAATTGTACTCTATGCTCTTCTCAAAAATACCCTATTATTTGGGCAAATAATTTACTTCGTATTGTATTAATTAATGATCAAAATTATCGGGGCTATTGTAGAGTTGATTTAATTAATCATGTTAAAGAAATGGCAGATTTAGATGAAGAAACTCGTAATGAATTTATGGGTGTAATTTTTCAGACTGAAAAAATTATAAAAGAATATTTACAGCCTGACAAAATTAATTTAGCTTCGCTTGGTAATATTACTCCCCACTTACATTGGCACATTATTCCTAGATACTTTTCTGACAATCATTTTCCAAATAGTATTTGGAGTGAAAAAAAGAGAAATGCTATTAATAAATTCTCTAAGGTTCAAGAATTGGAATTTATTAAGTATGTTAACAATAAACTAAATCCTTAGTCGACTCACAATTACTCCTTTAAGTAAGTGTTCTTCTATAATTTCATCGACGTCTTCTTGATCTATATATCGATACCAAACTCCTTCAGGGTAAATGACCATTAAAGGTCCTTCATGGCAACGATCAAAGCACCCACCCCGATTTACACGTACTTTATTAGGGCCATTAAGATTTAATGACTTAATCTTCTTTTTCATGTAATTAAACATTGGTTCAGCATTAAAGTTCATACAACACTGCTCCCCATCTTCTCTTTGATTTAAGCAAAAGAAAATATGATATTTATAAAAAGTCATAACTAATGAGCATTAGATTTATCAATACCTACTCCAGTTTGTGATCTAAAATATTGTGATTCAAATAATTTTTTCTCCACTATAGAAGTTTTTGTTTTATCAGTTTTTGAAAAGAACCATATCCCAATAAATGTAACTATCATAGAAAATAAGGCTGGGTACTTGTATGGAAAGATTGCTTCATTATTACCAAAAATATCTACCCATACAACTGGGCCCAGTATTACTAAAAGTATTGCAATCAATAATCCAGCAGAACCGCCAATAACTGCTCCCCTTGTAGTAAGATTTTTCCAATAGATAGAAAGAATTAATATTGGAAAATTTGTAGTCGCTGCAATAGCAAATGCTAGGCCAACCATAAATGCAACATTTTGCTCCTCAAAAAGAATACCTAGGAACACTGCAAGAACACCTAAGAATATTGTTGCGAGCTTCGAAACTTTCATTTCCATTTTTTCGTTATTTTTCCCTGTTAGGAATGCATTAGCATAAAGATCATGAGATATTGCAGAAGCCCCTGCAAGTGTTAATCCAGAAACAACTGCTAAAATAGTTGCGAAGGCAACTGCCGAAATAAATCCGAGTAAAATGTCTCCCCCAACTGCGTGTGAAAGATGAATAGCTGCCATATTATTATTTCCAATTAACGCACCAGAATCATTTAAATATTCTGGATTATTAGAAACTAGAACAATAGCCCCAAAGCCAATAATGAAAGTTAATATGTAAAAATAACCAATAAATCCTGTTGCATAAACTACTGATTTTCTTGCTTCTACTGCGTCTGGAACAGTAAAGAATCGCATCAATATATGTGGAAGTCCTGCAGTACCAAACATTAGAGCAAGACCTAATGATATAGCTGACACTGGGTCAGAAATTAATCCACCAGGAGCCATGATATTTTTACCTTTGCTATGAATATTAACGGCTTCAGAAAAGAATTGGTTAATATTAAATTCAAATTGATATAGAACAAGGAATGCCATAAGCGTTGCCCCAGACAACAAAAGAACAGCCTTAATTATTTGTACCCAGGTCGTTGCAAGCATTCCACCAAAAGTGACATATGAAATCATTAGCCCACCAACAATCATAACAGCTGAATAATAAGGCAAACCAAATAGAATTTCTATAAGCTTTCCAGCGCCAACCATTTGAGCTATTAAATATAAAATTACAGTCGACAATGAGCCACAAGCAGCAAGTATTCTGATGGGTTTTTGTTTGAGCCTAAAAGAAACAACGTCAGAAAAGCTATATTTACCTAAGTTACGAAGTGGCTCAGCGATTAATAATAAAATGATGGGCCACCCAATTAAAAATCCAATCGAATAAATAAGACCGTCAAATCCTGACAAATAGACTAAGCCAGAAATACCAAGAAAAGATGCTGCTGACATAAAATCACCTGATATTGCAAGACCATTTTGAAGTCCTGTAATATCTCCACCTGCAGTATAGAAACTTTTCGCCGTGTGAGTTTTTTTTGATGCCCAATAAGTAATAAACAGCGTTACTCCAACAAATAAGACAAACATAATAACTGCTGTGTAGTTTGGTTCTCCATCAACAGTACTAGCAAACAATAAATTAGAAAATAAAAGTCCTAATAAGAGTATTAATTTATGCATTTTTTTGAATCTTGTTTATTAAAGGCTCAAGAATTTTGTTAGCAAGATAAACATATATTAACGTTATTAGGAATATTAAGAGGATTAATAGAAAGCCTAAAAAAATACCAATTGAAATATTTGTATCAAATATTAATGTACCAAAAAACTTTGAGTTGAAGGCAATCACCCAAATAAAGCAAAAATAGGAGGTGATGGTTGAGAATATTAAAGGTACTAGTATTTTAATTCTTGCTTTTTTTAATTGCTGATAAATTTCTTTAGTGTCTCTTATTTGCATAAACTTAATCCTTATTACTAATATCTCTTGAATAAACTTTGTCTTTTACTTTTTCTAATTCAGGGTGATATCGATTGGCAATTATTATTTCAGACTTACTCATAAATTCTTTTAATTCTTTAACAATTACTATGTCCTCTAATCTATCCTGATTAATTTGAGGCTCATAAATAAGTATTTCTACATTTTTTTCTTTCAATCTTTCTATAATTCCTAAAATTGCTGATTCTCTATAATTATCAGAATTACTTTTCATGATTAAACGATAAATACCAACAACTTTAGCTTTCGTATTTATTATCTCTTCCACAAGAAATTCTTTTCTAGTTTCATTGCTATCAACTATTGCTTGCATAATATTATTAGGAATATCTTTATAATTTGCTAGCAATTGCTTTGTATCTTTTGGCAAACAATAGCCACCATAACCAAAAGAAGGATTATTATAATGATCACCTATTCTTGGATCCAAACTAATCCCATCAATTATTTGCTTTGTATTTAGCTCATGTTTTACAGCGAAACTATCTAATTCATTAAAGAAAGTAACCCGCATCGCTAAATATGTATTTGAGAAAAGCTTAATTGCCTCTGCTTCAGTTGAATCTGTATACAAAATTGGTATGTCTTTCTTAATTGCTCCCTCCATAAATAATTTTGCTAGTCTCTTTCCTTCATCTTCCTTATTGCTTATGATAATTCTTGAAGGATAAAGGCAGTCATATAGCGCTTGCCCTTCTCTTAAAAATTCTGGAGAAAAAATAATATGCTGTATTTGAAATTTTTGCCTTAAACTTTCCGTATACCCAACAGGCACTGTTGATTTTATTAAAATTAGTGCTTTTTTATTTATTTTAAGTATTTTATCTATTGACTCTTCAATTGACTTTGTATTAAAAAAGTTTGTAGCCGGGTCATAATCCGTAGGAGTGGCTACAATAACTAACTCAGCATCTTTATATGCAATGTCTTGATCCATTGTTGCATGCATGTCTAATTTAACTGACTCCAAATATTGAGTAATATATGGATCTTGCATAGGAGATTTTCTTTCATTTATTAAATTAACTTTGTCTGAAACTATATCAATTAATGTAACACTATGATTTTGTGCGAGCAAAATTGCATTCGCTAAACCTACATAACCAATTCCAACGACTGTAATATTCAAAAATTATCCTTAATTAATAATAATTCATCACTGGGTTGATACAAATTTTTGAAAAATTTATTCTGGAAGATGATACACACTTATATAATCTCCTTGCTTGTAACCCATAATTTTATTTCCTCCAGCTACAACGGCAACATATTGTTTATTATTAATCATATAAGTAATTGGTGGGGCATTCACTCCTGCATCTATATTTGTTTGCCAAAGCAACTCCCCAGTTATTGCATTAAAAGCATTAAAGTCTCCATTACCTTCACCTAAAAAAACTAAATTTCCTTTTGTTGCCACAGATCCTCCTAAAAGAGGTTGTTCTGTTGTATGTTGCCATTTGATTTTACCAGTTGATACATTTATAGCTGATAATAATCCCCATTGAGGATCGTCAGAAGGTTCAGAGCTAGTATATTTAATTACTTTATTGTTAGATTTTTTTTCATGCAAAGTATATTTAATAGGGGCATGAATACCAGAAACATATACTAAATGATGATCTAAGTTCATGCTCACCGGTGACCAATTTGATCCCCCTAGAATAGCTGGATAAATCACAGTTCCTTCTAGAGTTGCTTTAGCAAATAAATTATTTTGTGGGACAAATGCTTCTGATTTAAGTAAAAGCTCGCCACTATTTCTGTTATGTATATAGAACCACCCTGTTTTCCCAGCTTGGCCAACTGCAGGTATTACCTTGCCATCATTAATAGTATTAAATAATAAAGGAGGGCTAGCAACATCATATCCCCATGTATCATGGGGTACTTGCTGATAAAACCATTTTAATTTACCTGTATCGGCATCTAAAGCTACTAACGAAACTGTATAAAGATTATCTCCTGGCCTGGTTTCTGCGCTCATCTGTGGGGAAGGATTTCCAGTTCCAAAGAAAAGTGTATTTGTTATTTCATCAATAGCCGGAGTTGTCCATGCAGAACCTCCACCATATTTAGCAGAGTCTGGATATTGCGCTAGCGCTTCTTTTTCAAGGTAGGTATCGCGATTAAGCACTTCGCCATCGCCAGTATAATTTGTAAACTTGCCCTCCCATCCTTGTTCAGGAATTGTATCAAATTGCCATATTTGCTTACCAGAATAAATATCATAAGCCGCTAAAAAGCCGGGCCTTCCAAAACTTCCAGCAACTCCAACTACCGCGCCTAATGGTGAGTCGTCCCCCTGTTCTTCTATATGAAGACCATAGCCAACGCCCGTAATTCCTATAATCACTTTATTCTTATAAACAACAGGCGCCATAGAGATACCAACCCCCGTTCCGCCACTTATAATTTTATCTCGGTTTGGATCTAATGCATTTAGGGAGGTTAAAGATTCCGTTTCAACTACCTCCTCTACTACATTAATATCCCAAATTTTTTCGCCAGTTTTAATGTCAAGTGAAATTAATCTTGCATCAACAGTCCCAAAAAAAATCTGGTCGCCATGGACAGCTACTCCACGGTTCGTTGGTCCACAACACATTCTCCAGTTAGGGTTTCTATCATGTTCATAACGCCACAATTCTTTGCCTGTCTTTCCGTCTAAAGCAATGACATGATTGAAAGGTAAAGATACATACATAACACCTTTATGGACAATAGGAGTAGCTTGAAAAGTTGCACTAATTCCTGTTTGATATTGCCAACCTAATTCTAAATCTTTTACATTTTTAATATTTATTTGATCTAATTTCGAAAAGCGTTGATTAGTTAAGTCTTTGCCGTAAGAGCTCCAGTCATCATTTTGTTCTTGGCAAGCAGTTAAGAGAAATAAACTCAAAAAAATAATTAATAAACTTTTCATATGATATTCAAGAAAAAATATAGACTGGAATTTTTAACACTTTTATTTTACTAGCAATAACTTCTAATTCGGATTTTGTAAGTCTTCTTAATTTATTTTTACTAGGCTGTTCAGATAGTCTAGCTAAACTATAAAGATGTATTCCCTTAATCTTATTCTCATATGGTTTCAAAAAATTAATATATTCCCCTAATGACTCTGAACTGGGTAATTTTTCATTTAACTTAAAGAAGCATGTTTGAATAATCGTTGGACTATTATTAAGTGCAGCCTCAAGATTTTTTTTAATAGTCACTAACGATAAATTAACTTGGTTGACTGTTCTTATGTCAGCCTTATTCACACTATCTATTTTAAACCAGATTTCACGATTAATATTTCTTATTAATGATAATGATTCTTGTATAACAATGTTAGACATATAGCTACCATTTGTAATTAATCGAATTGTTATTTTTTGATCTAATCTATATTCAGAAATCTTCTTAATTAAAATACCAACTACATCCTTAAACTGTTTAGACGCTGTTGGCTCTCCATTCCCAGAGAAAGCTATATCTTTGAACTCTGTTTGACTTTTAGTATATTGACTTAAAAAAGATTGATTAATAATTTGATCAAGCCAATAATCAAGCTCATTCTCTAGTTCTTGTAAATTAATAGGCTCTGGTTTGCCTCTGACTAAATTTGGAACTTCACAATAAATACACTGCCAATTACAAGCACTGTTTGTATTTAAATTAATTCCTAAAGATAAGCCGCCTGCTCTCCTTGACACAACTGGATATATATATTTCCCTTGAAAAATATTACGATCGTGTTTTGTTATAGTTAAAATATCGATAGGCATGATGACTTATTATTACAATTATCACTACATAATACTAGATTTACTTGCTAAACCACATTCTTCGTAGTGTTCCATCCTTGTCTACGAAAGAATGTTTCAGAGCTCCAATAATATGAAAAAATAAAACACATAGAATTAATACCCCAAAAATTTTATGAAATTCAAGAAATAACTCTCGTAATCCAGAATCATCAATACCAGGAATAACTTTAATACCAAACCATTTAATCCCATATTTACTTCCGATAGACATAATAATCCCTGATAAAGGTATTAAAAACATTAGCAAATAAAGTCCATGATGAACGACGGTAGCTAATCTTTTTTCCCAGGACTTCATTGTTTCAATCAATGCCGGTGGACGATGAGTCAATCGCCAAATAATTCTAAAAATTATAAGGGCAAATATTGTAAGCCCAATAGACTTATGAAGATTAAAATAAAAAGCTCTTGGTGTGGCTTCTTTGTTTAACTCCCAAGTATATAAACCTAAATCAAATAAGTCATAACTTAAAGCTTTTGTTCCCTCTTTAGGTAAAGCTTCCATAAACCATCCAAGATAGAACATAAAGAAAATGCCAATGGCAATTAGCCAATGTAAAACGATTGCAACATTAGTATATTTTTTTGTAGAACTACTCATAATTAAATAGGGTAAAATAAAGTTAATGTAATCATAGCGCCAATTTAACAAAATGAAAAAAAAACTAACTCTTTTTCTCTTTTTTTTAACTTTTTTAGCACAAAATATTCTAGCAAGCTCTTCTCATGTAGATATTGTTGAAGTAGCACCAGGAATATTTGTTCATCAAGGGAAACATTTTGATGTTGATGAAAGCTATCAAGGAGATATTGGTAATATTGGTTTCATTATTGGTAAAAATAGCGTTGCAGTTATTGATACTGGGGGAACTTTAGCGATAGGTAAATCACTTAAAGCAAGTATTCGAGAAAAGACATCCTTACCAATTAAATATGTAATTAATACCCATGTTCATCTTGATCATATATATGGAAATGCCGCATTTAATGATAAAAATACCAAATTCATAGGCCACAGCAAACTTCCAGAAGCCATGCAACTTAGAAAAAAATTTTATGAAGAATTAAATCTTAAATATTTAAATATTCCAGTTGAAAAAACTATCCAAATTCCACCTTCAATTTTAATTGAGACTAATAAAAGTATGATTTTAGATTTAGGTGAAAGAAAAATAAAAATAAGTGCCTACTCCACTGCTCATACAAATAATGATATTACTATTGAAGACTTATCAACTGGAACCTTTTGGGCTGGTGATTTATTATTTATTGAACGAACCCCAGTAGTTGACGGAGATATAAATGGCTTTATTGATATTCTTGACCAATTTATGTCACTAAACATTAAGCTTGTTATACCAGGACACGGAACGCCAACAAAAAACTGGGAAGCGGCTTTTAAGAAACATAAAAATTATTTTGTAGTCTTGAGGGACGGAATAAGAGGAGCAATTGAAGAAGATCTAGGCCTTCAAGAAGCTATAGAAACCGTAGCTCAGTCCGAAGCAGGAAAGTGGGAATTATTTGATGTTCAAAATGCTAGAAATATAAATCAAATATACCCACAACTAGAATGGGAATAAAATAAAGCTGTCAAAATAGCTTTATTTTTTCAAATTATCAATACTATATCCAGTAGCTGGATGAACTCCCATATAGAAAAGTCCACCAGTAATAGTTAAATACTGGAGTGACATTAATAATAAATGTGGCTGTCCTGAAAATGCATTCAATAAATATACTATAGCCCAAATAAATGAGTAAGCAGCTAGTACGTATGCTGTAATTTTTATTTTATATCCAATAATTAAAGTAAACCCAGCAACCAGTTGGATTAAAATACTTAATGGAGCAAAAATACCTGGCAACCCTCTAGCCCCCAGCATATCTTGGTAATTACCATAGCCATTAGGAGTGCTCATTATATTGCTCAAGATAAATAAAACTGAGATAAAAAATATCAATGATAAAAGAATCCTTGCAACAGGATCAAAAAACTTTTTCATAACTTTGTTCCTTACTATTAATTTATAAATTAATTCGAATCATGCCTTGTAATTAGGCTACTCGCAACCCCTAAAATAAATAATTTATTAAATTTATTAATCTTGTAATAATATTCTTATTATTTTTTTTACTGGTGCAGGATATGCGCCACCTTCAATTTTATCTTTATCATGCCACGAACCCCCTGATAAATTTTCTTTAGTTCTTAAATTTTTTACTTCTATATGCTGATAATGCATTTGAAGTCTGTAATGGGTAAAAACTGAAGTTATAACTCCATTTTGTAATAATCTGCAATTATTAATTTTAAGATTATTAGATAACCATTGTTTAATATCTAACTCCTCTTTAGATTCTAGAAATGACCAAAGTCCGCCCCATATTCCTTTTCTTGGTTTCTTAATAAATAAAAATTTTGATTTACTTTGGACAATATAAAAATAAGATGCCTTAGTTAATTTATCTTTTTTTGGTTTTGGCGCTGGAATAATATTAGTCCATTTGTGCAAAAAACTTTTACAACTATCATTGATAGGGCATTGTGAACACATTGGTTCTTTTTTAACACAGATTGTTGCTCCTAAATCCATAAGAGCTTGGTTATAATTTCCAAATTTACTTTCAGGGAGATTTTTTTCTGCCATAGCCCATAATTTTTTCTCAACGGATATAACACCTGCCCAATCTTTAATTCCATAAAGTCGGGTGAAAACTCGTTTAACGTTACTATCTAATATTGGTGTTTTTTGATTTAATGCAAGAGAGCAAATTGCACCTGCGGTGGATCGCCCTATTCCCGGAAGAGATAATAAATCAATGAGTTTTGTTGGAAATTTATCTTGGAATTTACTATGAATTATTTTTGCACTTTCATGCAAATTTCTTGCCCTCGCATAATAACCTAGCCCACTCCATAACTGCATAACATCATCATCATCAGCTAATGCCAAACTTTTTACATTTGGGAAGGTTGTTATAAATTTTCGATAGTACGGTAATACTGTTTTAACTTGAGTTTGTTGCAACATAACTTCAGAAATCCATATAAGGTATGGATTCTTTGTTTCTTGCCAAGGCAAATTATTCCGGCCGAACTTTTTTTGCCACGGAATAAGTTGATCTGAAATTAAACTCATTGGCTGAACTGAAGAGCCCATTCTGGTAAATGCTGCATACCTTCTGAGCCAAGATAATATAATCCATAAACAAATAAACTAAAATATAGAATTGAGAATATTATCCAAAAAATTGCAAGTACAATAAAAATCCCATCTTTTTCAAATTGTGCAATTGTGGCAAATAATATTGCTAATCCGGGGAAAAAATTATTTAATGGTAGTAACATTGCAAAAGGTATTGCCATTAATAAGCCACCTATAATAAAAATCCCGCCTTCAAATTTAGTTCCTGTTTCATTTGAAACAAAATATAGCAATCTAGGCCTAGTAATTTTTTTTGCCCAATAAATTATGAAAATACAAACCTTTGTAATCCATTTCCAACTTTTATTACTTGGAGTAATGACCAGAAGCCTTTTAGGTAAGACTGGAAAGGGCTTTCTTTTTAAAAGCTGGATACCTAAAGCTGCAATAGTTAATCCTCCAATAACACTTAGAGGTCCTACTGGGAATGGTTGCATAAATGGAAGTACTAAGATTAATGCAATCAAAGAAAAGCCAAAGTGATCTAGTTCTGCAAGAGCTTTTTTAATAGGCATTGGCTTTTTTTCAGAAAGTTTTTCGATTTTCTTTAAAATTGGTATTAAATTTTTATAATCTTTCATTAAGATATTTAAAGAAAATAATAAATAGTAAGAAAACCGACAATAATTCTATACCAACCGAATACAATAAATGTATTGTTCGCTACAAACCAAATAAAAATTTTAATAATTAAATAAGCACTTAAGAATGCAGTTATAAAACCTACTAAGAATACTGGTATATCACTTTTACTTAAAATATCTATATTTGAAGATAAATCAAAAATAGAAGCAGCAAAAATAATTGGAATGGCTAAAAAAAATGAAAATTCTGTTGCAGTTTTTCTATCTAACCCACCTATAAGTCCGCCCATAATTGTTGAAGCAGCTCTAGATATTCCTGGAATTAAAGAAAAGCATTGTGCCAGTCCAACTATCAATGCTTGTTTATTGCTGATCTTATCAATATCAACTTTAGGCCTATCTGGTAATCTTTTTTCAATAATAATCATAAGAATCCCACCAACTACTAATGCAATTCCAACAACTATTGGGTTAAACAAATAAAGCTTAATCAGACTATGAAAAAAAAATCCTAATATTGCTGCCGGGATAAAAGCGATGAGTAAATTTTTTGTAAAGTCTTGAGCAGTTCTATCAGTTTTTATACCAATAAAAGTATCTAAAATCTTTTTTCGATATTCAACTACTACGGCAAAAATAGCACCTAGTTGGATAAATATCTCAAATACCTTACTAGAAGGTTCTGTAAAACCTAAAAGCTCTGCGCCTACTATTAGATGGCCCGTCGAACTTACGGGCAAAAATTCTGTTACGCCCTCAATAATACCTAATAAAAATGCAACCCATAAAAGATAAAAGTCCATTATTTAATTACACTTTTTGATAGACTTTTGAGCCTTTTTTAACAAATTCAATCGATTTTTCTTCCATTCCTTTTTGAAGTGCCTCTTGCTCTGTCACCCCTTTTTTGTTTGCATAGTCTCTAACATCCTGTGAAATTTTCATTGAACAAAAATGAGGTCCACACATTGAACAAAAATGTGCTTGCTTAGCGCCCTCTTGTGGGAGTGTTTCATCATGAAATTCTTTTGCTTTTTCTGGATCAAGTCCAAGATTAAATTGATCATTCCATCTAAATTCAAAACGTGCCTTAGATAAAGCATTGTCACGAATTTGAGCTCCAGGATGGCCTTTAGCTAAATCTGCTGCATGAGCAGCAATCTTATAAGTTATAATTCCTACTCTTACATCTTCTTTTTCAGGTAATCCTAAATGTTCTTTTGGTGTAACATAACAAAGCATTGCGCATCCATACCACCCAATCATAGCAGCACCAATTCCTGAAGTAATATGATCATAACCTGGGGCAATATCTGTAGTTAAAGGACCTAATGTATAGAAAGGAGCTTCATCACAATGCTCTAATTGAAGATCCATATTCTCTTTTATGAGATGCATAGGAACATGCCCCGGCCCCTCAATCATAACTTGAACATCATGCTTCCAAGCAATCTTAGTTAACTCACCTAAGGTTTTCAATTCAGCAAATTGTGCTTCATCATTAGCATCATAAATTGATCCCGGACGGAGGCCATCCCCCAAGCTAAAGCTAACATCATAAGCTTTCATAATTTCACATATTTCCTCAAAATGGGTATACAAGAATGATTCTTCGTGATGAGCAAGACACCAACTAGCCATAATAGAACCGCCCCGACTTACAATACCGGTCATTCTTTTTGCTGTCATTGGGATATAAGCTAATTTAACGCCGGCATGAATAGTAAAATAATCAACTCCCTGCTCCGCTTGCTCAATAAGAGTGTCTTTAAATATTTCCCATGTTAAATCTTCAGCTTTGCCATTAACTTTTTCTAATGCCTGATAAATAGGAACCGTACCAATAGGGACTGGGCTATTTCTTATAATCCATTCGCGAGTTTCGTGAATATTTTTTCCAGTTGAAAGGTCCATAACATTATCAGCCCCCCATCGAGTTCCCCAAACCATTTTTTCAACTTCTTCACTGATACTTGAACCTAATGCTGAGTTACCAATATTAGCATTTATCTTAACTAAAAAATTGCGTCCAATAATCATAGGTTCGGTTTCTGGATGATTAATATTAGCAGGAATTATTGCTCGGCCTTTAGCCACTTCATCCCTCACAAATTCAGGTGTAATTTTGTTTGGAATTTGAGCACCGTGGTTTTGTCCTGGATGCTGAGTTTGGATTACATCTGACAATCCCTCTCTTCTCTGATTTTCTCTGATGGCAATATATTCCATCTCTGGTGTAATAATTCCTTTTTTAGCATAATGCATTTGGGAAACATTTTTACCTGGTTTTGCTCTTCTTGGTTTACGCAGAAGATTAAACCGCATTTTTTCTAGTTCAGGATCCATTTTTCTTTGTTGGCCATAAGCTGATGTGGGGCCATCTAATATCTCAGTATCTTGACGATCTTCAATCCATTTTGTTTTTAAAGGGGGTAAGCCATCCTGGATATTAATATTATATTTCGGATCAGTATAAGGACCTGATGTATCATATACTAAGACAGGCGCATTCTTCTCTGCACCAAATTCGGATGGTGTATCTGAAATACTAATCTCCCTAAAAGGAACTTGGATGTCTGGGGTTGATCCTTGAATATAAATTTTTTTTGAATTAGCGAATGACTTTAACGCGTCGTCGTCAAGCTGAGCATCTTTACCTATAAATTGATCTATATTTTTTTTTAGCGCTTTATCTGTTGCATTCATTTAGAACTCCTATTTGAACGTAAGGAGCATTAAAAATGCTTTCCTTACGGCGGCATTACCCACATCAGGTTCGAAGGGTATTTCTCACTATTTTTTAATTTAATAGACCCCTAGCAGTAGCTTTATAGATTATTCGAATATCAGTAAATGTGCAAGCAAATCTATATGATAATAAAGAGTAGATGGAAAATAGTCATAATTAGTTTGCCCCTCTAATATATAATTTACATTATGAAGACGAACCTTATTAAAAATATTTGCTCTAATAATTTCAAAAAAATTACTAAATAAGTTTATGTTTTTAAAAAAAATAGAAATCATTTTTAATATTAAAATTTTATTACAGCGACTTTTATTAGCTATATTTACTGCTATTGGGCTATTCAGCCCAATTACTTATGCTCAAGAAACCATAGATTTGATTACACTCTATGAAGAAGCCCTAAGAAATGACTCCTTACTCTCTTCTGCTCGCTTTCAAAATAAAGCAGCACAAGAATTAGTTAAACAAGGAAAATCTTTGTTCCTGCCAAGCATTACTATGAATGCAAGTTTTGATAGACAAAATAAAGAAAGAAAATTTTTAACTTCTTCTCTGCCAAACAACGACTTATTGTCAGGAAAGAAAGCAAATTATGAAACATATGATTATGGAGTAACACTCAAACAGCCTTTATTTAACTATTCTGCCTATGCGGAATATAAAAAAATCTTAACCCAAACTAGTCTTTCTGATAAGCAACTTATTAAAACACAGCAAGATTTAATTTTTCGAATTTCCAAAGCTTATTTTGAAACATTGCTAGCAAAAGATCAGGTAAATCTTTTTCAATTCCAACGTGCAGCTATTCAAGAGCAATTATCTAAAGCTGAGGCACAATTTGAGGCTGGACTTATCTCGGTTACTGATATAAATGAAGCAAAAACAAAAGAAGCTCTCATTCAGGCACAGCAAATTAGTGCCGTACAAAAGTTAAAAATTAAAAAAAGAGAAATACAAATAATTACTGGCAAATTACCGGGCAAACTGACGCCACTAAATCCACTCATTACATTTACAGAAATTAATAATTTAGCAGATGATTGGATTACGATAGCCCAAGAAAATAATCTAGAGCTTCAAATAAAAAAAGATGAAATTAAAATTGCAGAAAGCGAAATTGATTCTAGACGTTCGGGTCATTACCCAACTATAGATGCTATTGCCTCTCGATCACGAAATTGGGACAAAGGTGGATTTCCTTATGGCTCAACTAATAATGAAGGTATTAGAAGCTATTCAGATGCTATTGGTGTGGAAATTAGTATTCCAATTTTTGCAGGAGGAATGACAAGTTCAAGAGTTAGAGAAGCTGTCTTGCTTAAGAGTAAATTAGAGCAAGATGAAGATTACCTCAGAAAGGAAATTGAGCTTAAGGTAAGAGATTATTATTTAAGTATTCAAACTAATTTCGCTGAGATAAAAGCTTACCAACAAGCCATGAAAGCATCAGAACTGCAATTGGAATCAACCCAATTAGGCTTTCAGGAAGGATTAAGAAATAGTGTTGAAGTTTTGGATGCGCAACAAATATTATTTAATGCTAAATTGAATATATTGGAATCGCGTTATAATTACATAATGAATTTTATAAATCTAAAATTATCAGTCGGAATGTTATCTATTGCAGATTTAGATGAAATTAATCAATATTTAATGGCAAGCTAAATAAATATGATTGCTCTTTCAGATAAAAGCCAATTAGTCATAATTGATATGCAAGAAAAATTGTCAACAGCAATGCCAAAAGAGGTAATAAATAAAATTATTAAGCGTTGTGAACTATTAATAACAGTAGCTAATGAGTTAAATATTTCACAAATTTGTACTGAGCAATATCCAAAAGGTCTAGGTCACACATTAAGCTCAATGATGCCCTTCTTATCTGAAGCAAAGTTTGTTGAAAAAAATGTTTTTGCATGCACAGACGAGCCAATTTTTCTAAGGTATTTAATTAAAACACGTCCTCAAATATTTCTAATAGGGATGGAAGCGCATATTTGCGTTTTACAAACAGCACTTGGCTTAATCAAATCAGGCAAAGAAGTATTTATTATAGAAGACGCAATAGTTTCAAGAAATATTTCAAATAAACAAAATGCTTTGAACAGGCTGCGAGAGGTGGGCTGTGTTATTACCAATACTGAGTCAGTAGTATTCGAGTGGCTAAAAAATTCTGAAAATGAGACTTTTAAGAAAGTTGCTCCATTAATTAAAGATATTGATTGATTAATCTGACAATCTTATCAGTCCCTCCTGATGATTTTCTTATATATTGCCGAGCATTCTTAAGTATGTCCTGATTTACTTTCCCCTTATTTATTAAATTTTTTATAATTTTCTCTAATTCACTTATATTTTTGAATCTATAAATTGCGTTATGCTTTTCAGCAACATTAACCATCTCTTTAAAATTATAAATTGATGGGCCAATAGCAGTTTGTATATTCAAACTCATGGGTTCAATAGGGTTCTGACCGCCGTAATCTAAAATACTGCCTCCAATAATAGCTAAAGTTGCCAACCCATAAAGCTCATAAAGGTCTCCCATTGTGTCACCAAGGATATATTTTGGTGTGTTTACTATCTCTTCCAACTTACTTATTTTCACAATTGGTAACTTCTGTAATTGGAAAAAATTTTCAACTTCATCAAATCGTTCTGGATGTCTAGGTACTATTACTAAAATTAATTTTTTATAATTTAATTTTTCAACAAGTTTTAGAAGAATTTTTTCTTCGCCAGATCTTGTGCTTCCTGCTACCAAAATAAAATGGTTTGAAACTTTTAATTGTTTTTTTAATTGATTAATTTTCTTTCGTGTTCCTTCAGGAGGTCTCGAATCAAACTTAATATTTTCCATTATTTTGATATTTGCTTTTGTAAGCTCACTAAAATTAATCACGTCTTCTTTAGCTCTTACATAAATTGATTCTAACTGTGATAATGCGGGGTTAATAAATTTTTTAAAAGGTAAATATTTTTTTAAAGATTTTTTTGACAGTCGGGCATTAATCAAATGAAGCGGAATATTATTTAAACTACATTGGTTTATTAAGTTAAACCATAATTCTGTTTCAAGAATTAAGCCCACTTTAGGCTGATAAAAAGATAAAAACCTTTTACTAGCTCCTTTGGTATCGTAAGGTAAAAAAGTTCGATGGATTCTTGAGTTATTAGGTAATTTAGTCTTTCGCCCTGTTAAAGTCCCGTGACTAATAAGAAAATATGTCTTGGGGTATTGATTTAATAAAATTTTAATAAGATTGATTATCGCCTTGGTCTCACCAACAGAAACACAATGGAACCAAACCGTTTGCCTAGATTTCCATATAGAGCTTCTTTTTTTTGTATATAAAGCAAAACGTTCATTTAAATTTCGCAAATGAATAGGGTTGATTAGTGCTCGATAAAAAAGTTTTACCAGAGCAAAAGGTATAAGACAGATAATTACAATTTCATAAATAAAAAAGTACATGTTGTAATTTTCTCACAATGTGAAATTAATTTATATTTTTTATTTTTTACCAATCAATTGTTAAATATGGCTTACATAATGTTTGTATACAATTAATTTAAAAATTTATAGTATTTTATCAAAATAACTCTTGACCAAACACAATCAGATGTTAAAATTTTTTTCATTAGCACAATATGTAGTGGTTTTATTTATAAAGCCTTTTTTCAATAAATAGTGCTTCAAATAGCAAAAATAGGGGAAATAAATGCTCAACGCAGTTCCATCAGAGTCTTCACAGGAAGACCCTGAAGACAAAAAAATACCTTTTCAATCTGTCTCAGAAGATATTTGGGATAAAAAATATAGATTAAAATCAAAAAAAGGTGATTTTATTGATAAAGATATCAATGGAACTTATGCAAGAGTGGCTAAAGCTTTAGCGGATGTAGAAGAACCTAATAATAGAGAATTATGGCACAAAGAATTCTTATGGGCCCTACAGAATGGAGCAATTCCTGCAGGACGTATTACATCTAATGCTGGTGCACTGGATCACAAACCAGCAACAAGTACTATCAATTGTACTGTTTCAGGAGTAATCGAAGATAGCATGACTGATATACTCGATAAAGTCCATGAAGCTGGACTAACTTTAAAGGCAGGGTGTGGAATTGGATACGAATATTCAACCCTAAGACCAAAAGGAGCTTTCGTTGCAGGGGCAGGTGCTTACACAAGTGGCCCACTTTCATTTATGGATATATATGACCGTATGTGCTTTACAGTTTCCAGCGCTGGTGGTCGACGTGGCGCACAAATGGCAACATTTGATATTGCTCACCCTGATGTTACCGATTTCATAAAAGCAAAAAGGGAAGATGGCCGCCTGAGACAATTTAACTTGTCTTGTTTAATCACAAAAGATTTTATGGAAGCAGTTAAATCGGATTCAGATTGGAAACTTGCTTTCCCAGTTACAGAAAAAGAGGTGAAAGAAGACATGTTAGATTTAACAGACCCTCAAAAAATAGTTTGGAAAAATTGGCCTGTAAAAGGAAAATATTTAACTGAAAAAAAAGGGAGTAATGCAGGAAAAGTTGCTTGCCGTGTTTATAAGATAATTAAAGCTCAGCGTGTTTGGGACATCATTATGTCATCTACTTATGATTATGCTGAACCAGGATTTATTTTGGTTGATCGTGTCAATGAAATGAATAATAATTGGTTTTGTGAAGATATTAGAGCTACAAATCCTTGTGGCGAACAACCCTTACCTCCTTATGGTGCATGTCTTCTAGGGTCAATTAATTTAACAAAATTTGTTGATCATCCCTTTACTGATAAAGCATCTTTTGACTGGAATAAATATAAAAAAGTAATAAGTACTTTTACCCGAATGCTTGATAATGTTGTTGAAATTAATGGCTTACCTCTTGAAAAACAGAGAGCTGAAATTGCCAGAAAGCGTCGTCATGGCATGGGTTATTTAGGATTAGGTTCCTCACTAAGTATGATGCAAATGGTCTATGGGGACGATAAATCAATTAAATTTACGGAAGAAGTAACAAAGGTTTTAGCTCAGGTAGGCTGGGAAGTTGGAATTGAATTGGCAAAAGAAAAAGGAGCGGCTCCAATAATGGATGAGGAGTTTGAAGTAAGTGCCGAAATGCTAGCAATCCGGCCAGAAATGAAAGAAGAGGGTCATAAAATTGGCGATAAAGTAAAAGGCAAGGTACTTTTAGGAAGATACAGTCGCTATATGCAACAATTCCCGAAAAAACTTCAAGATGAGATTGCAGAATCTGGTATTCGTTTTACTCACCATAGCTCAATTGCTCCAACCGGGACGATCTCTTTATCATTAGCAAATAACGCAAGTAACGGCATCGAACCATCATTTGCTCATCACTATAGCCGTAATGTAATTAGGGAAGGCAAAAAAAGTAAAGAAAAAGTAGATGTATTTTCTTTTGAACTTTTGGCATATCGCCACCTTGTAAATCAAAAAGCTATGCCATTCTCAGACAAAGAAGATGAAAAATTACCCGAATATTTTATTGACTCTTCTACAATTAAAGCAAAAGCTCATGTTGATATACAAGCTGCTTCTCAAAAATGGATTGATAGCTCAATTTCTAAAACAATTAATGTCCCTACTGACTATGATTATGAAGATTTTAAAAATATATATTTGTATGCTTATGAAAAAGGTCTTAAAGGCTGTACAACATTTAGATTTAATCCCGAAGCGTTTCAAGGTGTTTTAGTAACTGAAAAAGACTTAGAAGAAACAACGTACGAATTTACTTTAGATGACGGTGCCAAAATTGAAGTAAAAGGAAATGAAGAGATTGAATATGATGGGGAAACTCATTCAGCAGCAAATTTATATGATGCTTTAAAAGAAGGTTACTACGGAAAATTCTAAGGGTTAATAAAAATGGCAGTAAAAATTAATAAAAAGATTGTGGGTTATAGTGTTCTCGATAAAGAGTCGGCAATAGAGGAAGAAGCTCAACCAGCTAAAGTATTTCAGTTAGGTGACCCACTAAGCAGACCTGATCAAATTACAGGCTCAACCTATAAAGTAAAAACTCCAGTAACAGAGCATGCTCTTTATATCACCATCAATGATGTTTTAATGAATGAAGGAACCAAACAAGAACATCGAAGACCTTTTGAAATATTTGTTAATTCTAAGAATATGGAGCATTTTCAATGGATTGTTGCTTTGACGAGGGTTATGTCTGCAGTCTTTAGGAAAGGTGGAGATATAACTTTTCTTGTTGAAGAATTAGGTAGTGTTTTTGATCCAAATGGTGGCTACTACAAAAAAGGTGGCAGGTATGTTCCTAGCTTAGTTGCTGAACTAGGACAAGTTGTTGAACAACATTTAATCAATATTGGTATGCTAAAACAACAAAAGCCTGATGAACATCAACAAAGTTTAATCGATGAAAAGAAAGCGAGCTTTGTTAAAAATAACCCAGATGGTTTAGATTTAGATACTGGCTTTCCTAATGGTTCTCAATTATGCAAAAAATGTAATGTTAAAGCTTCTATCATGATGGATGGATGTTTAACTTGCTTAAATTGTGGCGAAAGTAAATGCGGTTAGTTTAATATGAACTAAGGTTCTAATTTAGACTCTATTACGCACTTTTAATTTAAGCTAATAGGTTTTATGAAAAACTCTTTATTTCTTCTTTTCTTCTTTTCTTTCTGTGTATCATCGACGCCTGCTCCAGAGTTATTATTTAAAATAAATAGATCAGTTGTTAAAGTCAATGTATCGAACAAAGAGGGTAACCATGGGGTTGGTTCTGGTGTTGTAGTAAAAAAAGACCATATTGTAACTAATTGTCATGTAATAGCTGATGCTCAAGGTATAAATGTTAATAAATATGGAAAGACTTATATTCCAGATGCAATAATTGCAGATTGGAAAAATGATGTGTGTATCTTAAAATTTAAATATCTAGAACTTGAACCAATTAAACTTTCCTCAAATGACTCTTTAGAATATGAAACAAAAGTTTTTGGTAAAAGTTATGGGGGTAATACAGTTAAACCGCACACTTCATTTGGTCGAGTAAAAGGTATTCATCAACTTAATCAATTCAAAGTAATTCAATCTTCAGCGTGGTTTGCTATGGGGGCTAGCGGTGGTGGACTTTTCAACTATAAGGGAGAGCTAATAGCTATAACGACTTTTAAAACTGCTGGCAATACAGCTTTTTATTATAGTATGCCGGTAGAAATAATTAAGGATATATTAATTAATTTTAAAGAAACTGCTATTACAACCCAACCTGAGTTACCTTTCTGGGATGCGCCACCTATAGATCAACCATATTTTATGCAAGTTATAGGTCCTATGCAAAATGAATCATGGAAGACGCTTAAAAAAATAACTTTGGAATGGCTAAAAGAAGCCCCGAACGAAATCGAAGCACAGTATCATCACGCATTTGCATTGTATCAATTAGGTGAGCTCGTTACTGCCAAGAACATTCTAAGAAAAGTAATTAAAAAGAATAAGAAACATGCTTTAGCCTACTTATATTTACTTAAGATCTCAATTAAAGAAAATCAAAGCGATGATATGAGTTATTATAAATCTAAGGTATTAGAACTCGATAATTCACTAATGAGCCAATAATAATGAACTTGAACTTCTTATTGCTTTTAATTGGGGTCCTATCTTATTCATGCTCTATGGATAAATTGCCCCTATCTGATGTGTTCTTGCAAGATATTTCAGAAAAAACTTCTCGGCCTGAAGGTTCTGTTGAATATAATTGTGCTGAACATAAAGTATTTTTTCTATCTTATCTTCATGAGAAAAAGTTTGTGTGGCTTATTCTCCGTGATAGAGAGTTTAGGCTCACCCAAAATGATGAATCTCCAAATATTTATACTAACGATATCACTACTTTAGAGCTTTCTAACGAGAAAACTCAAATTAAAAATGAAAAAGAAATTTTATATAGTGAATGCATAGAAAGAAAAGATGATACTTAAAGTTGATTCATTGATTAAGTTGGAGTAACTTAATAGTATAACGTTAACCAAACCATTGGGAGTGGTATGGACAACAAATACGGATTAGGAAGTTCAAAGGTAGCAGTTGAGCTGCATAAAAAGAAAGAAGCTATGAAATGTCGATCTTGTGACGGCACCCAACTTCATTTTTGTCCAACCATGCAAGATCACCAATGCGAAAAATGTGGTGAGTGGCAAAATGATATTCCTAACAATTATTCTACAGGTAGAAGTACAGATTATTAATAAATAGACCATTTAGGTTCTGATAAATATCTAGTAGAATAAGCCTTTAAATTATCGAAGGTATGACATGTTAATTCAATCCGAGTCCATTGATCTTGATACCCCAACAGGAAAAATGAGGACTTATATTCATCGTCCAAGCAAATCTGGGAAATTCCCTGTAATTTTATTTTATTCAGAGATATTTCATCAAACAGGCCCAATTGAAAGGTCAGCTAAAATAGTCGCAAGTCAAGGTTATGCGGTTCTAGTTCCAGAAGTATTTCATGAATTAAACCCTATTGGTACAGTTTTGAAATATGACGATGCTGGCAGAGAAAAAGGAAACTCTGACAAAGAATCTAAAGATGTACAAGCTTATGATTCTGACAATCAAGCAATGATTGATTGGGTAAAACAACAAAACTGGTCAACTAATAATATTGGTGCAATGGGTTTTTGTATTGGTGGTCATTTAGCTTTTCGTGCATCGTTGAACCCTGAAGTTAAGTCTACTGCTTGTTTCTACGCAACTGATTTACATACTAATACTATTCCTAATAAGCCTAATCAGCATAGTATGGAGCGCTTATCAGATATTAAAGGGGAATTATTAATGATTTGGGGGAAACAAGATACCCATATTCCAACTGATGCTAGAAATCAAATACATCAAAAATTAATGGAAACTAATATTTTGTTTAGTTGGCATGAATTTAATGCACAACATGCTTTCATGAGGGATGAAGGCGAAAGATATGACCCAGAGTTAGCAATGCTATGTTATCAACTATCTTTTAGAATGTTTTCAAGAACCTTATTATAATTAAATACAATCTGAAAATGCTTCTAGAGAGCGATGGAATTCTATTTTGTGGTTTAATTTACTTTGGGCTTTGTTCTTTATTAAGGGCTTTACACTATTAAGTTTATTTTTATCAGCATTGGTATTTTTAATGTTCTTTAAAGTATTAAGCATTTTTATTCCTTTTGGGAAATTAATTAAATAGGGATTTTGTCCCATTATTAAATTGATACAAAATTGATATAAAAATTCAATTTAATTTAATAAAAAAGAAAATAGGTTATATTTAAATTTATTATTGGGTTCATTGCAATATGAGAATAAACATAAATGGAAATATTCAGGAGTTTAAAGGTAAAAAAATTACGGCTGAGGAATTGATAACTAAGCTCAATCTAAATGGCAAACGTTTTGCAATTGAAAAAAATGGGGAAATAATTTCTAAAAATTATTTAAATGGTATTTATTTTAACGATGGTGACAAAATAGAAATTATAGGGGCAGTAGGCGGTGGATAAAAATTTAAATAAAAATGATGATTTAATTATTGCAGGTCGCTCTTTTCAATCTAGATTGCTAATAGGGACAGGTAAATATAATAATTTTGAGGAAACGAGGGCTGCTATTGATTCAAGTGAATCAAATATTGTAACAATGGCTATTAGAAGAATTAACCTTGGACAATCTCCAGATGAACCTTCTTTACTTGAGTTTCTTCCCCCAAAAGAATTTACCTATCTGCCAAATACTGCTGGCTGTTTCTCTTCTGATGAAGCGGTCAGAACTTTACGCCTAGCTAGAGAGCTATTAGATGGGCATAACTTAGTAAAATTAGAAGTATTAGGCGATCCAGACACCCTTTTCCCAAATGTTGTTGAAACAATCAATGCTGCAAAAATTCTCGTAAAAGATGGATTTGATGTCATGGTTTATACTTCTGATGATCCCATAATAGCAAAACAATTAGAAGATATTGGTTGTTGCGCAATTATGCCACTAGCTTCACTCATTGGTTCAGGTATGGGGATTCTAAATCCTTGGAACCTAGAAATAATTATTGATAAATCAAATGTTCCTGTGATTGTAGATGCTGGTGTAGGAACTGCTTCAGATGCTAGTATTGCTATGGAGCTTGGGTGTGACGGAGTTCTAATGAATACAGCAATTGCTTTGGCTGATAATCCAATCTTAATGGCTTCAGCTATGAAGAAGGCAATTGAATCAGGAAGAGAGGCTTTTCTTGCTGGAAGAATGAATAAAAAACTTTATAGTGCATCGCCGAGCTCCCCAGTCGAAGGATTAATTAAATAAATGGAAAAAAAACTTACCTCAGAACTAGAATTTAAAGTTCTCATTTCGGTACAAACCGAATTTATTGAAGAACGGTCATTTATTAGTGCAAATAAATATTTTTTTTCTTACACAGTAACAATTGAGAACCATGGTACTCAATCAGTCCAACTTATTTCTCGTCATTGGATTATAAATAATGCACATGATGAAAAATTTGAAGTTAAAGGTGAGGGGGTGGTTGGAGAACAGCCCACTATCCAACCAGGAGAAATATTTTCCTATTCTAGTGGCACTGAAATTGATACCCCTTTAGGAAATATGTTGGGTACATATCATATGGTAACTGAGGAAGGAATAAGCTTTGATGCAAAAATTCCTAAATTTGAATTAAATATGCCGAGGATACTCCATTGAAAACAAGATATTTTCCATTAATTTTACTGTTTATGCTTCAAGTGAGCTGTGGTCAATTAAACGTTACGAGTTCGTGTAATTGTGACTCAGAAAAGAAAGTCATGGCAGACTTAGAGGCAGAGCTTGCTAAATTAAAAAAACAACAAAATAAAATAGCCATTAATATATCAAAGAATAAAACTCCTCAATATGGTTTATTGACTAAAACTAATTGGAAAGAAATTGACCAAAAGTTGTTACAAGATAAAGTCAAACAAGCTTGGCCGGCATGGATTTATGGATGCGAAGAGCTAATCAAAAAAGATGAATGGAGAAAAAGCTGCGAAGCTGCAAATAATTTGTCTTCTCCATCAAATATAGAAGTCATAGAATATTTACATATGAATTTTGATCTTTATAGAGCTAAAAATGAAGATGGCTCAAATGAAGGATTAATTACAGGGTACTATCAGCCCATATTAAGAGGAAGTCGAAAAGAAACAAAAAAATATAAAATACCACTCTACGCTCCACCTCTTGATCTAATTACAGTCAATCTTAGCGAAATCTATCCAGAATTAAAATATAAAAGATTAAGAGGTCGGGTGGAAGGAAATAAATTAATTCCATACTTCACACGTGAAGAAATAGGTAAAAAAGAATATCCCCTTCAGGGAAATGAATTACTGTGGGTCCAAAATCCTGTCGAATCCTTTTTTCTAGAAATTCAAGGTTCTGGAGTAATTAAATTTGAGGATGGCTCAACGACACAAGTTGGCTATGCTGACCAAAACGGGCACCCGTATCGCTCCATGGGTTTAGCTCTAATTAGACAAGGTGAGTTAAAAAGACATAAAGTATCTATGCAAAGCATCAAAGCTTGGGCAAAAAAAAATAAAAGTAAGCTTCAAAGATTCTTAAATGCTAACCCAAGCACTGTCTTCTTTAGAGAGCTTCCTCAAGGCCTACCTGGTCCAATTGGCGCACTAGGTGTTCCAATCTCTGCTGAACGATCTGTAGCTATTGATCGAAAGTTTATCCCTTTAGGTGCTCCTATATTTTTAACAACCACCGAACCTAATTCAAAAATTACATTAAATAAATTAATGATAGCTCAGGATACAGGAGGGGCAATTAATGGAGGAGTGAGAGCTGATTTTTATTGGGGACAAGGAAAAATTGCCGGATCTAGAGCTGGATCAATGAAACAATCAGGCAAGATGTGGGTCATGCTCCCTAAAAATTTTCCATTCCCTCAGCTTCAGAAATGAACTAAAAAATTTAATATTAGATACTAAATTTTGATTGGGGAGTCTCAGGAACAGAACTATTCTCTTTTTGGTGTTTATTTTTTGCGATTCTTTCTTCTTCTAAACTCACATCAGTAAGATACAAATTATATTGAAGTGACCATCGATCTGTCTCTTTCACCTCTAACTTTTCTACGCCATGATATGAATTATTAGTTTTAATAAAACAGAAAGCTGAATTCGGAACAAATGGCATTGTCATAATCTTATGAAAATCGTCACGAGGGTAATGCTTATCTGGTAATTCCTTATCTAATGAATTTGGGTCTTTTGGGATATAAATTGATGTACCGGTTCCTTGATGAGTCAAATCTTTAGGAAGATAAAATAACACACTGATAACCTTACTAGGTTTATCTGTATGAGGACCTAATGCATAATTCTGCTTATCATTAACAAGTTTTAAATCATGTTTAAATGAAACATTATCTAAATATTGAAATCGCATATCAAGAAATCTTTTAAATTTAGCTTGAAGAAGATTACTAAAATTACTTTGGGTAAAAATTTTTCCAAGAGAATCTAGAAATTCTTTTTTATCCTTTTCAACTTTTTTCATTAAATCTTCTCTAGCAAAATCTAAAACAAACCTATCTTTATAACTAGCCAACCCCCAATTATTAGTGTCATGATCTGCCATAGATACCATTTCATTTATTGCAGGAAGATTTTTTTGAATCATAGAATAAAAATCATCAGGGAAAATATTTTCAACATAAAAGTGTGGAAATGGAAAGTTTAAAATAGGGGCATTTCCAATTCTATAAGCAGCATGTAATTCAGCGTCTAAAAACATATTCACTCATTCCCTTCATAGGCCCTTCCTTTCTAGAAGCTTTTTCTACTTGGTCTTGCGAAAATTGAAAGCCTAGATTTTCTAAAATTTTTACTGACCCCATATGTTCTGGCAAATGCGGGTTTAATTCTATTATTACTGATTTAATCTTTTTATTTTTAAGTGTTTCTTTTGCACCCTCAATTACTTTATGCTCAAATCCATCAACATCAATTTTAATATAATCTGGTATTGGTAATTTGTTAGTCTCTACTAAAGTATCGAGCTTAAATGTTATGCACCCTTGAGCAAACCCTATATTTTCTGAAAATGATTGAAGCTCAAAATTTAAAGGTTCGCCTACCGCATGATTTCCATCTCCGGCATCCATATTCCCCATAAAAAGGTAATCAAAACTATCTACATTTGAAAGTCCAATACAATAAGCACCGACGGTGCTATCTATTTGATTAAGCCTTATGTTCTTATTTAAAAGTGAATAATTTTGCGCCTCTGGCTCCAAAGCATAAACTGTTGCTTCTCTTACTACAGCAGCATAAATTGTGTACATACCTACATTCGCCCCTACATCCAATAAAATCTCTTTGGGACCTATTTTGTCTAGCCATTCAATCGTACCTGGTTCTTTCGTAAATAAAGTATCTACTCTCCACTTTGTTAAAAGATTTGGCGTTTGAAAAGATAATTTTTTTCCTTTGAATTCCAGTGCGCACTTTGGATTTAATTTTTGATATTCTTCTAAACCTATATTCATACAATTTTCTAAATCTCTAATACAATAAAAAATTGTAACATATAAAAAAGGGAGCATCAGCTCCCTTTTTTATATGGTTTAAATAAACAATTACTTGTTCATTACGTACATTGTTACTTCAAAACCAAAACGCATTTCTGTTGCAGCTGGTGTTGTCCACATAATGTAATCTCCTTGTTTTCTAAATTCTATTGCAAACAATTTTGCAAATAGTTTCCATACTATATTTTATTTCTATTTAATATCTATTAATTTATCTTATGAAATTATCCTAAGTATAATCATGATTAAAAATTATGTAATTTTTGCTTTTGCTTCTTCTTCTCTTAAGAATGTATCTTTATCTAGAAAAATATCAAATAGTAATAACCATCGATCTGTCTCTTTTACCTCTAACTTCTCTACGCCATGATATGAGTTATTGGTTTTAATAAAACAGAAAGCTGAATTCGGAACAAATGGCATTGTCATTACTTTATGAAATTGTTCATGAGGATAATGCTGATACTCTTTATTTCGAGCTATAAAATTAGGATCTTTTGGTATGTATATGGATGTCCCTAAGTCCTTCTGAGAGAAATCTTTTGCAAGATAAATTAGTAATGATACAACTTTCCTTGGATGATCAGTATGAGGGCCCAAAGAGTAATTTTTCTTATCGTTTATAAGGAGAAGTTCTGTTTCAAACGAAACATTTTTTAAATATTTAAAACGCATATCAAGATAATATTTAAACTTACTTCTTAATAAATCACTAAATTCCTGCTTGTTAAGGTTATTACCTAACTCTCTCCAAAATTCTTGTTTATCTTTTTCAATTTTATTTATTGATTCATTTTTATTAACATCCATTACATACCTATCTTTATAATTTCTAAATCCAGGTTGGTCTGGATATAAATCAGGCATTGAAGTCAATAAATTTTGAGCAGGTAAATTTTTCTGAACCTGAGAGTAAAAGATATCAGAAAAAATATTTTGAACGTACAAATGAGGGAAAGGAAAGATGTTGATAGTAGAATTTACAAATTTATAAGCAAAGTGTAATTCTGATTCTATAAAAGACATTAATTTATACTCTATTTTTATTTTAAAATGAATTTTAACATAATAAAAAAAGCCCATTTTCATGGGCTTTTTTAAGTAACTCAAATTACAACAGGAGTAAGTAATTATGAGTGGTACGCTGTTTCACCGTGCGAAGTTGTATCTAAACCAGCTCTTTCATCTTCTTCTGATACACGAAGTCCAACAGTAGCATCAACAATTTTAAATAGAATAAAACTGATTACACCACACCAGATAATCGTGAAGCCAACTGATTTAGCCTGAATCATAAATTGACTCGTCATAGTTAAGCCTTCATCGTATCCAACACCACCAAATTGTGGCGCCATTAGAACTGCTAAGCCAACTGCGCCAACAATGCCTGCAACACCATGAATACCGAATACGTCAAGTGAGTCATCGTATCCAAGAGATTTTTTAAGACTCGTACAAGCCCAATATGCAATAATACTAGCAATGAACCCTAGAACGATTGCCCCCATTGGACCAACTACTGCACATGCGGGCGTAATAGCTACAAGCCCTGAAATTGCTCCAGAAGCACCACCCAACATTGAAGGTTTTCCACGAGACATCCATTCCATTATGATCCAACCCATTACACCTGCTGCAGCTGCAACTTGTGTATTAATCATAACCAAACCAGCAGTACTATCAGCAGCAAGTTCGCTGCCTACATTGAAGCCAAACCAACCAGCCCAAAGCAATGAAGCACCAATCATAGTCATTGGCATATTATGTGGAGCCATAACTTCTTTGCCATAACCGAGTCTTTTACCAAGACAGATTGCAAGAACAAGTGCTGCAACACCAGCATTAATATGAACTACAGTACCGCCAGCAAAATCAATTGCCCCCCATGAGCTAATTAAGCCACCACCCCATACCATATGGCAAATTGGAAGGTAAACAACAGTTAGCCAGAGTGTTAAAAATACTAACATTCCAGAAAACTTAATTCTCTCAGCAAAACCACCCACAATAAGAGCAGGGGTTAAAGCTGCAAAAGTTAACTGGAAAGTAACGAATACATATTCAGGAATAGTTCCAGAAATTGAATCTCCTGAAATTCCACCTAAAAATACTGCTCCCAGTCCACCAATCCAAGTATTGTAGGGTCCCTCGGTGAAAGCCAAACTATAGCCATAAATAACCCATAGAACTGACATTAACGAGAAGGTAACAAAGACTTGCATTAAGACCGAAAGCATATTCTTAGACCGAACTAAGCCCCCATAAAATAATGCTAACCCTGGAATTGCCATCACAATAACAAGAATTGTTGCAACAATCATCCAGGCTGTATCCCCTGTATCTAGAGTAGGAGCTTCCTCTACTGCTTCTACTGCGGTTGCTACTTCTGCATTATTATCAGCAAGTAACATTGTCCCATTCGATAAATCAAATACTTCATTCGACATACCGACTTGTGAAAACCCAATTAACAGAAAGCTGATTAAGCCGACCATCCCGAGTTTTGAAAATAATTTTTTCATGTCAGTCTCCTAAAGTGCATCTTCGCCGGTTTCACCGGTTCGGATACGTTGAACTTGATCAAGATCCATAACAAAAATTTTGCCATCACCGATTTTTCCAGTGAGTGCAGATTTTGTTATAGCCTCAACGACTTTTTTTGCGAGTTTGTCGGAAACAGCGACTTCGAGTTTTACCTTCGGCAAAAAATCAATGACATATTCAGCCCCTCGATAAAGTTCAGTATGTCCCTTCTGACGACCAAAGCCTTTCACTTCTGTCACGGTGATACCTTGCACACCAATTTCAGAAAGGGCTTCTCTTACTTCATCAAGCTTGAACGGCTTGATTACAGCAGTTATAAATTTCATATTATTCCCCTAAATATCTTTAAAAATCGGAGAGGAATTCAATTTCCCCTCCACAAAAATTTCCTAACTAAAACCCTGCAGATAAATACACTCCACCAGTACCGTCACCTAAATAGACGTTTTTGACTGTCCAAGAAGCTACTTTCTGGTTTGTGTCTGTATAAAAACCACCCACAGCAAAAGTATCATTGATTCCGTACTCTAAATTAACTTTCCAATCTGTATAGTCAAATGGTTCATTACCCACTCCTTCAAATGTTTGACGGCCAACATGAAATGAAGCAGTCAGAGGTGTTGAGCCAACTGGTACATCAACATCTGCTGTAACATAAGTACTGCCGTCAGCATCAGCGAAGCCCCATGCATCATCAGAAGTCACAACGTAAACACCTAGACTTCCGCTAACTGGCCCAATGTCTTTACTTAAACTTGCGTAAACTTCTGTAGCATCTGTATCAGCCCCGCCAGCACCAGCAAAAGTATTTTCACCTGGGTAGTAGAACTTTAAGATACCGACATCGTATCCAATACCAGTTTCACCTAAGCTACCAGCAAAACCACCATAAAAATCAAGCTCTAAACTATTGTCATCCATATACTCGCCTTCAGTTGTCCAATTTACATTGGATGCCCAAACACCAGCATATAAACCACTTTCATGTTCTACATCAAAACCACCCTGTAAAGCTGGATCGTTCTTAGTTTGTGTATATCCTCGAAATATATAATCAGAATATAGCCCAACGTTTCCGCTAACACTAAAAGCTGACTTAGATTCCTCAGCAACTACAACTGAAGTTAAAGGTAGCATCAGAGCTCCTATCACTGCATATTTTAGTTTATTTAATTTCATTACATCTTTCTCCTAAGTTAAAACGTATGAGCTCATACGTATTTTATTTCTCTTACATAATAGTTAAAGCAATTTTCGTGCCAAACTTTCTTTAATCAATTAAATATTTTTTATTGGGGAATAATAAAATATTTATAATAGTCATATGTAAATCAAAATTCCTGTTAGAATCAATGCTTTACAGGAACAAATTTTATGCTGACTAAAGAAAAAATACAAAATTTATCAAACAAGATTAGACATATAGTTAAAGATTCACCAATAAGTGACATAGAAGATAATATAAATGCACTATTAAAGAGCACGTTCACCAAAATGGACCTAATTAATAGGGAAGAATTTGATGTTCAAACTGAAGTGTTAAAAAGAACGAGGGCTAAATTAGAAACTTTAGAAGCAAAAATTATAGACTTAGAACATAAATTAAAATAACTAAATAGAAAATCTATTTTTTAAATAAAATATATTTATTCATACAGTCGTAAACTGTCTTAGTTTCTTGATTTGTTCTAACTATTAAACTAAAATCACCTTATTCGAGGAACGCTGCAAGAAAAATCCCAGGCTCGGATTGCAATTCATTTTGTAAACTGCGTTCGCCATAATTTAACCGTGTCAGAAGCGGAATATTTGGTGAACCAAAATTCTTTCTGGTCACATAGTTTTAGGGAAAATGAGCACAGTGACTTATCTAATAAAAAAACTTCATATCAATTTTATAATAAGGCTTTAAATTGCTAACCACCGAAAAAATTCTTAAGAAATTACTCGTGGAGAGAATTTTGTTAATGGATGGTGCAACAGGCACTATGATCCAACAACATCATTTATCTGAAGAGGATTATAGAGGGTCTGAATTTTTAGACTTTTCTGCCCCAAAAGGTCAAAGAGAAATATTTTTAAAAGGTAATAATGAATTACTGAGTATTACACAGCCCAAAATAATCCAAGATATACATGAAGATTATCTTGCTGCAGGTGCTGATATTATCGAGACAAATACATTTGGTGCAAATTCTATTGCACAAGATGATTATCATATGCCCCACCTCGTAAACGAGATGAATATTAATGCAGCTAAACTTGCAAAAGCAGCCGCCAAAAAATTCTCAACTCCTGAAAAACCAAGATTTGTTGCAGGAGCTATTGGGCCTACCCCCAAGACTGCTTCAATATCTCCAGATGTTAATGATCCTGGGGCAAGAAATATTAACTTTGACCAGTTAGTATCTAGTTATCAAGAACAAACAATAGCCCTAATAAAAGGGGGTGTTGACATATTATTAGTAGAGACTGTTTTTGATACTCTTAACTGTAAAGCTGCACTTTTTGCTATTAATTCTATTTTTGAAGAACAATCAATCCGTCTTCCACTGATGATTTCTGGAACAGTTACAGATGCTTCTGGAAGAATACTATCAGGACAAACTGTCAGTGCATTTTGGAATTCTGTTCGCCATGCAAAACCTCTAACCATCGGCCTAAATTGTGCTTTAGGTGCAGCATTAATGAGGCCTTATGCTGAAGAGTTATCAAAAATTTCAAATACTCATATATGTATTTATCCAAATGCAGGATTACCAAACCCGATGTCCGATACTGGCTTTGACGAAAAGCCTGAAGATACATCCTCACTTCTAAAAGAATTTGCCGATAGTGGTTTTGTAAATATTGCAGGGGGTTGTTGTGGAACTACTCCAGCTCATATTGAAGCCATCGCAAATGCGATGAAAGGTCTAAAACCAAGAGAAATTCCATCACAACAAACATATACGCAACTATCAGGTTTAGAGCCTTTAGTAATTAATGATGACTCGCTATTTATTAATGTAGGCGAGAGAACTAATGTCACTGGCTCGAAAGCTTTTTCTAATTTAATTATTAATGAAAAATATGAAGAAGCAGTATCTGTTGCAAGACAACAAGTAGAAAACGGAGCACAAATCATCGATATTAATATGGATGAAGGTATGCTTGATTCCCTAAGCGCAATGAAACACTTTCTTAATTTAATTGCCTCTGAACCAGATATATCAAGAATTCCAATAATGATTGATTCTTCAAAATGGGAAGTAATTGAAGCAGGATTAAAATGTGTACAAGGTAAATCTGTTGTAAATTCAATATCGTTAAAAGAAGGTGAGGCAATTTTTCTTCAACAAGCGCAACTTTGTCTTAATTATGGGGCAGCAGTAATTGTGATGGCATTTGATGAAAAAGGCCAGGCAGATACTTACGAAAGGAAAATTGAAATATGTAAGCGAGCCTATGACACTCTAATCACAAAATTAAACTTCCCCCCTGAAGACATTATATTTGACCCAAATATTTTTGCAGTTGCAACTGGAATTGAAGAACATAACAACTATGCTGTAGATTTCATCAATGCAACAAAATGGATTACAGAAAATCTCCCTCACGCGAAAGTTTCAGGTGGGGTATCCAATGTTAGCTTTAGCTTTAGAGGAAATAACTTAGCTCGGGAGGCTATTCATACTGTATTTTTATATCATGCAGCAAAAGCAGGGCTCACTATGGGTATTGTTAATGCAGGCATGTTAGGTCTCTACGATGATTTAGATGATGATCTAAAAGAAGCAGTTGAAGATGTAATACTGAACAGAAGTCCTGATGCTACTGAAAAAATGATTGAAATAGCAGGGACTCTAAAGGGAAGCATAAAAGAAGAGCTTAAGTTAAATTGGCGTGGGGATGAAAAAGACCTAATCCCTGTGGAAAAAAGAATTGAGTACGCATTAGTTCATGGTGTAACTGATTATATTGTTGAAGATACTGAAGAAGCACGAACAAAGATAATGAAAGAAAAAGATGGACGCCCAATCAAAGTAATTGAAGGTCCTTTAATGGACGGCATGAATGTAGTTGGTGATTTGTTTGGCCAAGGAAAAATGTTTTTACCCCAAGTAGTTAAATCTGCTCGAGTAATGAAACAAGCTGTAGCACATCTTGTCCCTTTTATTGAAAAAGAAAAAGAAGCTGAAGAAAAAAGAACTGGCATTAAAGCAAAGCCGAAAGGGAAAATGCTAATTGCAACTGTTAAAGGTGATGTTCACGACATAGGTAAAAATATTGTTTCAGTGGTATTGCAATGTAACAACTTTGAAGTAGTTAATATGGGAGTTATGGTTCCTTGTTCGGAAATACTAGCTAAAGCCAAAGAAGAAAACGTAGATATTATTGGTCTGTCTGGGCTTATAACACCTTCACTTGAGGAGATGACCCATGTTGCAAGTGAAATGCAACGAGATCCATACTTTAAAAATAATAATGTTCCTCTTTTAATAGGTGGGGCGACAACCTCCAGAGCTCATACAGCTGTAAAGATTGCTCCTAGCTATGAAGGTCCAGTTATACATGTTCCAGATGCCTCTCGATCAGTCTCAATGATGCAGTCACTCATGGACCCCGTAAAAAAAGTTGAATACCTTATAGGACTATCTAAAGATTATGAAAATGTGAGGGAGCTGCACTTAAATAAAAAAGGTGCTAAATATATTTCACTTGAAACTGCTAGAGAAAATAAACTGCAGTTAAAATTTGATCCAAAAAAACCTAAATTCATTGGTCGTAGAGTTTTTGAGAATATTGATCTCAATCTACTTGCTGAATTTATAGACTGGTCTCCTTTTTTTCAAACATGGGATTTACATGGCAAATATCCAGCTATCCTTAAAGATAAAGTTGTTGGGGAAAGTGCCTCTCAACTATTTATTGAAGCTAAAACAATGCTCAATAAAATAATTAATGAAAAAAAATTAAAAGCAAATGGTGTTATTGGTTTTTACCCTGCAAACTCGGTTAACGATGATATAGAAATATATGAGAATGAAGATAGGGCTAAACCTATTTTTACCTATTATTGCCTAAGACAGCAAACTGAAAAACCAAGTGTTAAAGGAAAATCAAATTCTAACCAATGTTTGTCTGATTATATTGCCCCAAAATCAACCGGCGTAAAAGATTATATTGGAATGTTTGCTGTAACTTCTGGAATTAATGCTGAGATTTATGAAAAAATATTTGAAAAAGCGGAAGATGACTATAGCTCAATTATGATTAAAGCTATTACTGACAGGTTAGCTGAGGCTTTTGCAGAATACATGCATGATAGAATAAGACAGGATTTATGGGGATACCAAACTACCAATGAAATATCAACAGAAGATATGATAAAAGAAAAATATGAGGGAATTAGGCCTGCTCCTGGATACCCAGCCTGCCCTGAACATACTGTAAAAAAAGATATATTCGAACTATTAAAAACAAATGAAATTGGAATGGAATTAACAGAAAGTATGGCTATGCTGCCAGCTTCTTCAGTAAGTGGCTTTTACTTCTCCCATCCTAACTCTAAATATTTTAGTGTTGGAAACATTGATGAAGACCAAGTCAGCGATATGGCAAAACGTAGAGATATTTCTGTTGATGTAATTAAAAAATGGTTAGCTTCTAATTTAAGGTAAGAAGTATGCATATTCATATACTAGGTATATGTGGAACATTTATGGCGGGAATTGCTGCTATAGCAAAAGCCCAAGGACATAAAGTAACAGGGTGCGATCTAAACGTTTACCCGCCTATGTCAACTCAACTTGAACAATTAGACATAGAAATTACTGAAGGCTACGATGTAAAACAAGTTGAAATAAAACCAGATATATTTATTATTGGAAACGTTATTACCCGAGGTAATCCTTTAATTGAATCAATATTAAATCAACAGCTTAAATATCAATCGGGGCCTCAATGGCTTTATGAGAACATTTTATATAACAAGTGGGTTCTTGCAGTAGCTGGAACACATGGTAAAACTACAACTACTGCCATGCTAGCTTGGATTCTAGAAGCTAATGGTTTGGCACCAGGTTTTTTAATTGGTGGTATCCCAAATAACTTTAATGTTTCAGCAAGGTTACCAATAAGTAGTGAAGAAAGCTCTCCCTCGTTCTTTGTTATTGAAGCAGATGAATATGACACTGCATTCTTTGATAAAAGATCAAAGTTTATTCATTACCGACCCAACACATTGATTTTAAATAATCTTGAATTTGATCACGCAGATATTTTTGACAATATTGAGCATATTGAAAAACATTTTCATCATTTAATAAGAACAGTTCCAAACATTGGTAAAATTATATTTAATGATGATAGTTTATCAATCATAAAAGTATTGAAAAAAGGGTGCTGGTCTAAAATTGAAGATTTTGGATCGAAAGGAAAGTGGTCTTATCAGAAGATAAATGAAAATGAATTCGAAGTTTACTTTGAACAAAAATCTCAAGGAAATCTTAAATGGGATTTAATTGGGCATCATAATGCACTGAATGCCTTAGCTGCGATAGCAGCAGCTAAACATGTTGGAATATCTTCAGACAATTCAATTAAAGCTTTGGGTGAATTCAAAAATGTGAAAAAAAGAATGGAGCTATTACAATCAATTAAAGGTATTAATATTTACGATGATTTTGCACATCATCCAACCGCTATAAAAACTACATTGGAGGGCTTAAGGAATAAGATAAATAATGACCGAATAATAGCGATAATTGAACCAAGATCTAACACAATGAAATTAGGTAAAATGAAAAATGATTTACTTCAAAGCTTAAGGGAAGCAGATATTATTTTCTGTTTTTCAAAAAATTTATCATGGAACCCTAAAATATTATTTAAAAATATTACTCATGCAACTGTTATGGAGGATATAGACATGTTAGCAAATAAAATCTATGATTCTTGTCGGGCTAGAGATAGCATTATCTTTATGAGTAATGGCGGATTCTCAGGGCTTCAAAATAAAGTGGTTCAGCTATTAAAAAAATGAATAATTACAAAAAATATGGTTTACTAATAGCCATTATTTTTTCTATTCTGTTTCATCTCATTATTATAAAAAATTTTTCATTTACATTTCTTTCATCAAATGTTCAAGAAGATTTTGAGGATATGGAAGTCAGTTTAATTAAGTCATTTCCTACTGAAACAAAAAAAAACGTATTGCCGAACGTACCATTAAATATTTCAGATTCTCATGTAGATATAAAAAATAATATTGTTATTAGTAATAAAAAGCCAGTTGTAGAACCAGAAATGAAAATAAAATCTAGCAACAAATTAATTGACACATCAGAAATTTTATCTCAAATAAAAAATATGGGCTTTACAAATAAGAGACAACAAAGAGTAAAGTCTATTTCAGCCAATACTACTGATTATCTATATAAACTTTACTTTGATGCATGGAGGCAAAAAGTTGAAAAAATTGGCGCAATGAATTATCCAAAAGAAGCATCTGAATTAGGTATGTTTGGTTCAATGAGATTAACTGTATCGCTAAATTCAGACGGAACAATTAAAAGTTTATTTATTAATAAATCTTCTGGACACCCTGAACTTGATCAAGCAGCGCTGAATATTGTTAGACTTGGAGAACCTTACGCGAGATTTCCTGCAGAAATTCTTAAGAATGTTGATATTATCAATATAACTCGTAGATGGAAATTTACTGAAAAAAATAGCTTTTTTAAATAGCCTAATCTTGGTGATACTGAACACTATAATTACGAACAGTTTCCAGTAATACTTGAAGATTTTCAGGTGGCGTGAACTGTGTTATTCCATGTCCTAAATTAAAAATATGCCCCTCACCATATCCATAGTCATCAAGAACTTTTTTTACGGATTCTTCAATTGATTTTGGGTTTGATAACAAAATTGTAGGATCTAAATTTCCCTGTAATGCTACTTTATCATCCATTAATTTTCTGGAGGATCCAAGGCTTGTTTGCCAATCAACACCAAGAGCATCTGCCCCACTATTGGCTTGAGCCTTTATCCACTGCCCACCACCTTTTGTGAATATAATTTTAGGTGTATTTTTATAACCTAATAAATTTAAGTTTGAAATAATAACTTTCATATAATTTAAAGAATAACTCTCATATTCATTATGAGCTAAAGCACCCCCCCAAGAGTCAAAAATCATAACAACATCTGCTCCTGCATCAATTTGGCATGCTAGATATTTAGTTACAGTTTCAGTATTTATTTTAAGAATATGATTTAATAAATCAGGTCGACTGTACAACATTTTTTTTATTTTAAGAAAATCTGATCCACCTTCTCCTTCAACCATATAAGTTGCAAGCGTCCAAGGGCTCCCTGTAAATCCAATTAGTGGAACTTTATTTTTAAGTGCACTTTTAATTGACTTGACTGCTTTAAATACATAAGCTAATTTTTCTTCAACATCAGGTATATCTAACTTCTGAATTGCTTTCTCATTTTGTAAAGGATATTTAAATTTTGGGCCTTCGCCTTCCTGAAAATAGAGACCTAAACCCATTGCGTCTGGCACAGTCAAGATATCAGAAAATAAAATCGCAGCGTCTAAATTAGGATATCTTTCGAGTGGCTGCATTGTTACCTCGGTTGCAAAATCTTGATTCTTACAGAGATCTAAAAAACTTCCTGCTTTTTTTCTAGTTTCACGGTATTCGGGAAGATATCGTCCGGCTTGTCTCATAATCCAAACTGGCGTATATGGTGTTTTTTCCCTTAAAAGGGTTTTCATAAATACATCATTGATAATAGTGGTCATATTATGGTAATTGAATTATCTCGGAAGTACTGAATTCCCCATTAAAAACTCATCTACAGCACGTGCGCATTGTCTACCTTCTCTGATGGCCCAAACTACTAGTGATTGGCCACGTCGCATATCACCGGCGGCAAAAACTTTTTCCCTTGAAGTAGAATAAGCCTTATCTCCCTCTGTTGAGGCTTTGACATTTCCACGTTTGTCTTTTTCGATTAAAAATTTATCTAGCATTTTTTGTTTTGGCCCCATAAAACCCATCGCTAACAAAACTAAATCTGCTTTTAATTTAAATTCTGAATTAGGAATTTCTTGCATTGTTCCTTCTCGCCATTCCACTTTTACACCAATTAATTCTTTAACTTTACCCTTCTCGCCAACAAATGATTTAGTAGCAATTGACCAATCTCTATCACAACCTTCCTCATGTGAGCTAGATGTTCTCATTTTTAATGGCCAATATGGCCAAACCATAGATTTATTTTCTTGCTCGGGTGGTTGCGGCATTAATTCAAATTGCGTTACCGAAGCTGCACCATGTCTATTTGAAGTTCCTACACAATCAGATCCAGTATCTCCTCCGCCAATAACCACAACATGCTTTCCAGTTGCCTTAATTTGCTTAGGCACTTTATCACCAGCCACAATTTTATTTTGCGACGGTAAAAAATCCATTGCAAAATTAATTCCTTCTAGCTCTCTTCCTGGTACTGGAAGATCTCTTGGCCATTCTGCTCCACCAGTTAAAAGAACTGAATCGTAATCTTTTACTAATTTTTCAGGATCAACAGTTTCACCAACATTCTGATTTGTCTTAAATTTTACGCCCTCAGCCTCCATTTGATCTACTCTTCGATCTATATGAATTTTTTCCATCTTAAAATCTGGAATACCATAACGAAGTAATCCACCAATACGATCATTCTTTTCATAAACATCTACATCATGACCAACCCTTGCTAACTGTTGAGCTGCTGCAAGCCCTGCTGGCCCTGATCCAACAATTGCTATTTTCTTTCCAGTCTTATTTTTTGCTATTTGAGGAAGAACCCAATTATTTTCCCAAGCCTTATCTATAATCGCATGTTCTATTGATTTAATTCCTACAGGATCTGAATTAATATTTAAAGTGCATGCTGCCTCACAAGGAGCCGGGCATATACGTCCAGTAAACTCCGGAAAATTATTTGTAGAATGAAGAACATCAATTGCTGCTCTCCAGTTTTGGTTAAAGACTAAATCATTCCAATCTGGGATTATATTATTTACTGGGCATCCATTATTACAAAATGGAATTCCGCAATCCATACAGCGTGCGCCTTGAACTTTTGCTTCTTCATCCGATAGATGCAAAATAAATTCTTTATAATTTTTTATGCGTTCTTCTGCAGGAAGATTTTGCTCAGTTTGTCGAGGAAAATCTAAAAACCCTGTAACTTTTCCCATTAAGCAACTTCCTTTTTCTTAATATTTTTCATTTCATTTAATGCTCTTTTATACTCAATTGGCATAACTTTCACAAAATTTTCTAATTCAGCATCCCATTGATTTAATATTTTTTTAGCTATATTGCTTTTAGTGTATTGACAATGATTTTCGATAAGAGTTTTCAATATTTTCTCATCTGGCAAATTTAGATGAAGTGGTATATCAGTTTCAATATTTTCTTTTTTTACTTTATGAAGCGTTACCATTGATAAATTACAATATTTTTTAAATATTTTCTGAGGATCATAAATATAGGCAACTCCACCTGACATTCCAGCTGCAAAATTTTGGCCTGTTTTACCTAAAACTACCACGGTTCCACCAGTCATATATTCACAGCCATGGTTTCCAACTCCTTCTATTACAGCACTGGCCCCTGAGTTTCTTACACAAAACCTCTCCCCACCAATGCCATTGAAGTAAGTTTCACCAGATGTTGCTCCATACATGGTTGTATTTCCAATAATAATATTTTTTTCAGCTATACCCTTAAATTTTTTAGGGGGTTGTATGATAATCTTTCCGCCACACAACCCCTTGCCCACATAATCGTTACCTTCTCCATTAAGATTAAAGGTTATTCCTTTCGCTAAAAATGCTCCGAAGCTTTGTCCAGCAGTTCCGTTTAAGTTAACCTTTATGGAATCATCTGGCAAACCATCATTGCCATATCTTTTTGCTATTTCATGAGAGAGCATAGTGCCGACAGTTCTATTCACATTTGTAATTTCCGTGTCAAACTCAATATTATTTTTATCAGTAATTGCAGAAATTGATTTATTAATTAATTCATTATCAAGTGCATTTTGTAGTCCATGATCTTGGCTTTCAGTATTATATTTAACAGCATCATTGGCCATTTTTGGCTGATAAAATATTTTAGTAAAATCAAGTCCGTTGATTTTCCAATGCTCAATGCCTTGTTGCTTGTCTAGCAAATCAGACCGTCCAATTAATTCATTAAATTTCCTAATACCTAAAGATGCCATTATTTCTCTTGCTTCTTCAGCCACAAAGAAAAAGAAGTTAACTACATGTTCTGGCTGACCAGAGAATCTTTTTCGCAATTCTGTATCTTGTGTAGCAATTCCAACAGGGCAAGTATTTAAATGGCATTTTCTCATCATTATGCAGCCTTCCACTACAAGTGGTGCTGTAGCAAAACCAAACTCATCAGCTCCCAACATTGCCCCTACAACAACATCTCTACCAGTCTTTAATTGGCCATCAACTTGCAGTATGACTCTACTTCTTAATTGATTTAATATTAAAGTTTGTTGGGTTTCTGCTAACCCAATTTCCCAAGGTCCGCCTGCATGCTTAATCGAAGTGAGAGGGGATGCTCCGGTTCCACCATCGTGACCTGCTATAACAATATGGTCTGCTTTGGCTTTAGTTACTCCAGCAGCAACAGTACCAACACCAGTTTCAGCAACTAATTTTACTGAAATACTAGCATTTGGATTTGCATTTTTTAAATCATGGATTAACTGAGCTAAATCTTCAATGGAATAAATATCATGATGTGGTGGTGGTGAAATTAATCCCACACCAGGAACAGAAAACCTTAGCTTAGCTATATATTCACTAACTTTATGTCCCGGTAATTGACCACCCTCTCCGGGCTTAGCTCCTTGTGCCATTTTAATTTGAATTTGGTCTGCAGAAGCTAAATATTCTGCAGTTACTCCGAATCTTCCAGATGCAACTTGTTTAATTCTAGATCTTAAAGAATCCCCTGCTATTAAATTAATATTTTTCATTATGATGTCTGAGTCTAAATGTTCAGAGATTGAAGTATCTTTTAGAATTGGGAAACTACGTCGAATATCTTCACCTCCTTCTCCAGTATTTGATTTTCCACCTATTCGGTTCATTGCTATAGCTAGAGTTGAATGTGCTTCAGTCGATATCGAACCTAAAGACATTGCCCCAGTTGTGAATCGTTTAACAATTTCTTTTGCTGACTCAACTTCATCTAAAGGAATTGATTTTTTTATTTTAAAAGAAAATAAACCTCTCAAAGTCATATGTCTATGAGCTTGATTATTTATAAGTTCTGCATACTCTTTGTAAGTCTCAAAATTATTTTTTTTAGTTGAATGTTGAAGCTTAGCAATAGATTCAGGCGTCCACATATGCTCTTCACCTCTAATCCTAAAAGCATATTCTCCTCCAGCATCCAATGCATCACTTAAAACTGGATCGTTACCATAAGCTAATTGATGAATTCTTTCAGCCTCTATAGCAACTTGCTCAATACCAATTCCATCAACATTAGATACTGTTCCAGTAAAATACTTGTCAATGAACTGTTCATTTAATCCAATTGCTTCGAAAACTTGAGCGCCACAATAAGATTGATAGGTTGATATTCCCATCTTAGACATAACCTTAAATAAGCCTTTACCTATAGCCTTAATATAATTTTCCTGGGCTGTAAAAAAATCATCGGTTAATGTTTTAATTGTTTCATAAGTAAGCCATGGGCAAACCGCTTCAGCGCCATAACCCGCTAATAAAGCAAAGTGATGAACCTCTCTTGCTGATCCAGTATCTATAACTAACCCTGCATTTGTCCTATTACCAGACTTCACTAAATATTGATGTGTTGATGAGCAAGCTAGCAGAGCTGGAATTGCTAGTCTTTCAGAAGACGTATTCCTATCAGAAAGAATTATTATATTGAATCCATTATTAATTGCCTGATCTGCTTCTTTACAAATTGCGTCCAAAGCATTTTTAATCCTGTCAGCACAGTCCTCTTCTGAACCTGACTCATAAGCATAAGTAATATCTATTACTTTTGATTTAAACTTATCTTGTGTCAATGAACCGATTTGTTTTAATTGTTCCAATTCGTCAATACTTAATACCGGCTGGCTAGCTTCCAATCTAAATGCGGGCTCTTTTTCTTCAATTCCTAAAAGGTTAGGTTTAGGACCAATAAACGTTACTAATGACATTACAATATTTTCACGTATTGGGTCTATTGGTGGATTTGTAACCTGTGCAAATAGTTGTTTAAAATAGTTATATAAAAGTTTAGGCCGATTTGATAAAACAGGAAGTGCAGAGTCATTTCCCATGGATCCAGAATTCTCCTGACCTACTTTAATCATTGGCATTAATATAAAAGAGAGGTCTTCTTGGCTGTATCCAAAGCTTTGTTGTAAATCTAACAAACTTTCATCATGATTAAATTCAACTCCTACAGCTTTTAAATCGCCTAAAAAATAACGGGACTTTTTCAACCATTCTTGATAGGGCTTTTCGGAAGACAATATTTTTTTAATTTCATCATCTTCAATAAGTTTTCCTTTATCAAGGTCAATAAGTAACATTTTTCCTGGCTCAAGCCGCCATTTTTTAATAATTTTTTCTTCAGGAAATTTTAAAACTCCCATCTCAGATGCCATCATTAAATCACCATCTTCAGTTAATAAATATCTGGCGGGTCTCAATCCGTTTCTATCTAATGTAGCTCCAATCATTTTTCCATCTGTGAAAGCAACTGCTGCTGGTCCATCCCATGGCTCCATTAAGGCCGCATGATATTCATAGAACCCTTTTCTTTCCTCACTCATGAGCTCGTTTCCAGACCATGGCTCAGGAATTAGCATCATCATTGCATGAGGCAAGCTGTAACCTCCAGCTACTAAAAGCTCTAAGCAATTATCAAAACAAGCTGTATCTGATTGCCCAGCCTCAATCAATGGCCATAGCTTTTCTAAATCTTCTCCAAGAAGCAAAGATTGCATCTTTTCCCGGCGAGCATTCATCCAATTAACATTACCTTGTACAGTATTAATTTCTCCGTTGTGCGCTATGATTCTATATGGATGTGCCAACTCCCAAGAAGGAAAAGTATTAGTCGAAAACCTTTGGTGCACTAGAGCTAAGGCAGACTGCATTAATCCATTCAATAAATCTTCAAAATATATACCCACTTCATTTGCAAGTAACATACCCTTGTAGACGATTGTCCTTGAAGACATTGAGGCTATATAAAATTTTGCCGGATCGTCAATATCTAGTTTATTAACCTCAATTTCAATTCTTTTTCGGATAACAAATAACTTTCTCTCAAAATCGTCTTGTGAAGAACAATTTTTATTTCTACTAATAATAATTTGCCTAATAACTGGTTCAACATCTCGAGCTGCGTTAGCAATATTCTTGTTATTAACAGGCACTTCTCTCCAACCAAGATTAGCTTGGCCTTCTTCTTCAACAATTTTTGAAATAATTACTTCGCATTTTTCTCTTAATGTCTTAGACTGAGGTAAAAAAACCATCCCAATTCCATAATGTCCAAATGCAGGTAATTTTATTTTGTGAATTTGAGTTTCGTTTCGAAAAAAATCATCGGAAATCTGTATTAAAAGTCCAGCGCCGTCCCCTAGCTTCGGATCATATCCAGTTGCACCACGGTGTGTAAGGTTTGTGAGAAGTTCTAGCCCTTGCTGAACAATCCGGTGACTTTTTGTGCCATGAATATTAGCAATAAACCCAACGCCACAAGAATCATGTTCATTTTTTGGGTAGTATAAGCCTTGTTTTAAATTTTTTTTATTCGTCATTAAACTTTGTTTTTTATATTCTTTTACGTTACTCAAGTGACCGATAATTTTATGCTTATTTACCAGTTTATTCAATCATTTGAGAGAAATTAATTCAATCATTTAAGCTTTCGAACGCCTTATAAGATGCATCAATTGTTTCTTTAATATCTTTTTCTGTATGAGCTGCTGAAACAAAACCAGCTTCAAATGCAGAAGGGCCAAAATAAATACCCTGTTTCAACATATAATGAAAAAACTTATTAAATTTTGTTCGGTCACTGTCCATAATTTCATCGAAACTATTTGGAGGTGTGTCTCTAAAGTAAATGCCAAACATCCCTCCTACACTTCTGGCAGAAAATTTAATACCGTTCTTCTCTGCAGCATCTGCCATTCCATCAACTAACTTTTCTGTCATTAAGCTTAATTTTTGATAAAAATTTGGTTCTTGAATTAATTTAAGTGTTTTTAATCCAGCGGCAACTGCAACTGGATTTCCAGATAAAGTTCCTGCTTGATAAACTGGTCCTAATGGTGCTAAGTTTTGCATAATATCTTTTTTACCTCCAAAAGCACCGACCGGTAACCCGCCACCTATAATCTTTCCTAATGTTGTCATATCAGGTGTTACCCCATATAATTCCTGAGCACCTCCTAATGCTACTCTAAAACCAGTCATTACTTCATCAAAAATTAAAACAGTCCCATATTGTGTGCAAAGTTGTCTTAATTTTTTTAAAAAATTGATGTTAGGTAAAATTAAATTCATATTCCCCACAATAGGTTCAATAATCACACATGCTATTTTATTTCCCATCTCGCTAAAGCATTTTTCTAAACCCTCATTATCATTAAATGCAAGTGTATGGGTGTGCTTTGCAACATCTTTAGGTACACCAGCGGAGCTGGGTTGGCCAAAAGTTAGCGCTCCTGAACCAGCTTTAACCAATAATGCATCTGCATGTCCGTGATAACACCCCTCAAATTTTACTATACGATCTCTTGAGGTAAATCCTCTTGCAACCCGAATTGCACTCATCGTTGCTTCCGTTCCACTACTTACCAGTCGTACTTGCTCCATACTTGGTACCAATTTAACTAGCATCTCAGCAATCTCTAATTCTTTTGATGTAGGCGCTCCAAAAGATAGGCTATTTTTTGCAATCTCTTGAACTGCTTTAATTACCTCTGGGTGAGCATGGCCTAAAATCATTGGCCCCCATGAATTGATATAATCAATATATTCTTTATCATTTTCATCCCAAAGCCGACTACCCATCCCTTTTTTAAAGAAAATTGGCGTACCTCCAACGGAAGAAAATGCTCGCACTGGTGAATTTACCCCTCCAGGAATAAATTTTTGAGATAGCTCAAATAGGTTTTTATTTTTATCTGTCATGATTCCTCATTTTCTATAAGACTTGTAAATTCTCTAGCCGTTCCTTCTATATCTCTAACTTTAAATAAACTATTGATTACTGCAATACAATTTATCCCTTTATTAGTGAGTAATTCTATATTTTCAAGATTAATACCCCCAATTGCAACTATAGGTATTTTAAATTTTTTCAATACTAAAGCTATTAGTTCTAATGATACTTTTGGTGCACTTGGCTTTGTTATGGTTGGAAAACATGCTCCTAATGCTACATAAGTTGCGCCCTTATCCACTGCTTGCCTTACTCGATCAATCGAGTTGTAACAAGAAACTCCTATTATTTTTGAAGGGCCTAATACTGAACGTGCTTTTTCTAAACTTTCGTCATTTTCTCCTAAATGTACTCCATCTGCATTTAAAATACGACATAATTCAATATCGTCGTTTATAATTAGTGGTACTTTATAGTAATCACAAACCATTTTAACTTTTCTTGCTTGCTTTTTCTGCTCAATTTTCGGAAGCGTTTTAGATCGATATTGAATTAACCTTGCTCCTCCTTTAATACAAGATTCTACTTTTGAACTTAATATAAATAAATCCTTTTCATCAGGTGTTACAGCATAGAGACCTTTAATGATATGTAGATTTTCCATCATCTTCAGTATCATTAACTTGAAATAATCGGTTTGGAATTAATTGCCCCTTTCCAGGTTTAAAGCCATTTTTTAATGCATGCCATGTAAAGTATTGAGCTTCTTCTACTGCCTCACCAATTGATAATCCTAATGCATAATAAGCAGAAATGGCAGATGTTAATGTACAGCCTGAACCATGATAACTGCCAGGAAGTCGGTCCCAATAATATGGAATTATTTGATTTGCTGTGCCATATAAAGTATTGACTACGTTTTCTGTGTCCTCATGACTTCCTGTTATTAAAATATTTTCGCATCCCATTCCTTTAAAACGATCAACGCATGTCTCAATAGACAAATCCAAACCTTCTGTACCATTATTTACCAGCTGTCTTGCTTCTATACTATTTGGAGTTATTAATAAGGATTCTGGAAATAGTAATTCCATCATCATTTTCCTGGATTCAGTGTCAACTAATTCGTCTCCTCGCCCAGAAGCAAGGACAGGATCTATAATTAAAGGGATATCTGGGTAATCAGAAATAATTTCAGCAATAGTAGCAATATTCTCTTTACTTCCTAATAAACCTAATTTAAATATTTCCACATTCATATCCTCTAATATAAGACGGGCTTGATTATTTACCAATTCAGAATCAATAGGGATTAGTTTATTAACGCCAATAGTATCCTGGACAGTAACCCCCGTCGTAATTGAAACTGGTTGACACCCTAAGCTTGAAATAGTTAAAATATCCGCTTGTAATCCAGCGCCGCACGTTGGATCTGTTGCAGAAAATGTCATGACATTTGGAGGTGATTTAATCATATTGTTATTGTATATGAATTAAATAAACCATTTAAAATTCTACCGGATCAACATCTATTGACCACTTTACTCGATTAGCTAAAGGGTATTTCCTTAAATAAGTAACCCATTGTCTTAATAGATTTTTTAAATCTTTACGAGCATTAGCTTGAATAAATAACTGAAATCTTTCATATCCTTTTAATCTTTCAATTGAAGGCCTTACAGGGTCATAGATTACAACTTTATTTGATAAAGATGTAGCATAATTAGCTGCATCATTTATAAATTTCTCGCCATGCTTTAATTGTTTAGATTCAACTCTTAAAATAGCAGTAAAACTAAAAGGCGGGAGTCCCATTTGCTCTCTTTCCTGAAGCAATGTTTGAGCAAAAATTTCATAGTCATGTTTTTTAATCCCTTCAAATAGTGGATTATTTGGAAATGCTGTTTGTATAAGAACTTGACCTTTTATATTAGATCGGCCCGCACGTCCAGATACTTGAATTAATTGTGAAAATAATTTTTCAGGGGCACGATAATCTGGGCTATATAAAGCATTATCTGCATCAAGAACTCCAACCAAAGTCAAAAAAGGAAAGTCGTGTCCTTTTGCTAACATTTGAGTTCCTACTAATATATCAACCTCTCGGTTATTCATTCTGTCGTGAAGAGAAGTTAGCGATTTCTTAGATCTTGTAGTATCTCTATCGACTCTTAAAATTGATGCCTCAGGAAATAGTTTATTTAAAGCTTCTTCTACCTTTTGTGTTCCTGAACCAAGTGGGTGTAAACCCATGCTATCGCATGCAGGGCATTGATTAATTATATTCTGATCATGTCCACAGTGATGACATTTTAATCTATTAACCTTCCTATGAACTACAAGTTTAGAGCTACATCTTTTGCATTCTGCAGTCCAGCTGCATGATGAACAAAACAAAGTTGGAGCAAAACCTCGTCTGTTAATAAAAATTAATGATTGCTCTTTCCGTTCTAGTCGATCGTTTATAGCATCTACTAATGCTCTTGAAATTCCATTTTTAGTTTTATCATTGACTAGCACTGTTTTTATTTCTGGAAGCGACGCACTTTTAACTGCCCGATAATTCAATTTTAAAAAATTATATTTATTATCTATTCTTTTAGCATTGTGCCAACTCTCCAAAGACGGCGTTGCGGTACCTAAAATAATAGGGATATTAATATTTTTTGCTCGAACCATTGCTACATCTCTTGCATGATATCTTAATCCGTCTTGCTGTTTAAATGACATATCATGTTCTTCATCAATAATAATTATTTTAATAAAAGGTATGGGTGTAAAAATCGCCAACCTTGTCCCAATAATAATACTGGCTTCGCCTGACTTTGCTTTTCTCCAATTATCTAATCGTTCAATATCATTTAGATGGCTATGTAAACTAACTAATTTTTGATTGGGAAATCGTGTACGAAATCTATTTTCTAACTGAGGGGTCAAATTTATCTCAGGCACTAATATCAAAGCCTGACTCTTTGGTTCTTTTAAAATATGTTCGATTAGCTGCATATATACTTCTGTTTTACCGCTTCCAGTAACCCCAAAAACTAAAGATGCTTGATAGCCCTTCTTTTTTGTAATAGCATTTATGACCGATTTTTGTTCATCATTCAATGTCGGTATTTCAGCTGTTGGAACATTAACTTTAGGTTCATATTTTTTTGATTTCAAGCAGCCATAAGCTTCTAACTGATTAATACATTCTGACCAATTGGATACTAACTTCATTACATCGGTTTGTCGTAGATCTGCATTTAATAGCTCTTTAGCGACTTTTCTTATTCTTAGTTGACGAGTGGGTAACTGATTAATAAATGCTTTAGTTAATTTTGGAGTTGCTTGATAAATTAATTCAAATTGACGTAATTGATTTAAATTCTTTTTTAAACGGCTAGGTACAACAGACATTATTGTTTGGCCAATCGGATAATGATAATATTCTGAAACAAAAGTAAGTAATTTAAACATTGGAGCATCAAAAATTATTTCAGGGTCCACGTTTATAACTGACTTTAATTTAGATGGATGAATATTTGAACTTAAAGAGATTCCACATATAACCCCGATCAATTTTCTGCGGCCAAAAGGGATTGTTACATACTGCCCAATAGAGAAAGGTTCCTCATTTGGCAAATAATCAAATAATTGATTAATGGGGACATCGATAGCCACTTGTAAAAATTTTTGTTTATTGTTCATTACCTATTTGCAATTTATTCCTTAAAAATAACTCAATGGATAGGGTAAAATAACTCTTTTAACTATTATTGTAACCTTGTGAAAGCACACCTGACCGAATTACTTTTTTTAGCAGTTAAACAAATCACTGATTGCAATGATTCATCTATTATTGTCTTTGAAAGGCCTAAAATAATTAATCATGGTGATTTTTCTACAAACATATGTCTAGTATTATCTAAAAAATTAAAAAAATCCCCACGAGCACTTGCTGCAATGATTTTAGAAAAAATACCAACTTCTGATCTTATTAGTAATATTGAAATAGCAGGTGCAGGATTTCTTAATTTCTTTTTAAGTAGCAAAGCTAATAATAAAATTATTAATGATATCCTGAACTCTAAAGATTCTTACGGTAAGAACAAAACAGGTAACAATAAAAAAATACAAATTGAATTTGTTTCGGCAAACCCCACAGGCCCTCTGCACGTTGGGCATGGAAGAGGTGCAGCAATTGGTGATTGTTTAGCACGACTATTTGAAACATCTGGCTGGGTTGTAACACGCGAGTTTTATTACAATGATGCCGGCGAACAAATTAATAATTTAATGCATTCTGTAAAGGCATCATGCCAAAAAATTCCGACTGATGACCCTAGATTTCCTACTGATGGCTATCATGGAGAATATATTAATGAGATTGCGAAAGCTTTTTTATCTATGAAAACAATCGATTGCCAAGGGGTAAAAATTAAGGCCTCTGGAAAAATTGAAGATACTAAGTCAATTCAAGAATTTAGTATTGCCTATCTAAGAAAAGAACAAGATCTAGATCTCATAGCTTTCAAGACTAAATTTGATGTTTATAGTTTAGAGTCTTCTTTTTATAAAGATGGAAAAGTTGAAAAAGTAGTGGATTCACTTATTAAAGAAGGGCACACATATGAAAAAGATGGCGCGTTATGGTTAAAAACTACAAATTTTGGAGATGATAAAGATCGTGTGATGAAAAAAACAGATGGCACTTATACCTATTTTATTCCTGATGTTACTTATCATTTAGATAAATGGGAAAGAGGGTTTAAGAAAGTTATAAATGAACAAGGGGCGGATCATCATAGTACAATTAGCCGAGTCAGAGCTGGGCTTCAAGGCCTCAATAAAAATATACCAAAAGATTGGCCGGAATATGTGCTTCATCAAATGATTACTGTTATTAAAGGAAATAAAGAGGTTAAGATTTCAAAACGTGCGGGTAGTTATTTAACTTTAAGGGAATTAATTGATGAAGTAGGGTGTGATGCAACCCGATATTTTTTAGCGGCAAGGAGGCCTGATTCACAATTAGTTTTTGACATAGATTTAGCTAAAAGTCAGAATAATGATAACCCTGTTTATTACATTCAATATGCTCATGCAAGAATATCCAAAGTTCTCGAGCAATGGGGCGGCGATATATCAACATTAAAACTTGATGAATCTTTTATTTTCGATAGTAATGTAGAGTTAAAATTAATTAAAAGTATTAGTATTTATCCTGAGATTGTTTTGCAAGCTACAAATGAGCTTGCTCCTCATCAAATTGCCAACTTCCTCAAAGAGTGTGCAGCAGATCTTCATAGCTATTATAATAATAGTAAATTCTTAGTAGAAGACGAAAAAATTAAAATGGCAAGGTTATCATTGATCAATAGTACAAAGTATGTATTAAAAAATGGGTTGCAATTATTAGGAATTGAAGCCCCCCCACAAATGTAAAAGGAAGAAAATCATGGCGGACGAGTATAGAACTAAGCAAGCAAAAAAAGCTGAGGGGACTCCTTTTACTAATGGAGTATTTGTTGGCTTGCTATTTGGTATCATAGTTTCCATTGCTATAACTCTTTTTATTACAAATGGTAAAAGTCCTTTTGTATCTAAAGATACTGAAGGAGCTTGTATAGAAATTAATTCTGCACTTGGGGATGAAGATGTTATTAATATTGATGAAGATACTGGATTTGATTTTTATGATGCCCTTCCGAGTGACAATAAAAACTATGCAAATGATAATATGCAATCTGATTCAGACGAAAATAGGGATGTAAATTACTATTTACAAGTTGGGGCTTTTTCCGAAGTTAGTCCGGCAGATAATTTAAAAGCTAAATTAGCCTTAATGGGGTTTGAATCAGTAATTATGTCTGCCAAAATTGGTGAAAATGCTTTCCATCGTGTTTGTGTCGGCCCTTATAGCGAGTTTGTAAAAACAAGAGATATTCGTGAGAAACTTATTAAAGAAGGATTTAAGGCGAACTTAATCAAACTTACGAAGCCTAAATCTGATTAAAAATATAAAGGAGGGTGATATGAAAAAATTAATACTTATAATTATAATTACAATGTCTAACTTTGTTTTGGCTGTTCAGCCTCAACCTGGTGTAAATTTTAAACCTACTAAAGAAGCAATTCCTACTGAATCAAAAGATAAAATTGAAGTAGTTGAGTTATTTTGGTATGGCTGTGTTCATTGCTTCAATATGGATCCTTATCTAGATAAATGGGCGGATACCCTTCCTAAAGATGTTACTTTTAAGAGAATACCTGCAATACCAAGAAAAGATTGGGTTGAGTCTGCAAAGGCTTACTATGCTTTAGAGTCTTTAGGAGTTGTAAACAAATTACACGAGAAATTATTTGATGCTATTCATAAAGAAAAACTATTTAAACATAATGATACAAAAGCGCTCATCAATTGGATTGCCATGAATGGAAAACTTGATAAAGATGCTGTAAAAGCAGCCTTTAATTCGTTCTCTATGAAATCTAAATTATCTCGTTCATTTAAAATTTTTAAAGCTGCCGGGGCAACTGGCGTTCCAACAATGATAATAGATGGTAAATATTTTACCTCAAGCACGATGGCAGGAGGCGAACAGAACGCTATTGATATTATGAATTTTATTATTAAAAACGTAAGAAAAGATAAGGCTAAGTCTAAAAAATAAATTAATGATTGAACATAGAAAACCCGAAAATCTGAGTGATTTTATTGCTTTAAGTATTACCAAATTTTTACGTCTTTTTGCTGATACTTTTTTTGCTAAAAGGTATGGCCATAGAGCTGTAGTTTTAGAAACTGTTGCGGGCGTTCCAGGTATGGTTGCAGGTATGTGGATACACCTTAAATGTTTAAGAAAAATGGAGAATGATAGAGGTTGGATAAAATTACTTCTTGATGAAGCAGAAAACGAGCGCATGCACTTAATGACTTTTATTGAAATTGCAAAACCTAATTGGCTTGAACGAGGTATGATTTTATTTGCTCAGGCTTTATTTTGGCATTTCTATTTTATTTTATACGTATTCTTTCCTCGAACTGCACATAGATTAGTGGGTTATTTCGAAGAAGAAGCTGTTATAAGCTATACAGGTTATTTAGAACAAGTCGAAAAAAATCCTGCACTAAATATACCAGCCCCTCAAATTGCAATCGATTATTGGAAATTAAAAAGTGATGCTAAATTAATTGATGTTATTAAAGTGGTTCGTGAAGATGAAAAGGGCCATTCAGTTGTAAATCATGGATTAGCTGACACATTAGATAAAGATTCTAAAAAAAATAATTAATCTATTTTGGCTCTCTGCTTAGCGTATGCACAATTTTCACAACTAGAATGGGATTCAGGAACTGTCTTTTGATTAATTAATGCAATCATTTCTTCTACTTTATCTGTAATCCAAGAAATATTATGCTCGTAAGGAATTAAGGTTTCACTAAAATCCATCTTTCCATGAAAGCCCTCTGCTGATCGATCAGCATTTACGACTAAAAAATATGATGAGTTACCTACTTGAAACCCCATAGCAGTTAATAGGTAATTATAAAAATCCATCTGAATTTTATAACCTTCATGATAAGGCGATGCTAAATAATAATCTGTTCTCACCTCATAATTACTAGCTTGAGATTTATAATCAACGACGATTAAATCTTTTGTCTTTGTATCTTGCCAAATATCATCAATTCCACCAGATAAGATAATATTAGTGTCCTTAAATCGAGACATAAGCCCCTTGCTTAAGGAGTTCCTCCAATCATCCATATCAGGATGTTTGAAAGGAACAAGATGATTTAATCCATTTTCAATAAATATTCTATGAGGTACTTGTTCTTCACGACATTTATCAAATTCTTTTTTTAATAAAATATCTGTAGTTTCATTTAATGACCAACCTGGCATACCAGGACTTGTAAATCCTTTAACGCGATCTAAATAAAAACATCGCTGACAAGTTAAAAAATCGTTAAACTTACCGCGACTAATTTTAAAATCTGCTGATTGATTCGGACTATATATTGAAGAAGCACGGCTCCGGGTGCCTTTTGCTTCTACTAATTCTAATTTACTATTTCTTTTTAAATTAATCATAATATTTATAAATATTTATAAAGCTCTTCTGAGTTCCTTGTCTTCATTGCTCTATATTTTTCTTCTACCTCGCCAACAAAAATAATTACTTTTTCATGAATCTCTTTTATTAAGCCATATTCGGGTAAAACTCTTTTTACATAAAGTGAATGATCGGATTCAGGATGGTAAGCCACGAAATCGCACCATGCTCTATTTGTGCATGCTAATTGAAATTGAATTTGAAGATTGTATTGCTTGGGTAAAGTTTGTTTATTTACAATTTCATTATGATTTTTTATATTAAGGCATTTAATTTCGATTAAACCATCTTCTCCAACTAAGCCATCAGGACTTGCACCTGCTTCTTTTATTGTAGGGTGATCAATAAATCCAGTTAGAATTACTTTTTGATTTTTTAATTCATAAGCATTTCTTGCTTCTGATTCAAGCTCTAAACCCCTAGCCATTGGCCCTGTCACAATATTTTTAGTTGGCGAGCCCGATATGCGCTCCAAAGTTAAATCTTGTAATAGTTTTGCTCTTGTTGATGAGTTTTCTTTAAGTGACATTATTTTATGAATAGTTGATCCAGTAATCTTACCTAGTCTTTTTTTAAGCCATTCTTCTGTACCTTGAGGAGCATTCATACATGTATCTTACTAGAAATTTTCTTATTATTACGAACTTATAAAAATTTATACCGCCCTATATAGCAAAGTAAACTATTTTAATAACATTAGTTTAATACTATGTTGTTCACATATTTCATGTGCTTTTTCTTTAGCTGCAATATATCCATTTAAATCGTATTCATCCCAAGTAATATCAAAAAAGTCTGAGTAAGGGCTATCTACTTCAATTTTTATCTTCCTTAGTTCTCTCATTCTTAAATCGAGTCTACGCCCCATATGAAAATGAGAAAAATTTGCGACAGTCAAACTAAAGGTATAGTCCATCGCAGATAAAAAATCTGTTTTAATTTTTCTTGTTTGAGGAATTTGTATTATTTCAGGAAAAGAAATTTTTAAAGGAATTATTTTTCCATTAATATTTTTTTTGAGGGAAGTTGCATTTCTCTATATGTCGATATTGCTAAGTATAAAACATCCACATCACATGCCCCTGGCTTTATGAGCAGATCTAATTGGCTCTTTAATGACAATGGTTACCTTTCCAATCTCAACTGAGGGTGTTGAACACCCAAGCAAAAGAAATACAATTAGTAGGCCTAATAATTTCACTAAAAAAAGAAAAGGAAGGCCGAAGCCCTCCCAATCCCTACGGAGAAATCTACTGAACTGAAACATTAATATTTTCGATTCTTTTCTGGTTTCCACTCTCAACTGCTTGAACTAAAAAAGACAGTGCTAATACAATTAATAAGATCATATAAAAAATTTTGCGTTTATACATGATCCTCCCTAGTTAACTTTATAAAAATCGACATCGTTTGGCTCTCTTAAAGCTAGAGCTGCTGTCATCAATTTTGCTTCATCTAAATTTTGTTCAGCAGCTTTTTCAAACCAATAATTTGCTTGATTTAAATCTTTTTTTACTGACTGTCCATTCTGATAAATGAGTCCTAAATGGTACTGTGCTTGTGGAAAATTATGCTTTGCTGCTTTTGTAAAATATTCGAAAGACTTATCGAGATTTACTGCTGTACCTAAACCATAGTGATGTAAAAATGCAATATTTAAATCAGCTTCAGGGATAGATTTAGCAGAAGCCTTGATGTAATGATTCATAGCTTGAACATAGTCTTGATTTGTCCCTCGACCATAATGGGCCATCAAGCCTAAATTAAACTCTGCTTCATACATTCCTTGTTTGGCTGATTTTTTATACCAGGCATAGGCCTTCAAATGGTCTTGGATGTAGCTTGGCCCATAGTGATACATTTGAGCCAAATTAAGTTGTGCTTCAGCAAGGCCCTGCTCTGCTGCAAGTTTATAATTTTCCATAGCTCGATCAAAATCATAGTTAATTCCTTCTCCAGATAGCAATAATTTTGCTAAGTTAAATTGTGCTTCTTTCATATTGTTCTCTGCTGATTTTTCATACCATTTAGCAGCTAAAGTCATATCTTTAATGGTACCAATCCCGTAGTGATGCATTTGAGCTAAGTTAAATTGTGCTTCAGTAACTCCAACGGTTTTAATTTTGCATTGGTTGATATCTACACTCGTTTGATCTTTTGCTGATTTTGAAAACCATTCATAAGCTTTGTATTGGTCTTTGTTCCTCCCTAGGCCGTATCGGTTCATTAATCCTAAGTTAAATTGTGCCTCTGGGCTATTATGCAGGGCGGCTTTCTCATAATAAGTGTAAGCCTCTGACAAATTTTTTGCCTTGCCTTGTCCGTAATGATTAATTAGTCCTAATTTGAAATTTGCATGAGTTAATCCCGAATTAGCTGCTCGCGTAAATAAATCTAATGCACGTTGGTAATCTTTTGTTAATACTTTGCCAGTATGATAATTTTCTGCAAATCTATACTGCGCTTTTGAAATCTCTTTTTGGCTAGGTGGAACTCCAAATCCCTTAAATTGATTTGAGTTATCAAACCAAGTCGTCCAAAATGTTTCTTTTAGACAATTTTGATCACTGATATTTTGATTTTGATTAATTTTTCTTATTGGCTCTTCATTTTGTTTTGCTATAGCCACACCAATTGCAGAAACTAATCCAAGTTGTAATAAAACTAATACTATTTTTTTGAGTTGCATACTCTTTCCTTAAAAAAAATGGTTACATCTTAAAGACGTAACCATTTATAAAAAAGTCAGGATAGTACAACTATTTATCAATCATTTCCTTACTTATCATATATTCCATATTAAACTTTGCCCTCTGATTCCCTTGTTCTGCAGATTTTTTGTACCACTCATAAGCTTTATTCGGATTTTTTTCTACACCGCTTAATCCTTGCTCATAAATAAGCCCTATATTAAATTGTGCTTGATGCTTATTCTGCAATTTAAGGCACCCATTTAGGGTTAACAATTCTGAAGAACATTCCACTGCATCGACTATTGTTGTTTTTGTTTTTGTGATTTGTTTTTTTTGTTTTGGCCAAAAGGCTATTAATCTATTTCCCGTTTCATCCATCACAATATTCCAGAATGTTTCTGTTACTTCAATCTGAGTGGTTGGAACTGCTTGAATATCTGTAATATGGATACCGTCTTTCATAGCATATGTGAAGAGACTACCACCCATCAATAATGTTAATAACCACTTAATATTATCTCTAATTTTTTGTTTTAGGTCTGTCGATGCTTTTTTTAAATACCCTACTTCTTCTAATTTACTTATAAACACTTTACGATGTTGTTCGTTATCTTTGTTAATATCTTTATTAATCTCATCAGATTTCTTTTTTAATACATTACGGACTAATTTAGCTTGTAATCTAATCTTGCTATCCATGCCAACAACTTTTTCACCTGCTAGAGTTGCAAACCAATCTTTTTCATTTTTTGACATTACTCACTACCTTCTTCACAATGTTTTATAAATGGTCCTAGCTTTTTATAGCTTTGACTTACATATTCTTTTGTTGCTGCGAGAGTTCTTCCAATTCTTTCACTTATTTCTAGATTAGTAAGATTTTCCAATTTCATTTGTATGACGAATGCTCTTTCAGGCATTCCTTTAGCAAATTCTTGCAATCCCAACTGAACACATTGTCCTGTATTTTTTTGTTTTTTTTCTTCATTCATTCTTGTAACTATCTTAAGTTTATCTAACCTAGAAAATTCCTCCCCATATTCATTAATAGAAATCTCAGCTATCTCATTTTCATATTTCTTATATTTTCTAAAATGATCTATCAAAGTATTTCTTGCAATTGTCCAACACCACCCTCTAAATTTCTTTGGCTCTTTAACAGTATCTATTTTGTTACAAATCTTAAGCAAACTTGAAAATATTACTTCTTCCGACTCAAACTTATTTAGTTTCCTTTGTCTATAGAAACTCATTAATGGTTGATACATTATCTTATGCAGCTCATTAGCCCCTTTTTCTCTCAATGGCGATTCTTTGCTTTGTAGCAAATTTAATACTTTTTCAAGCTCCATGGATTCTCCTGTAACTTATAGACGCAAGTTCGAATTGTAAAGTCAGGATATTCATTAGTTTTATCTAATTAGCATAATAAACTGACCTTTATTCTATTCTTAACGTCTATTCAGTTGTAGTAGTTCTTATTTCCTCCTGAGAAGTACTATTACCGCCTGGCTCGAGCGATATTCGGGCCACCTTTAATTTAATGATAGTCTAGTTGTACAATTATTAAATAAATTCATACCAAAATTCATCTCTTATCTCCAACTTTTAAATCTAAATCAATACCATCTACGCCTTTTAAAAACTGTTTGGTGTATTTCATTTTTTTCATTTTTTTTGTTCTTGGTACTGATGATTTTTTATTTACTAAATCATCTTTTGAACTAAATAACACATAAAAAATTGAAATTAAAACAACAACAATCGAAAATATAAGAACTCCTACAATAATTTCTGTAAAATAAACACTGAAGTAAGTTTCAATAATGTTTGTCATAGAATTGTTTTTTTTATATATGTTTTTAATTATAGTGTGTTAGTGTTGTTCTGTTATTAATTTTTTAAAGGTTAAATTATGCTGAAGAATATTATTGTATTAGTCATAATTGTTTTAGCTGGATATTATGCTTATTCATTTTATCAAGTTGGCGATGGAATAGCTCCAACTGTTGCTTCTGATTTACCACCACTTACATCTGAATAAAAAAATTCAATTTTAAAAAAGGCTTTTTAATAAAAGCCTTTTTTTATTCAATTGATTTAATTAAATCTTCTACAACTTTTTTTGCATCGCCAAAAACCATCATAGTTTTATCCAAATAGAAAAGTTCATTATCAAGGCCAGCATAACCTGGCGCCATTGATCTCTTATTAACTATAATCATTTTTGCTTTTTCAGCCTCTAAAATAGGCATTCCATATATAGTACTCCCTGGTATTTTTGCAGCTGGATTAACAACATCATTGGCCCCAATTACAAGAACAACATCTGTTTGACCAAATTCACTATTAATATCGTCCATCTCTACAACTTGTTCATAAGGAACATCTGCTTCTGCTAATAAAACATTCATGTGGCCAGGCATTCTTCCAGCCACTGGATGAATTGCATATTTAACAGTAATACCCTTAGAGATTAATTTTGAGGTTAATTCTTGTAAAGCATGTTGAGCTCTAGCAACTGCTAATCCATAACCTGGAACTATAATAATTGTATCTGCGTTTGTAAGTAAAAATGATGCATCGTCGGCGGACCCTGATTTTACTGGTTTTTCAGCTTGGGTTACTGAATCTATTGCAACATCTGATCCAAAACCGCCTAACATAACTGAAACTATAGATCGGTTCATTGCCTTACACATTATGTAAGATAAGATTGCTCCAGAAGACCCTACACACGCCCCAGCAATAATTAATACTGAATTATTTAATGTAAATCCAATGCCTGCAGCTGCCCAACCAGAATAGCTGTTGAGCATTGAAACAACGACAGGCATATCTGCGCCACCTATTGGGATGATTAAAGTGATTCCAAGGATAAGCGCAATTGTAACCATAATGAAGAATGCACTTAGCGATTCCGTCTGAAAGAAAATTGTTCCAAATAAGATCATGCTTAAAGCTAGCAACAGATTAATCCAATGTTGCCCACTGAATACAATTGCATTTGCTCCAAATTTTCCTGATAGCTTTCCAAAAGCAACCACAGAAGCTGTAAATGTAATTGCACCTATAAATGCACCTATAAATAATTCAAATCTTTGGACTGTAGAGTGAAACTCTGAAGCGTTTAATACAGCTGCAATAGCTATTAATACAGCTGCCAAACCTACAAAAGAATGCATTAATGCAACTAATTCTGGCATCTTCGTCATTTGAACCGTCTTTGCTGCAAAAATACCAATGCACGCACCAAGGGCTAATGGCACAAATACAAATAAAATGATTAAATGCTGCCCAACCCACAACGTTGCTCCAACAGCAATAGCCATTCCAATCATTCCAAATAAATTCCCTTGCCTAGCGGAAGTAGGAGAGGATAATCCCTTTAAAGCCAATATAAAAAATATCGCCGATATTAGATAAGCAGACATTGATAAAATTTGGATTGACATTATCTTTTCTCTTTCTTGTTTTTAAACATCTCTAACATCCGTTGAGTAACAAAAAATCCACCAAATATATTAATTGCAGCGAAAAATATAGCAATTGCACCTAAAATGCTGCTAAATGTTATTATCTCCCCGTTAATTTCCACAACTTGTAATATTGCACCTACGATAACAATGCCCGAAATTGCGTTTGTTACCGACATAAGTGGAGTATGAAGTGCAGATGTTACGTTCCAAACCACGTGGTAGCCAACAAAAATAGCTAAAACAAATATACTAATATTTTGAATTGTCATTAATTCACTCATCATCACTCCTTCTAATTAATTAAATTGCCTTCGTTTGTTAATAAAGTCCCTGATACAAGCTCATCGTCTCTATTTATATATAATTTGCCTTGATCATCAAATAATAATTTTATAAATTCAAATATATTTCTAGAATATAAGGCTGATGCATCAGTGCTTACTAAGCTTGGTAGATTATTTAAGCCAATAATAGTTACTCCTCCAATATTTATTACTTTGTTATCTTGCGATAATGGGCAATTACCTGAACCATCTTCAGCTAAGCCAGCTGCCATATCGACAATAACTGATCCTTCCTTCATTTGATGTATGGTTTCTTTAGAAATTAATTTTGGGGGCTCTTTGCCAGGAATTAACGCCGAAGTAATTATAATATCTGCAGCTATAGCTCTTTCAGAAACCATTTTAGTTTGTCTATCCAACCAAGATTTTGGCATTGGCTTTGCATAACCCCCTTCACCAGAAGCATTATTTACTTCTTCTTCTGTCTCATATGGAACATCAATGAATTTTGCACCTAAAGATTCAATTTGTTCTTTAACTGCTGGCCGCACATCGGAAGCCTCTACAACTGCTCCAAGTCTTTTTGCAGTTGCAATTGCTTGTAGGCCAGCGACTCCTGCACCCAAAACAATTATTCGTGCAGCTTTTACTGTCCCTGCAGCTGTCATTAACATGGGGAAAAACTTTTTAAAATAATCGGCGGCTAAAATAACTGCCTTATAGCCAGCTATGTTTGCTTGTGAAGATAAAACATCCATTGATTGGGCGCGCGTATTCCTGGGCAATGCTTCAAGTGAGAATGCTGTTACTTTTTTTGATGATAATTGACTTGTTAATTTTGTGTTGAAAGGCTCTAACAATCCAACAATAAACTGGTTTGCTTGTAACTTATCTACTTCGCCATTATTAGGCGCTCTAACTTTTAATATTAGGTCTGATTTAAAAATATCAGCATTTTTTTTTATAATACCGCCTGCATCAATATACATTTGATTAGTAATAGATGCTTCAATACCAGCATCTGATTCTAAATAAACTGTATGTTTTAGGCTTATTAATTTTTTTACAGTTTCTGGTGTTGCGGCGACTCTAAATTCACCTTCAACAGTCTCTTTTAATACGCCTATTATCATTTCAGCACTTCTCCACTATTTAATCGTTCTATTAAGTTTTATAAAAATTTTAAAACAATCTTATAATATTATCATCAAACTCTTTTCCTACACATGTGATTTAGAAAAATTTAAAGCTTTAATAACGCTCACAATCTTTTTTATTGCTTCTGTTTTGACTGCGCTTTTTCTATAAGCGAGCGCCACCCTTCTAAAAGGCACAGGGGACTCAAACGAAATTATTTTTACTAGTGGGTTATCTAGTTGAACAGTTGTAGCACTTTTAGGTAAAACAGAAATTCCTAGATTTGAGGCAACCATACTACGAATGGTTTCTAAAGAATTACCTAATTGAATTTCGCTATTTTCTGAAATACCTGGACACGCCTCTTTAACTTGATTACTAAAACAGTGGGTTCTATCCAGTAACAGAACTTTTTCTTGAGCTAAGTCTTTCGCTTTGATTTTTTTTTGTGCATTCCAACGATGCTTTAAAGGCGCTATAACAACAAATGGTTCATCATATAATGTCTCAATTGCAACACCTGGCAGATCAAAAGGCAAAGCTATTACAGCAGCATCGATTATTCCTTGCTTTAAATTATTTTCTAGATTTTTAGTAATATTCTCATGAATTTCAAGTGGCATATCTGGAGCATTATCCCTCAAATTTGGAATAATTAATGGCAATAAATAAGGCGCAATAGAATAAATTAAACCCAACTTAAACGGCAATTTCAATTGGCTATCGCCATTAGCAGATAAATCTTTAATTTTTGCAGCCTCCTCTAAAACAATGGCAGCTTGATCAATTATTTTTTGGCCTATTGGGGTAATCCTTACGTCACCACCAGCTCCAACACTTCTTTCAAATAAAGATAAATTTAATTCTTGTTCGATTTTTTTTATACCAAGACTTAAAGCAGGTTGACTTACAAATGATTTCTCCGCTGCTCTGCGAAAATTTTTCTCATGCGCTAAAGCAACGATAAATCTTAATTCACTCAGAGTCATTTCTCGTCGCCTAAATATCTAAATTACTAGCAGCTAATGCATTACTTTCAATAAAATCTCGTCTAGGGGCAACTTCATCTCCCATTAGCCTAGTAAAAGTTTCTTCAACTGCTGTCGTATCTTCAATTGTAACTTTTAACAATCGCCTAACTTTTGGATCCATTGTTGTTTCCCATAGCTGTTCTGGGTTCATTTCTCCCAAACCTTTATATCGCTGAATATTTAAATTTCTTTTAGCTTCATTTATTAACCAAGTTAATGCCTCGTGAAAAGTTGTTACTCGCTGTGACTTTTCACCTCTTGATATTTCACCATCTTTACCAATTAAATCTTTTGTCAGCTCTGCTGATTTTATTATTTGCCTGTACTCCCCACTCAATAAAAATTCTTCGTCTAGTCTGCTTGTTTGTAAGTTGCCATGAACAAATTGGTTAATTTCAATATAATATTTATTAGAATCTTTATTTTGTTTGACATCAAACTTAATGTTATCTAGAGGCATTAAAACTTCTAACTCGTTAGCATATTTTTTGGTTTTTTCTTCATCATCTAAGTCAAGCGGTCCTAATTCATGCATAGCCCTTAACAAAGACACATCATACCGAGAAGCCAAACGCCTAATAATTGCCTCTGTTAAAACCATCTCTCTAGCAACATTTCCTAAAGCATCTTTTGTTAAGATGTCGCCGCCAAAACGTGTCAACAAACTTGCTCCTTGTAATGCTGAATCAACTAGATATTGATCTAATTCTTGCTCGTCTTTTAGATATTGTTCTTGTTTGCCTTGTTTAACTTTATATAAAGGAGGTTGTGCTATATACACATGGCCTCTCTCGATTAACTCATACATTTGTCTAAAGAAAAATGTAAGTAGCAATGTTCTAATATGTGCGCCGTCTACATCCGCATCTGTCATGATAATTATTCTATGGTATCTAAGTTTTTCTACATTAAATTCTGGATGGAACCCTGTTCCAAGGGCTGTTATTAAAGTAACGATTTCTTGAGATGCAAGAATCTTATCAATTCTCGCTTTTTCAACATTTAAAATTTTGCCCTTTAGAGGCAAGATCGCTTGATTTTTTCTATCCCTACCTTGTTTCGCTGAGCCGCCAGCTGAGTCCCCCTCAACTAAATATATTTCGCATTGTGCAGGGTCTTTTTCCTGGCAATCTGCTAACTTTCCTGGCAATCCAAGAGAGTCCATTACTCCTTTTCTTCTAGTCATATCTCTTGCTTTCCTGGCAGCTTCTCTTGCTCGTGCAGCATCTACTATTTTGTTACAAATAATTTTTGCGTCCTTTGGGTGTTCTAATAAAAATTCTGTTAGTTTTTTTCCAACTACGTCTGAAACAATTGGTTGTACTTCACTAGAAACTAACTTATCTTTTGTTTGTGAAGAAAATTTTGGGTCGGGGACTTTAACTGACAAAACACATACGAGCCCCTCGCGCATGTCATCGCCACCTGTTTCAACTTTAGCTTTTTTTGCTAATTCATTTGACTCTATGTAGGTATTTATTGTTCTAGTGAGAGCAGCTCTTAGTCCAGTTAAATGAGTACCGCCGTCTCGCTGAGGTATGTTGTTTGTGAAGCACTGTACATTTTCTCCATAACTATCGTTCCATTGCATACTAACCTCAATGGTAATACCGTCTTTTTCACTGCTGTCGGCATAAAAAATATTTTCGTGCAAAGTAGACTTCGATCGATTCATATACTCCACAAAACCTTTTATACCCCCAGCAGATGCAAAATTTTCTGTTTTGCCAGACCTATGATCTATTAATTCTATATTGACACCATTATTTAAAAATGATAATTCTCGAATTCTTTTTGCTAATAAATCAAAATGAAAATCAATATTAATAAATGTTTCTACTGAAGGTAAAAAAGTTACCTCTGTACCCGTTTTTTCTGTCTCGCCTAGCACTTTCAAAGAATTAACAATATCGCCTCTTTTAAACTCAACTTCATGTATTTTGCCGTTTCTATAAACTTTCAACTTTAACCAGTCAGATAAAGCATTAACCACCGAAACACCTACACCGTGGAGACCACCTGAAACTTTATAAGAGTTTTGATCAAATTTACCACCCGCATGAAGCTCGGTCATTACAATTTCAGCAGCTGTCCTTTTAAATTCATCGTCATCTTTAATGTCTGTTGGAATTCCTCGGCCGTTGTCTGTAACAGTTATAGAGTTATCAGGGTGAATAATGACTTTAATTTCATCACAATGTCCTGCTAAAGACTCATCTATTGCATTATCCAACACCTCAAATACCATATGATGTAGGCCACTTCCATCAGAAGTGTCACCAATATACATACCGGGCCTTTTTCTAACAGCGTCGAGCCCTTTTAATACTTTTATACTTTCTGAGTTATATTCTTTACTTATTTCTTCTTTTTTAGCCATAAGGTTTTCTGTTCTTAAAAAAATTAAATGCGCATTGGCATTACAACATACTTATACTTTTTATTGCTTGGAATCGTTACTAAACAGCTACTACTAGAATCATTAAAAGCGATAGTTAACTGATCGGATTGAATGTTCATTAAAACATCAATTAAATAAGTAACGTTAAATCCAATATCAATTCTTTCTCCCTTGTACTTAATTTCTAATTCCTCTTCGGCTTGTTCTTGTTCGCTATTGTTGCTTACTAATTTTAAGTTGTTTTCTTCTACAACCATTCTTATTCCTCTGTATTTATCATTTGATAAAATTGAGGCTCTTAACATTGATTCTAAAAGTAATGACCTCTCTATATTAAAAACGTTGTTGTGGCCCTCTGGAATAACACGACTATAGTCTGGAAACTTTCCGTCAATTACTTTCGTTATTAGATCAATTTCATTAAATTTGAAATTTACTTGATTGCTCGAAAAACTTATCTCTAAGGGGTCATCATCTGTATCACTTAGTAACTTTACTAACTCTACAATTGTTTTTCTTGGAATAATAACTTGTACATCTTTAGCTGGGGACTTTAACTCCAGAGAAGTAAAGCTTAACCTGTGTCCATCTGTACCGACAATGTTAATATTCTTTTCTTTTACTTCAATTAATAGTCCATTTAAATAATATCTGATGTCTTGTTGGGCCATTGCAAAATCAACCTGTTTTAAAAGGGCTTTAAATTCTTTTTGAGATAATTTTAATTCAACAGCTTCTGCTTCTTCTTTTTTCATTACAGGATAATCTTTTGGCGGTAATGTTTGTAAGTTAAAACGGCTTTTTTTTGCTTTAACTATAACTTTGCTATCTTCAATTTGAAAGTCAATTTTACAATCCTCAGGAAGTGCTCTTGTAATATCAAAAAGTTTTTTTGCTGACAATGTTATTTGAAAATTATCTGGTACCTCTGTTTTAATATACGTGGAAATCTGCATTTCTAAGTCTGTAGCTGTAAACTTTAATTTTCCTTGGTTACCTTCTAATAATAAATTTGAAAGTATTGGTAAGGCATGTCTTTTCTCGACTATTCCTGATACATTTCCAAGTGGCTTCAGAAGCAATTCTCTATCGATTTTTATATTCATGATTTTATAGTTTTTTCTTTATATAAATAATAGTAATAATAATAACCTTTGTTTTTCTTTTTTTGTTAATTTTTTCTTTTAATAATAGGTAGTTATGTAACTTTAAATCCTATGATTTTTTGAGTACTTTACTGTGTATAGATTGTGGATTAAAAAATATTTCACCATTTTTTAGTCTTTGCCCTAACTTAGTCCACAATTTATACACATGTTTCACATTATCCTCTTAAAACTTGAGTTAAAAAACCTAAATCTTGGCTAATATTTTGATCGTTTAGTCTTAAATTCTCAACTTCATCACAAGCATGCATTATGGTTGTGTGATGCCTTCCCCCAAAAGCTGCACCAATTTCTGGAAAACTTAAATTGGTTAATTCCCTTGTAAGACACATTGCAAGTTGTCTTGGTCGAGAAAAATTCCTTGATCTTTTTTTACTCAGAATATCAACAATCTTAATTTTATAGTATTCTGCAACGGTTTTTTGAATATTTTCAACACTTACCTGTCTTCCCCGAACTGCAATTAAGTCCCGCAATGATTCTTTAGCCAAGGTGGTGTCAATACTTTTACCTGTAAAATTAGACATTGCAACAATTCTATTAAGTGCACCTTCAAGCTCCCTAACGTTTGATCTAATTTGTTTTGCAACAAAAAAAGCAACATCTTCCGGGAGACTAATTTTATTTTCTTCTGCTTTTTTTAATAAAATAGCTACTCGCATTTCAAGTTCTGGTGGGTCTATTGCAACAGTTAAGCCCCAGCTAAATCGAGTTCTAAGTCGCTCATCTACCCCCGGGATTTCTTTTGGATAGCTGTCACAAGTAATGATTATCTGCTTTTTATTTTCAATTAGCGTATTAAATGCATAAAAAAATTCTTCTTGTGTTCTATTCTTTTTCCCAATGAACTGTATGTCGTCAATTAGTAACAAATCTAAAGAGTGGTAAATTTTTTTAAAACTATCGAAAGCTTTATTTTCGTATGCCTTAACTACATCATGGACATATCTTTCTGCATGTAAATATTTTATTTTTGCTTCAGGTTGCAAGTTTTTAAGATGGTTACCTATTGCATGTATTAAGTGAGTTTTTCCTAATCCGACACCGCCATATATAAATAAGGGATTATAAGCGGTTCCAGGATTTTCTGCGATTTGTTTTGCGGCCGCTGTTGCTAACTGGTTAGCTTTCCCAGTAACAAAGTTAGAAAAATTAAAAGCCGTATTTAAGCCATTTGATTTATTTGTGGATAGTTTTATAGACGTCTTGTTTAATTTAGATTTAATATTAGATAAATTATTTTTTGTGATTTTATTTTTTTTCACAACAATATATTCTAGGTTAAGATTGATTAAGTGTTCTTTGCTTAAGTCTTGAATTTTTTCTGAAAATTTTTCTTTTACCCATTGTAAGACAAATTGGTTCGGTGCAATTATTTGAGCTTTTCCGCCATCAATTTTAAATTCTAGTGGACTAATCCAAGTAGTGAATTGTTGCTTGGTTAGCTCTTTGGAGAGTTTTTCTTCACATAGCGCCCAAAAATTTTCATTGTTTTTTTTCAAAATTTTATTTTATTTGTTTTTTTATTATTGTCTGATCAGGGCTTTCATATTAGCCTAATTTTCTTAAGTTATCCACAGGCTTTTTTAAATAAATAATAAGGTATATTTATTGACATAAATCGGTCGGAAGAGTATTCTTCGCCTTCAAAGTTTAAGGACTGGAGCAACAATATGAAACGTACTTATCAACCATCAAAAGTAAAGCGTGCTAGAACTCATGGCTTTTTAGTCAGAATGAAGACAAGAGGAGGTCGTAACGTTATTGCTTCTAGAAGGGCTAAAGGAAGAGTTCGTTTAGGAATTTAATTTATTCTTTCAGAGTATAAATTGTTTAAGCTACGAAAGGCAGAAGATTTTTCAGCTGTTTTTAATTTTAGAAAAAGACTGTCTTCACCTCATATATATTTTCATTATGCACCAAACACTAAATCACATCCCCGACTAGGTTATGTTGTTAGCAACAGAACTGAAAAACTTTCGGTAAGGCGAAATTATATGCGCCGATTATTAAGAGAGATATTAAAAGATCAACTGTCTTATAATGTTTCATTTGATATAGTTGTGAGGGTTCGTAAAGCTTTTTATAAAGAGAATCATAAACAAATTGAAGGTGAGATTTCAAGCTTGATTAAAGCGCTTCCAATATGAGATTTTTTTTAATTTCAATTATTAAGGTCTATCAGATATGTTTAAGCCCTTATTTTGTTTCAAGATGTAGGTATACACCCACCTGTTCGATGTATACAATTGAATGTTTAGAAAAATATGGAGTTTTAAAAGGATGTTGGCTTGGCATAAAAAGATTAAGCAAGTGCCGACCGGGATCTGCCGGAGGTTTTGACCCAAGACCATAATATTAATTTAGGGACAGTATGGACACAAAACGTTTAATTTTATTTGTTATTTTTTCATTTTCTTTAATGTTGCTTTGGGACTCTTTTCAAAAGCAAGATATTAAAATATCTAAGCCTATAGGGGTAGACGAAAGTCTGCCGCAACTTTCCAACGATCTTTCTGCTAAGAGTGAACTTCCTCAGACACCATCAAAATTTTCGCTAAATACAGGTGATTCAATAAATATTAATACCGACTTATTATCATTAAGTATTAATACTAGCGGTGGCGACATTCGTGAGTTGAAATTTAACGAACATCAAGCCGAAGATTCTGAAAATAAGTATTTATTAATGACGGATATGGGGAACCCTCTGTTCTATGTAGCGCAGTCCGGGTTACTTGGACCAGGTTTACCAAATCATAAATCGACCTTTGTGGCTAGTAAAAAATCCTTTGAAATGAGTTCTGATAAATTATCCGTACCATTAATATATGAAACACCAGAAGTAAGGGTTAAAAAAATATTTGAATTTAATCGTGGTAGCTACCTTATAAAAACCACCTTTGAAATACAAAACAAAACTAAAGATATTCTAAAGCCTTCAGCTTACTATCAATTTGTGCATGATGGATTATCAAGCCAAGGTTCTGCAATGATGCCAACCTTTACAGGTACAGCATTTTTCACAGAAAAAGAAAAATTTGATAAATTAGATTTTTCTGATGTTGACAAAAAGCCTTTCTCTAAAATAACTAATGATGGCTGGATAGGTATTATTCAACGCTATTTCGCCGCTTCTTGGATATTACCTGGAGACTTAAGCCGAGAGTTTTATTCTAAGAAAATTGCAGATAATATGTACTCAGTTGGAGTAATTACTCAATTACCAGAAATTTTAGATAGCCAAACTGTAACTTTTACATCTACTTTGTTTGCTGGCCCGCAAGCTAAGGATGCACTTAATGATGCAGCTCCTGGAATGAATTACGTCGTTGATTATGGAATTTTACATTTTATTGCAGCTCCATTATTTTCTGTTTTAACTGGCATACATAAGATGGTAGGTAACTGGGGAATTTCTATTATTTTATTAACAGTTTTAATTAAGCTCATGTTTTACCCTCTATCTGCTGCAAGTTATCGATCTATGGGTCAAATGAGGGAATTAGCGCCCAGATTACAAAGTATGAAAGAAAAATTTGGAGATGATAAACAAAAAATGCAACAAGCCATGATGGAACTTTATAAAACTGAAAAAATTAACCCTCTAGGTGGATGTTTGCCAATTTTAGTTCAAATACCAGTTTTTATTGCTTTATATTGGGTATTACTTGGCTCAGTTGAGTTAAGAGGTGCAAGCTTTATGTGGCTATCTGATTTATCAAAGCCAGATACCTTATTTGGTAATTTATGGTTCTTACCATTAGGCCCGCTTCCTATTCTAATGGCGGCTTCAATGTTTTTACAAACCAGATTGAATCCAAAGCCAACCGATCCAATGCAAGCAAGACTAATGTTAATGATGCCTATTATATTTAGTTTCTTTTTCTTCTTCTTTCCGGCCGGCTTAGTTTTGTATTGGTTAATAAATAATATTTTATCTATTGCTCAACAATGGCATGTAAATAATAAAATTCATGCTGAAGCGTTGAAAAAGAAAGGTAATGCTTAACGGCTCAAATACAATTGCTGCAATATCAACAGCCCCTGGGGCGGGAGGTATTGGAGTTGTTCGTATTTCAGGGCCACTTGCTTTAGATATAGGTCAAAAAATTTCTGGAGCTATTTTACTTCCTCGAGTTGCGAATTTTCATAATTTTAAAAATTTAAATGGTACCTTAATTGATCAGGGACTCATTTTGTTTTTTTCTGCTCCTCATTCTTTTACAGGTGAGGATATTATTGAGCTGCAATGTCATGGTGGCACGGTAGTTACGCAATCTATTCTAAATTTCTGTCTCAAAAATGGCGCTAAATTAGCTGAGCCTGGAGATTTTACAAAGAGGGCGTACTTAAATAATAAAATTGATTTGGCTCAAGCGGAATCAGTAGCGGACTTAATTAATGCTTCAACTGAAGAGGCAGCTTTAGGTGCAGTAAACTCTTTATCTGGAAAATTTTCCATTGAAATCAATAACTTATTAAAAAATTTAATAGAATTAAGAATGTATGTTGAAGCTTGTTTAGATTTTCCAGAAGAGGATATTGATTTTATCAGCGAAGGCAATGTCAAAAATAAATTACTACACCTATCTGAGACTATGATGCGCATTATGCAATCAGCTGTACAGGGACAACTATTAAGAGACGGCATAAGTCTAGTACTTGTTGGACAGCCAAATGTTGGGAAGTCAAGCTTACTTAATCAGCTATCTGGTGAAGATAAAGCTATTGTTACAAATATTCCTGGAACAACACGTGATGCTATTACTAGCGATATTAATTTAAATGGAATACCCCTTAATATTATAGATACTGCTGGGTTACGCGAAACTGATGATCCTATTGAGAAATTTGGAATCGAAAAAACATGGTCATCTCTAGAAAAAGGGCACATCGCTTTATTTTTGGTGGAAGCAAGTAAAGGTATTACAGATTATGAACAATTGCTTCTTGGTCGATTACCAGCTGGTATGAAACGGATTTGGATTTTTAACAAAATTGATTTACTCAATAGCAAGGCTAAATTAAAGCAATTAAAGAATGATCAAATAGTCTATATGTCAGCTAAAACAGGAGAGGGGTTAGATCTATTAAAACAAGCAATTCTCAATGAAGTGGGATTTAAGAAAGATTCAGAAGGAAGCGAAAATAAATTTATTGCACGAAAACGACATTTAGAAGCTTTAGAAAATGTTCATAATTCTTTACAAAATGCTCAGCTCAAAATCGCATCTGCAGAATTGGTTGCAGAAGAGTTAACTATTGCGCAAAAGTATTTATCTTCTATAACAGGTGAATTTTCCTCTGATGATTTATTAGGAGAAATATTTAGTCAGTTCTGTATAGGAAAATAATTGTTTCACGTGAAACAATATAGTTAATCAATAAACTTGATATGTTTCACGTGAAACATATCAATATCAAGACAAATCAAGTAAAATTTCAATTTTAAATATAATTAAATTAATTATGGAATTTCCAAATAAGTTTGATGTAATTGTAGTTGGTGGCGGGCATGCAGGGACAGAAGCAGCCTTAGCCTCTGCTCGCATGGGTCAAAAAACATTATTATTGACGCAAAATATTGAGACATTAGGACAAATGTCATGTAATCCATCAATTGGCGGCATTGGCAAGGGCCATTTAGTTAAAGAAATTGACGCTATGGGCGGTATTATGGCTAGAGCAACAGACGAAGCTGGCATACAATTTAGAATTCTTAATCAAAGCAAAGGCCCGGCAGTCAGAGCAACAAGAGCACAAGCTGATCGAATATTATATAAGGCGGCAATTCGCAGAACAATTGAAAATCAATCTAATCTATGGCTTTTCCAACAATCAGTAGATGATTTTATTTTACAAGATAATAATATAGAGGGAGTTATTACAAAAATAGGATTATCTTTTTATGCACATAACGTTGTTTTGACAGCAGGAACATTTTTAGGCGGTTTAATTCATATTGGGCTACAAAATTATGAGGCAGGTAGGGCAGGCGACCCATCAGCTTCAATTCTTGCACAAAAGTTAAAAGAATTGAATCTGCCTGTTGGCAGGCTTAAAACTGGCACACCACCACGAATTGATGGTAGATCTGTTGACTTTACAAAAATGATAGAGCAACCAGGAGATGTCCCAGCGCCACATTTTTCATTTATCAATCCTGTTATTACGCATCCAAAGCAAATATCTTGTTGGATAACGCGTACTAATAAAAAAACACATGAAATTATTCGTACAGGCTTAGATCGTTCGCCAATGTATACAGGTAAAATCGAGGGTGTAGGGCCACGTTATTGTCCTTCTGTTGAAGATAAAATTCATCGTTTTGCAGATAAAGATTCGCACCAGATTTTTATAGAGCCAGAAGGTTTAGAAACTAATGAAATCTACCCTAATGGTATCTCAACAAGCTTACCGTTTGATGTGCAAAACGATTTAGTTAGATCTATACAAGGATTAGAGAATGCTCATATTCTAAGACCCGGTTACGCAATAGAATATGATTATTATGATCCAAGAGCTTTAAAAATGAGCTTAGAGACCAAAGCAATTAATGGTTTATTTTTTGCAGGACAAATTAATGGAACTACAGGTTATGAAGAAGCTGCTGCACAAGGTTTAATTGCAGGAATGAATGCTTCACTTAGAGCTCAAGGCAAAGAAAGTTGGACCCCAACCCGTGACCAAGCTTATATAGGGGTATTGATAGATGATTTAATAACAAGAGGCGTAAATGAACCTTACAGAATGTTTACTAGTCGAGCTGAATATAGGCTGTTGTTAAGAGAAGATAATGCTGATGAACGTTTAACCGAAAAAGCAAGACAATTGGGCTTAATTTGTGATAATCATTGGGCTAATTTTAGCAAGAAAAGAGAGGGCATTCAAACAGAAGAGAAGCGACTTAAGAAGTTAATATTAAACCCATCTAAAATCGAAAAAAAAATACAGAAAAAATATCTAGGCCAAATAATGGAGAGAGAATATTCAGCTTTTGACCTGTTAAGAAGGCCTGAAGTTAACTATCAAAAAGTAATAAGTTTATCTGGTGGTTCAGGCGTGAGCGATTCTGAAATTAGCAATCAAATAGAAATTTTAGCGAAGTATTCTGGTTATATTATTCGGCAACAAGACGAAATTAATAAACAAAAGGCACAATTTGATAAAAAAATACCAAAAGGAATTAACTATGATGACATTCATGGCCTAAGTAATGAAGCAAAAGAAAAGCTTAAAGAATCCTTTCCAGAGACTATTGACCAAGCAACTAGAATAGTTGGCGTAACATCAGCAACAATATCAATTTTGTTAGTTTATCTTAAATCTAAACGTCGGAAATTAGAGTCCAAGGCCGCTCAACAAGTTGCTTGATTTAGAAGAAACTCTTAAAGCAGGAATAGATAAATTAGAGTTAAAAAATAAAGAGTATTTATATACTAAACTACTGATTTATAAAGATTTATTGATAAAATGGAACAAAGTATTTAATTTAATTTCTGTTAAAGGTGTTGATGAAATAGTGACACATCATTTCTTGGACTGTCTGGCAGTTGTGCCGTTTATTGAGGGTAAAAATATCTTAGATGTTGGAAGCGGTGCTGGGCTACCGGGTATTATAATTGGTTTATGTTACCCAGAAAAGAATATTACTTTAGTGGATTCAGTGGGGAAGAAAACTGCTTTTTTAAAACAAACTTGTGTCGAATTAAATTTAAATAACATTACAGTGATAAATAAGCGAGTTGAGGACATTACAACAAATAAATTATTTGATTCTATTATTGCCAGAGCATTTGCAGAAATGCAAGTTCTCATTGAGCTTACAAGACATTTAATAGAAGATAAAGGTGTTTGGTACGGTATGAAAAGTAAAAAAATTAATGAAGAAGAAATTAGTACAAATTTTCTAGTTGAAAAAAGAGATATTATGGTTCCTTACCTCGATGCTGAACGTTATCTAGTAAAAATTAATAATCAATAGGCTATTTTAATCATATTTTAAGTGAATTTTATGCGTATATTTGCAATATCAAACCAAAAAGGCGGGGTTGGGAAGACAACCACAACAGTTAATTTAGCTGCAAGCTTGATGAATAGAAAGAAGAAAGTGCTCTTAATTGATTTAGATCCTCAAGGTAATGCTACATCTGGTTCGGGATTAAATAAAAAGAATATTACTAAATCTATATACGATGTTTTAATCGGCCGAGAAGACATAAAAAACGTTATACAAACCTCAGTAGAAAGTTTTTTTGATGTTGTACCAGCTACTCAGTCATTAGCGGGGGCAGAAGTTGAGTTAGTTAATATTGAAGAGAGAGAATATATTTTAAAGAAACAATTAAGCAAGCTAAAGTACTATGATTATATTTTAATTGATTGTCCACCCGCTTTAAGCCTGTTGACTGTTAATGCCTTAGTTGCTTCTAATTCAGTTCTAATACCAATGCAATGTGAATATTATGCTTTAGAGGGCTTATCTGACTTAGTGAACACAATTAAAAAAGTAAAAAAAAATCTAAATCCTCAAATTGAGATCGAAGGTTTGCTTAGGACGCTTTTTGATAGGCGAAATACATTAGGCAAACAGGTGTCTGACCAACTATCTGCTCATTTTGGAGATAAGGTTTATAGCACTATTATTCCAAGAAATGTGAGATTGGCAGAAGCTCCGAGCCATGGTAAAGCAGCTCTTTTTTATGATAAATCGTCCAAGGGAGCAAGAGCATATTTAGATCTAGCTGATGAAATTTTAGAGAGGAATAAACATGGGAACAAGTAAAGGTTTAGGAAGGGGTTTGGATGCCTTATTGAGCAATAATGAGGAAAACAATAAAAATAACAGTTTAGAAAGTTGCAATATTGATAATCTTAAGGCGGGAAAATATCAACCCAGAAGCCATATGAATCAAATTGCTTTAAATGAGCTTGCAGAATCTATTAAAATACAGGGCATTATGCAGCCTATAGTGGTTCGAGCCGTTGGAGACAAGAAGTATGAAATTGTTGCAGGTGAGAGGAGGTGGCGCGCAGCTAAGCTAGCAAATTTATCCGAAGTTCCGATTCTGATTAAAGACATTCCCGATGAGTCTGCATTAGCAATGGCTCTCATCGAAAATATTCAAAGAGAAGACCTAAACTCGATAGAAGAAGCAAAAGGAATTCAACGATTAATAGATGAATTTGGCATGACTCATGAATCTGCATCTCACATATTAGGTAAGTCTAGAACAACAGTAACGAATTTATTAAGGTTATTAAATTTGTCTGAGCACGTTCAAAAAGCATTACTTGAAGGAAGAATTGAAATGGGGCATGCAAGAGCCATGCTTTCTTTATCTGCCAGCGAGCAAGTGATGCTTTGTCAGAAAGTAATTAGTAACAACTTATCAGTAAGAGAGGTAGAAGGATTAATTATTCAAACCAATCCTACTAAGAAAAAATTAAAAACACAAAAAATAGCTGATATCGTAAATTTGGAAACAAATTTATCTGATAAATTAGGGGCGTCAGTAAAAATTTCACATAAAATAAATGGATCGGGTGTTCTAAAGATTAATTATAGTAATTTAAATCAATTAGATTCTATTTTAAAAAAATTAGAATAAATCAGGGTGAAAGCTTGACTCATTCAAGAAATAAAGCCAAAATTGCGGACTTTGATACAAATAGATTTAAGGAAGTAAGGGATTGATTGATAAGCTCCAGAAGGTCAATACAAAAAAGGAACTGTTTCCACCTTATTTAAAGAATATGCTTATAAAATTAAGCAGTATTTCTGTTATTTCGGCATTAATTGTTTCAGGTTTCTTTGGATTGCATGCAGGTATCTCAGTTTTATTTGGGTCTCTTACAGTAGTTATTGGATTGATAGCTTCAACCCCAATAGCCAATCGATCTAAAAGAACAAAGAAAGCATCAACTATTTTAATGGATGCTTTAAAAGCTGAGGGGGTAAAGATTGTAATTATTATTTTATCGCTCTGGGCGGTATTTAATTTTTATGAAAACAAAGTTCCGCTAGCAATTGTTTTTGGTTTGGCGATTGCTGCAATTTTTTCAGGAATTGGGTTAACAAAACTAGATACAAAAAATTAAAGGGAATATAGAACTTGGCAGATAGCTCTTACGAATCACCATCTGAATATATTGGGCATCATTTATCTAATAATGAAGTCCATTTAGATTTTTTAGGCGGAGGCCCATTTATGACTCTTCATCTAGATTCATTTGTGATGGCAGTTCTTCTTGGAATGTTTTCAATGGGCCTTATTTGGTTTGTGGCAAGAAAAGCATCAGCCGGTGTTCCAACAAAAACCCAGGCGTTTGTTGAGTTAATTTTTAGCTTCATAGATGATCAAGTAGGTAATATATTTCATGGCAATAGACATTCGTTTGTTGCTCCAGCTGCATTGACTGTATTTATTTGGGTTCTTATGATGAACGCAATGGATTTTTTACCTATTGATATAATGGCAAAATTTTATGGAATGCTAGGATTATACGAATGGAAAGCAGTGCCCACTTCAGATGTGAATACAACATTTGGCCTTGCATTAGGAGTTTGGTTCTTAATGATTTATTTCGGTATTAAAGTCAAAGGAATGGGCGGCTGGTTGCATGAGATTTTTTGTGCACCCTTTGGTTCGTCAGTTTGGGTTTGGCCAGCTAATTTTCTGTTCAATTTAATTGAATATGTTTCAAAACCTTTATCTCATTCTCTTCGATTGTTTGGTAATATGTATGCCGGCGAAGTTATCTTTTTATTATTAGGTTTGTGGGCAGCTACAGGAGTCTCCGGAATTATTTTCGGATCGATTCTAGGCGCAGGGTGGGCAATATTTCATATTTTAATTGTAGTATTGCAGGCTTATATATTCATGATGTTAACAGTTGTATATTTATCTATGGCACATGAAGGGCATTAATTTTTTTTAAAACTAAAAGGAAGTAAATTATGGAAACAGTACAATATTTAGCTCAAATACAAGCGTATACAGGAATTGGTATCGGCTTGATTATTGGTTTAGGTGCAGCAGGTGCTTGTGTAGGCATTGGTATTATGTGTGCAAGCTTTTTAGAGGGTGCGGCGAGACAGCCAGAAATGATTCCTCAATTACAAGTTAAAGTATTTTTGTTGTTAGGTTTAATTGATGCATCATTTATTATTGGTGTTGGTTTAGCGATGATGTTTGCTTTTGCAAATCCACTTTTAAGTGTAGTAGGTTAATTTAAATATTGTTTTTGATCTCAATTTATCAGGGATAAGACGGAGTAAAGATGAATATTAATTTTACAATGATTGCACAAGCTATAGCTTTTGCAATATTAATTTGGTTCACAGTTAAATTTGTTTGGCCACCATTGCTAAATGCAATTGAGAAAAGACAGAAAGAAATTGCTGATGGTTTAGCTGCAGCGCAAGAAGGAAAGCTATCTCTTGAAGTAGCAGCTAAAAAAAATGCTGAATTTCTTAATGAGTCTAAGCAAAAAGGGGCTGAAATTGTGGGTCAGGCAGAAAAAAGAGCATCTGAAATTGTAGAACAAGCAAAAAATGTTGCTAAAGATGAGGGCGATAGAATTATCGCGAGTGCTAAATCAGAGATTGATCAAGAAGTGAATAGAGCTAAAGAAGAGCTTCGTGGTCAAATATCAACCCTTGCAATTCAGGGCGCTGAAAAGATTCTAGACAAAGAAATTGATAAGAAAGTCCACGCAGATATGCTAACTAAGTTAGCAAAGGATTTATAGGTCTCATGGCTGAAATTTCAACAATTGCAAGACCATATGCAGTTGCTATATTTAATTTAGCAAAAGAAGAGAAAAACCTTTCTGAGTGGTCAGATATGTTGTCCCTTATGAGCGGAATTATTGAGAATGATGATATTAATTCTTTTATTAATGATTCTAAAGTATTAGACGCGAATAGAGAAAAGCTTATATTAAATATTTGTGGAGATAAAATAAATGCATCTGGACAAAATTTGATTAAGCTTCTTGTGGAATATAAAAGATTATCAATTTTGTCTGAAATAACACTACTTTTTGAAGAACTTAAAGCTAAAGATGAAGGGGTTATAGAAGCTGAAATTATTATGGCTGATCAACCGGATAAAAAAATGGTTGAAAACTTACTTAAAAGCCTAGAAAAAAGATTTAATAAAAAAATTGAAGGAAGAGTAGTTATTGATAAAAGTATTGTTGGCGGCACCAAAATAATAGTTGGGGATACCGTTATTGATGCTTCAGTTCGAGGACAATTAGATAATTTAGCTTATACATTAAAAGCATAAAACCAGGAGATATTAATGCAGTTATCAACATCAGAAATAAGTGAATTAATTAAAACTAGGATTAAAGATTTTTCTACTAGTTCAGAAGCCAGAACACAAGGAACAGTAGTTTCAGTAACAGATGGCATTGTTCGTATTCATGGTTTATCTAATGTAATGTCTGGAGAGATGATTGAATTCCCAGGAAACACTTTTGGCTTAGCTCTTAATTTAGAAAGAGATTCAGTCGGAGCTGTTGTACTTGGTGATTACGAACACATTACTGAGGGCGATATATGTAAATGCACAGGTAAAATTTTAGAGGTGCCTGTAGGTCCTGAATTATTAGGTCGAGTTGTAGATGCATTAGGGGTGCCAATTGATGGAAAAGGGCCAATAAAAACTAAACTTACAGATAAGTTAGAAAAAGTAGCTCCTGGTGTGATTGATAGACAATCGGTATCTCAACCAGTCCAGACGGGTCTTAAATCAGTTGATTCTATGGTGCCAATTGGTAGAGGACAAAGAGAGTTAATTATTGGTGATCGCCAAACTGGTAAAACCGCAGTTGCTGTTGATGCAATAATTAATCAAAAAGGCCAAGACATGAAATGTGTTTATGTTGCTATTGGTCAAAAAGCGTCAACTATTATGAATGTAGTCAAAAAGCTTGAAGAGTATGGTGCAATGGAATATACGACGGTTGTGAGTGCATCTGCATCAGATTCTGCAGCTCTTCAATTTTTAGCTCCATATGCTGGTTGTACAATGGGCGAATATTACAGAGACCGTGGGGAAGATGCATTAATTGTTTATGACGACCTTACGAAACAAGCGATTGCTTATAGACAAATCTCTTTATTACTCCGTCGACCACCAGGTCGTGAAGCTTATCCAGGAGACGTGTTTTATATTCATTCGCGATTATTAGAAAGAGCTGCCCGAGTTAATGCAAAATATGTAGAGAAATTCACAAAAGGAAAAGTAAAAGGTAAAACCGGTTCCTTAACTGCTCTTCCAGTGATTGAAACGGCAGCTGGCGATGTCTCAGCTTTTGTTCCAACAAATGTTATTTCTATTACGGATGGACAAATTTTCTTAGAAAGTGATTTATTTAATGCTGGCATCCGTCCTGCAATTAATGCTGGGATTTCAGTTTCTAGAGTTGGCGGTGCAGCACAAACTAAAGTTATTAAAAAATTAGGCGGTGGTGTTAGATTAGCTTTAGCACAATATCGAGAATTAGCAGCTTTTGCACAATTTGCTTCAGATTTGGATGAGGCGACAAGAAAGCAACTGGATCGAGGGCTGATGTTTACTGAATTAATGAAACAAGCTCAGTATGCTCCATTAACAGTATCAAATATGGCTGTAACTTTATTGGCTGCCAATAATGGATATTTGGATGATGTGCCAACTGAAAAAGTTTTATCTTTTGAGTCTGCGCTTCATGGGTTCATGTCATCAAAATATAAACCAGTTATGGATGGCATAGAAAAAACATTAGCACTTGATGAAGATGGCGAAAAGAAAATTGTAAAAGCAATAGAAGACTTTAAAGCTACAAATACTTATTAACTATAGGATTTTAAATGGCTGGAAGTAAAGAAATACGAACTAAGATTAAGAGTGTAGAGAATACACGAAAAATCACAAAAGCTATGGAAATGGTAGCTGCTTCTAAAATGCGTAAAGCGCAAGATAGAATGACTGCTGCTAGACCGTATGCGGAAAAAATTAGAGCAGTTGCTGCTCATTTATCTCATGCACAATCTGAATACAAGCATCCTTTTATTATTCAAAGAGAAAATATTAAAAATATTGGCCTTATAGTTGTTACTTCAGATAAAGGGCTTTGCGGCGGACTTAATACAAACGTTTTAAGATCTTCAATAGCTCAAATAAAAGATTGGGAAAAAGAAGGTAAAAAAGTACAGATTAGCGCGATTGGTAACAAAGCAATTAGTTTTATGGGAAGAGTAGGGGCAGATATAAAATCGCAAGTATCCGGCATGGGAGACACTCCTCACATGGAGGATCTCCTTGGAGCAATTAAAGTAATGTTAGATGGCTATGTTGCTGGAGAAATAGATCAGCTTTATATTTGTTATACAAAATTTATTAATACTATGAAGCAAGAGCCAAATATAGAACAACTATTACCCCTTTCAGGCGATAAAACTGAAACGCCCGATAGTACTTGGGATTATATTTATGAACCAGATGCAACTCTGGTAATTGATGCATTGCTTTCTCGTTATATAGAAACTCTTATTTATCATGGAGTGGCAGAAAACATGGCCTCAGAACAGTCTTCAAGGATGGTAGCAATGAAAGCGGCATCTGATAATGCAGGAAATGTAATTGACGAGTTAACATTGGTGTATAACAAGGCAAGGCAAGCAGCAATAACTAAAGAAATTTCAGAGATTGTTAGCGGAGCGGCAGCAGTATCGTAAAAATTTTTGAATTTAATATTAATTAATTTAGATGAGTAAGGATAAATAAATGAGTACTAAACAAATTGGAAAAGTAGTTCAGTGTATTGGCGCAGTTGTGGACGTAGAATTTCCTCGAGACCAACTCCCTAAAGTTTATGATGCATTAATTATTGATGATAAAGATTCAACTGCAGAAGCAGGACTAACTTTAGAAGTTCAACAACAATTAGGGGATGGTGTTGTTAGGACTATTGCTATGGGTTCATCAGATGGGTTATCAAGAGGCACTCAATTTTCTTCAACAGGGGCGCCTATTCAGGTTCCAGTTGGTGAAGGTACTTTAGGTAGAATCATGGATGTACTAGGACGACCGATTGATGAAGTTGGTAAAATTGATACTAAAGAATTTAGATCTATTCATCAAAAAGCACCTGAATTTAATGATTTATCTCCATCAATTGAATTATTAGAGACGGGAATTAAAGTTATTGACCTAATGTGTCCATTTGCTAAAGGTGGAAAAGTGGGGTTATTTGGCGGAGCGGGTGTTGGTAAAACCGTGAATATGCTTGAATTAATTAATAATATTGCAAAACAGCATTCAGGGTTATCGGTTTTTGCTGGTGTTGGAGAAAGAACTCGTGAAGGAAATGACTTTTATCATGAGATGGCTGAAGCTGGTGTTATTCAACTTGACAATATGAAAGAGTCAAAAGTTGCAATGGTATTTGGTCAAATGAATGAGCCTCCAGGTAACAGATTAAGAGTAGCATTATCAGGATTAACAATGGCTGAAAAGTTTCGAGATGAGGGAAGAGACGTTTTGTTCTTTGTTGACAATATTTATCGTTATACCTTAGCAGGAACCGAGGTGTCTGCTTTATTAGGTCGTATGCCTTCAGCCGTTGGATATCAACCAACACTTGCAGACGAAATGGGGAAATTACAAGAAAGAATTACTTCAACAAAAACTGGGTCAATTACATCGATTCAGGCAGTATATGTGCCAGCAGATGACTTAACCGATCCATCTCCAGCAACAACTTTCCAGCATTTAGACTCAACAGTCGTGTTGTCGAGAGATATTGCTTCATTAGGTATTTATCCTGCTGTTGATCCTCTTGATTCAACTTCAAGACAATTAGACCCGCAAGTTGTGGGCGAAGAACATTATGCCGTAGCTCGTGCCGTTCAATCAACATTGCAAAAATATAAAGAATTAAGAGATATTATTGCTATTTTAGGTATGGATGAATTGGCACCTGAAGATAAATTAGCTGTTGGGCGTGCAAGAAAAATTCAAAGATTTTTATCGCAACCATTTCATGTAGCTGAGGTGTTTACCGGGTCTCCTGGAAAATATGTCTCACTTAAAGAAACTATTAAAGGCTTTAAAGCAATTGTGGATGGGGAATATGATGATTTACCTGAGCAGGCCTTCTATATGGTTGGTGGAATAGAAGAAGCTGTTGAAAAAGCAAAAACTGTTTAATATTTAAGGTAACTAATGGCAAATACAATTCAAATTGATGTAGTAAGCGCAGAAGAATCAATTCTTTCTGAGCAAGCTGAGTTCGTTGTAGCCCCAGCCCAAATGGGCGAAGTAGGTATTTATCCAAATCATGCATCAATGATTACTTTATTAAAAGCTGGCTCAGTTAGAATCAAGATGCTTGATAAAGCAAATGAGGATCTAATTTTTATTTCTGGTGGAATATTGGAAGTTCAACCAGGACATATCACTATTCTTTCCGATACAGCTATTCGAGGTAAAGATTTAGATGAAACGAAAGCAAAAGCTGCCAAAAAATCAGCTGAAGAATCTTTAGCTAAAAAAGGAAGTGATATAGATTTTGCTCTAGCAGAGGCAGAATTAGCAGAGGCAGTGGCACAGATTCGAGCTATTGAAAAGTTAAGAAAAAAATAGCCCGCTAATTTAGTATTTACAAAAAGCAGCAGTTTGCTGTTTTTTTTGTTTATACTTAAAGAAAAAAGGAAAATAAATGTCATTAAGTGTAGTTATTTTAGCTGCTGGAAAAGGCACTAGAATGTTTTCCGATTACCCGAAAGTTTTACACAACCTAGCAAATCAACCTTTGTTGCAATATGTTATTGATATTGCAAAGAGCTTTAACCCAGATAATATAAATATAGTCGTAGGCTATAAATCAAAAGAAGTTAAGACTGCTTTTTCACACGAAAAATTAAATTGGATAATTCAAAAAGAACAATTAGGTACAGGTGATGCAGTTAAATATGCAATTCCTTATTTAAAAGGATCCCAAACAATTATTTTATATGGGGATGTGCCGATGGTTGAATTAAACGACTTAAAACAACTTATAAAAAAAACAGATAATAACTTGGGGATATTAACTTTTAATAAAAGTAACCCAATAGGGTATGGCAGGATAAAAAGAATTGAAAATAATATTGAAGAGATCGTAGAAGAAAGAGATTGTGATGATTTAGATAGAAAAATTACTGAAATCAATACTGGAATAATGTGCGTTGATACAAATAAGCTAATTAGTTGGTTGCCACTAATATCAAATAATAATTCTCAAAAAGAATATTATTTAACTGATATAGTAGCTTTAGCTAGAAAAGAAAAAATTAAGATCAGATCACATGAAGCTAAGGCTGAAATTACAATTTCAGGGGTAAATACCAAAATTGAATTAGCAATGATGGAGAGGGCTTTGCAAAATACAAAAACTAATTTATTGATGGAGCAAGGAGTTACTTTATTAGATCCTTCTAGGACCGATGTTAGGGGTGACCTAAAGTGTGATTTGGATGTAGAAATTGATGTCGGGTGTATTTTTGAGGGCAATGTTAAAGTGGGGAGCAACGTAAAAATCGGAGCATATACCCATATAAAAGATAGTGTAATTTCTGATAATACAATTATAAAGCCATATTCTCATATAGATTCTGCTAAGGTTGGCACCAATAATATTATTGGCCCTTATGCTCGATTAAGACCTGGTACTGAGACTAATAAAGATGTTCATATTGGTAATTATGTAGAAATAAAGAATTCAAAAATTGGAGCCGGTACTAAAATAAACCATTTAAGTTATATTGGAGATAGTATTGTTGGGAGTAACGTAAATGTTGGTGCAGGAACAATTACATGTAATTATGATGGTGTTAATAAACATCAAACTATTATTGAAGACAATGTTTTTGTTGGTTCAAATTCACAACTCGTAGCACCAGTTAAAATAGGAGCTGGGTCAACGATAGGAGCTGGGTCAACGATAACAAAAGATACACCAGCAAATGAATTATCTTTATCTCGAACGAAACAAACAAGTATCCCAGGATGGGAAAAGCCAAAGAAGAATTAAATTATGTGTGGAATAGTTGCAGGTATATCAAATAAAAATGTTTTACCTTCATTAATAGAAGGTTTAGAACGTTTAGAATATCGAGGCTATGATTCGGCCGGTATTGCAATATTAAATGGAACAATTCGTCGTATAAGATCTATTGGGCGAGTTAATTCAATTAAAACCAAGGCAAAAAAAAATAAATTAGAAGGTTTTTTAGGAATTGGACACACAAGATGGGCTACTCATGGGGGGGTAACAGAGGACAATGCTCACCCACATGTTTCTAACAATCAAATTGCTGTTGTTCATAATGGCATAATTGAAAACCACGAATCACAATGTATTCGATTAAAAAAATTAGGTTATAAATTTGATTCTGAAACTGACACTGAAGTCATAGCACACTTAATTCATTATTATTATCAAAGTAAGAAGAATTTATTAAAGGCAACCCAATTAGCAACTAAAGACTTAGTCGGGGCTTATGCCATTGCTGTGATTTCCGTTGACAATAAGGATGAATTAATTTGTGCAAGACTAGGATGCCCATTAATTATTGGTCAGGGTCAATCAGAATATTTTATTGCATCAGATATTAGTGCTCTGTTAGGGATTACAAGAAAGATAATTTACCTTGAAGATGGTGATCTAGCTAGGATTTCTAAAACGTCACTTGATATATTTAGTAGCAAGCTAAAGAAGGTCACTAGAAAAATAAACCATAGTAAGGTAAAAATATCATCTATGGATTTAGGCCCACATAATCATTTTATGCAAAAAGAGATTTATGAGCAACCAAGAGCTTTAGGGGACACTATTGAAGCTGTTATTGATAATAATAAATTTGATCATTCATTATTTGGGAATAAAGCTAAAAATATTTTTAAAAATATAGATAGCGTTTTAATTCTTGCAGCAGGGACAAGTTATTATGCTGGATTGACTGCTAAATATTGGTTTGAGGATATAGCTCAAATTTCAACATCAATAGAAATATCAAGTGAATACCGTTATAGAAAATCGGTACCTAACAAAAATCAATTAGTTATCACTATTTCACAATCAGGGGAAACACTAGACACTATTGAGGCACTCAAGCATGCTAAAAAAATTGGGCATAAAAAAACATTAGCAATTTGTAATGTTCAAGAAAGTGCGATAGCAAGAGCTTCTAATTTAGTTTTTTATACTAGGGCTGGAATTGAAATTGGGGTTGCATCTACAAAGGCGTTTACAACTCAATTAGTTTCACTATTTATTTTGACGGTAACATTAGCAAAGAATAAAAAACTCATAAATAAAAAAATAGAAAAGAAATATTTGGAAGATTTAAGATGCTTAGTTGGAGGCATTCAATCTGCATTAAATTTAGAACCTCAAATTAAACAATGGGCGAAACACTTTTCGAATAAAGAGCACGCTTTATTTTTAGGACGGGGTATTCACTATCCTATAGCATTGGAAGGAGCTCTGAAGTTAAAAGAAATTTCATATGTTCATGCTGAAGCTTACCCAGCTGGCGAATTAAAACACGGGCCATTAGCGTTAGTTGATAAAAACATGCCAGTAGTTGTAATTGCCCCAAACGATTCATTATTAGAAAAAGTAAAATCCAACATGCAGGAAGTAAAAGCAAGGGGAGGGATATTATTTGTTTTTGCAGACGCTGATAGCCATTTCATTGAAAGCAAGGGCATTAAGGTTATAAGAGCTCCAAGACATACAGGTGTTTTATCTCCTATTATCCATTCAATCCCCATTCAGTTACTTGCATATCATGTTGCTTTACGAAAAGGAACAGATGTTGACAAGCCAAGAAATCTTGCTAAGTCTGTAACCGTAGAGTAATAAATTAAACACTAAGAAACTTTAACAAATATATTAAGTCCATAAGTTATGAAAAATATTATGTTTGTAATTCTATTAACGATTTCCTTTCTTACATACGGAAATGAATATAGTTATATATTTGGTTGGACTCATTTACAAGACTCTAATTTAAAGATACCAAGAGGTGGAACAACAACTGGTCCTGCAGTCACTTTAGATACTGAGCCAAGCTCATCTTGGAAACTTCTTCAAGATCCAAATTTATCAAAGTTCGAAAAAGACAGGTTGGCAATCTTAGCAATGAAAGGAAAATATAGAGCATATTTCGATTTTATGGAGACTATGGGGTTTGAGGGAAATTATCAACCAAAAAAACCTTATCAATCTTGGGCCACTGAATTCGTTGAAGTAGTAGATGAAGAGAAAAATTTTATAAGCTTACAGCACATAATTGTTATGTATTTTAAACAAGAGGATGGCTCAATTTCAGATCCAGTTGTGATGAAACATTGGAGACAAGATTGGAAATACGAAGATAGTGTAATTGACACTTATGCTGGTGATGAGACATGGATAAAAAATAAAATACCTTGGGGTGAAAAAAAAGGCTCATGGTCACAATCCGCCTATCAAGTCGACGATACTCCAAGATATCAAAGTTATGGTAAATGGGTTCATTATGAAAATTATTCTTCATGGACAAGTAAGGAAACTTGGCGACCGCTTCCAAGAAGAGAATTTTCAATAAGAGATGATTATGATGTGCTTATTGGGTACAACATTCAAACGATTACCCCTACAGGCTGGGTTCATGAACAAAATAATAAAAAAGTAGTATTAAATAAAAATCAAAAAGTACTAGCGAAGGAAATAGGGATAGCAAGATATGAAAGAATAAAAGAATTTAACTGGCAGGCAGGAAAAGATTATTGGAAAAAAACTCATATTTTTTGGAGAGCGGTTAGGAATGCTTGGAATATAAAATTAAATAATGCAAAACACTTTAAACTTATACAAGAGGTAGATGAAGCAATCTTATTTACTAAACTGTTCATGATGGCAGACAAGTATGCTCAAGGGGAAGAAGAAGTAATAAAAGATATTCAAATAGTTGTAGAAAAACATTCCATAAAATTGAAATAAATTAATATTCAATCAAAAAATTAAATTAAGGGGGAACCTCAAATTATACTCCATAAATACTATATATAGTAAAATTTTAAAAATTTATCACAATATATAGTATTTTTTACTAAAAAAAACAGCTATACTTTGTTCAAGTTTAAAGAGATGAAAGTTTAAACTTTTTTTTTACAACAGGAGAAATAAGAATGGATATATTAGGAACTATTAGAAAGTGGTCTGCTGGACTTGCAGAAACTGCAATAAGTCTTGCAGCATTAGCAATTGCACTTCAAATCTTAATGGGATCAGCGAATGTACCATTTCTTGGATCAACCGATGTTATCGGTAATGTATCAGGTATCCTAGATACGCTCGGTAGCCAAGGACTTATTGGCTTAGTAGCATTATGGGTATTATATTCTATTTGGAAATCACGCAAATAGTCTCATTTAAGTAATTTAGAAACAAAAAAAAGGCTCCATTGGAGCCTTTTTTTATTGTAAAAAAAATCGCTGAATAATGAGCGTAACTATAATAATTCCTGCACATGCAGACCCAAGAGCCAGATAATAATTGAAACCGTTTTTTAAAAGCCAAGTGAGTAGAAATAAAAAGGGAATACCAGCTAAAAGGATAATAACGGTTTCTTGTGTCAATAAAGCTATTTTATTAACATCTTTAGATTCTTCCCAAATAAAAGTAAAAGATGTAAATAAAACAATAGGAAGACCAAGTAAAATTGCAGCTAACGAAGTACTTTTTTTACTTAATTCTGTAGCTGCTACAATGATTGCAACAGCAATAATAATTTTTATAAGATAAGACACGTTGGTAGGATAAGCTATATTGATAAAGATTCAAAATATTATCGATATTTAATATTAAAGTAGTGTCATATTTACTTGTATATTGTTAATATCTAACTTTATAATCATGATAATTATATGCGCCCACCAATTTTAACAAAATATCCTGTGGAGGAACTCGTTTCTAATTTAAAAGACTCAAAAGATTCAATGGTTTGGGTTACTCGTTTTATTCCACAAATATTAAATAAACAAAAAATACATGCAAACGCGATTTCTATAGTAAAAAGAATTAGCTTGTTTAAAAAAGAGCCAATAACAGATGATGAAATAAAAAAATTAGAGAATCATTTAAAAGAAATTGGAAGAGAAGATTTAGCTTGTGTGCGACAAACTGAGGGACGGAAACAGAATGTATTGTTATTCTGTAAACATGACGATGCTCCTGAGACAATCGATGGTATAGAGAGACATATTTACCGAGTAATTCCAAATTCAAAATTAAAATTCGGGGTATCAGATATTAATCGTGATCGTTGTTGTATTGTGAGAGAAAAAACTTGGGAGATAGAAAAAGATCGTCCAACTGGTGTTTATTCAATAGCAGATCTTGCATCACTAGATTAAAATCAAGCAGAAGCAGCTGGTTTTTTGTGTATCCTTTTTTTTGCATTTGCTCTATTTTTAAAAGTCTTTTTGGATTTATCAAAGCCTCTTTTCGACTTATTAAAAAAACTACCACCACCTCTTTTTTTCTTTTCTGTATGTTCGGAAGCTTTTCTCGTTGGCTCCATACCGGCAATAACCTTAATTTCAATTTTCATTCCAGTAAAGCGCTCTATTTTTTTCAAATGTTCTCTATCAGTTGGCGATACAAAGCTTAAAGCGAGACCTTTTTTGTTAGCACGACCTGTTCTACCAATTCTGTGAATATAATCTTCTGCAAATCTAGGCATATCATAGTTAAACACGTGTGTAATATCTTTTACATCAATTCCCCTAGAGGCTAGATCAGTTGCAACAAGGACTTTAATTTCATTTCTCTTAAAGCGGTTTATTGTTTTAGTTCTTGATCCCTGCGACATATCTCCATGAAGCGCAGCAGTTTTGAAATCAGAATGATATAGGTCATCAGTAAGCTTATCTGCTTGTCTTTTAGTTGCAGTAAAAATTATTGCTTGATTTAAATTTTGATCAGCAAGGAAGTGCTTAAGAAGGTTTTGTTTATGAAGTTGATTATCTACATAATATAAAGATTGTTGAATATTGCTGTGCCCCTTAGTATCTGGTTTAATTGATATTGTTAATGGGTTAGTTAAAAATTCACTAGCAATTTTTGACACGGCATTATCTAGTGTTGCAGAAAACATTAACATTTGCTGTTGTTTAGTAGTTGCATTAAAAATCTTTCGTATATCAGGCACAAATCCCATATCAAGCATTTTGTCTGCTTCATCAAGAACCATAATTTTAGTATCTTTGAATTTAATCTTACCCTGTTTAAATAGGTCAAGAAGTCGTCCCGGAGTTGCGATTAAAATATCTAGTGGTTTTGAAAGAAGCTTATTTTGTAACTTATATGACATCCCTCCAACTACTGTTGCAGAGTTAATATTTGTGTAACGTGCATATTTTTTTACGCTATCAGTAATTTGATTTGCCAGCTCTCTAGTTGGGCTAACGATTAGGACGCGAGGCCCTCTAACTTTATTCTTATCCTTGAGGAGTAATTCTAAAATAGGAAGAACGAATGCAGCTGTTTTACCGGTACCAGTCTGAGCAGATGCTAATATATGTTTATTGAGCAGTATCTCAGGTATTGATTTTTTTTGTATCTCTGTTGGGGTTTTATAACCAGACTCAGTAATAGCTTTGTTTATTGCAGCCGTAAATCCGAACGTTTCAAAAGACAATTGAATTCCTTATACTTATATTGATTTAATCATAAGACTGGCAATATAAATCATAGAGGCAATCTTTCGAGAGCGAAGTATATATGTATTTGAAAATAAAGCAATTCTAGGAAAATGTTAATTATTTATAGGCATTAATAAGGCTATTTTTCCCAGCTAAAGATAATTTTTTTATTTCATATTCTTTCCGACTTGCTTCAGCACGATTTTTACAATTTTCTTGATAGACTAAAGAGAAAGGCCCTCTTCCTTTAGTATATTTAGCCCCTTTATTAGTATTGTGTTGTTGAATTCTTCGTTCAACATTATTAGTTATGCCAGTATAGTAAGTACTGTCAGAACATTTCAGAATATAAACACACCAAGAATTTTTTTTTAATTTTGACAGCTCTGCAAGAGTAATTAATCCACTGACATTATAGTTAGCCATTATGCTACCAAGTTAATACAGCCCGAAATCTAACTTTATTCTCTCTTACTCTAGCTATTGCATTATTTATATCATCAAACTTAAAATGTTCAACTATAGGGGAGATTTTATGCTCCGAACAAAAATCCAGCATTTTTTTTATATTCACCGGGCTTCCAACAGGAGAGCCAGAAATTGATTTTCGTCCTCCCATAAGAGAAAAAACAGATGTTTCAATAGGAGCTAAAACTGCACCAACAAAATGTAGCCTTCCTCTTGGTTTAATAGTGCTAAGGAATAAATTCCAATCTAACTTAATGTTTACAGTTGAAATAATTAAATCAAATTTAGAACCAAGTTCCTTTATTTGAGATTTATCTGTTGAAGAGACTATTTCATCTGCCCCAAGTGTTTTAAGTAAACTATTTTTATCTTCTGAATTGGTAAAAGTAGTAACATGACACCCTAAAGCCTTATAGAACTTCAGTGCTAAATGCCCTAATCCACCAATACCAATAATTCCAACTTTATGATTTTTATTGATGTTAAATTCAACAATAGGAGTAAAAACTGTAATTCCACCACAAAGCAATGGCCCTGCATCCTTATGATTTAAACCAATAGGGATAGGAATTACGCTTACTTCATCTGCAGTAACTTGTTCAGCAAAACCACCATGTTGGCTAAAAACTGTTTTTTTTGTCGAGTTGCAAAAATTATGATCTCCAGCATTACACTGCTCACAATCATTACAATAACCAGAGTGCCAGCCTAAACCAACTCGATCTCCAATTTTATGTAAAGAGACATTTGACCCTATTTCAATTATTTCACCAATTACCTCATGTCCAGCAACCATAGGGTATTTGGATTTTCCCCAACTATCGTCGATTGCACTAATGTCACTATGACAAATACCACACGATAGAACTTTAATATTAACTTCATTTGAATTTAGCAATGAAGATTCATATTCAAATAATTCAAGTGGATTTCCTTTACTCATTGCTGCATAGGCTTTAATCATAAAAATTCTCTTAAACTTTATTTTATTACTTTACCATTTTTATACTCATCTTTTGATATGATAGATCCATTTTTATGCCAAGTGATTTCAATTCCTTGCTTTATACCATTAATGAATTGAACGTTTGATTTAAGCTGTCCATTCTTATGCCATTGTCTCCATAAACCGTTTTCTTTACCGTTTTTATAAACTACTTCTAACTTTATTTGTCCATTCTTATGCCATTGTCTCCATAAACCTTCTTCAACACCTTCAACAAAATGGCTTTCCATTTTTTTCTTACCCGACTCATACCAAAATATTTCCTTGCCATGTTTTAATTTATTTTTATAAGATATTTCATATTTTGGATTACCATTTTTAAATATTTGTTTTTGGACTCCATTACTAATGCTTTCAGCATTAGCTAAAAAGTTATAAAGCAACGCGAAGAAAAATAAAATACGTAAAAGCATCATTTATATCCTATGAAAATCTTACTAAAAGACAAGACTATTAATAAAGGGTTCAGGATATTAATTAAAATTTTTTTTAATAAATAGTGGGTATTCTGGAAAATAAGTTTCAATAGTTTCTAAGTTAAATTCTCTTAAAATTGATTCATTAGATTCCCTTTCCAATAAAAATTCAAAAGATTTTTTAATTAATTCTATTTCCGAGATTTTAGAATCGGATAAGCTCTTATAGACCTTTGTTGAAAGTTTAACTCTATGAATCGTAGTTGTTTTTTTTGTTAAAGTGACTTCAAAAACTTGTTCATCAATTTTAGATATATTGATCAATTTTTCTGCTCACATTTTCCTTTAAAATTCTCGACATACACCCCAAAACCTTTATTTCCAGATATATAATCAGTTACTTCATTATTTTTTAAATTAATACTTAATTTACGTATATTTAAAAAATTTGAGTCACATCTAATAATATTGTTTGCCCAATTACATTCAATATTATTTAAATCATGAAGCACCCCATTTATAAATTTATAATCATTGATTTTAAGTTCTTCTTTAACACCAGATGAACCAATAAGTTCGAACTGACTAAGCCCTGTACATCTATAAGTAATAGTTTTATTTTCACCAATTGAAAAACAGCTATAAAACACTAAAAAGATAAAACAGATATTTTTAATATATTTTTTAAGGTTTAATTTCATAATTATTGAGTTAACTCCTCCATACATCTTGTAAAGCTAGGTTTACCAATATCAAATCCTAATCGTACACATTTTTTTTTCGCAACTGCACCACTAAGCCTTTTAGATGACTTGCCATCTATGTTTAATTCTTCTTTAAGTTTACCAGCATAGTTACATTTAAACTCAAAGATATCTTGCATGATAAAATCAGCCCCAGATTCAATGATACTTTCTTGATTTAACCCACCATAAATTTTACATGTTCTAATCATAAAGGAATTAGGTGATTCTCCTCCGTAATGTTCATCAAGAGTTCTTCCAGTATAATCATTGTGAGGAGCTGGATATTGAGTATCTTTAATAAGATTTGTTGAGCATCCAGCGACTAAGATTAAAGAGAATAAGATATTAATTTGAAAAAATTTATTCATTGATAGAATTATAGCTGCATGGAATAAGGAATTGTATAATGTAAGCTAGCGTTTAGTCCCTGATATTAAAACCCAACCATCTTTGATGCTTGAGGGATTAAAATCAAACCATTCGCTATAGATTTTTTTTATACTTTCTTCTTGTGATTTAAGTATACCTGAAAGAGCTATTTTTCCCTTGGTATTACAATGTTCAGCCAATATGGGAGCAAGAATACTTAGAGCGCTCGATAGAATATTAGCCACAACTAGATCTGTTTTATAATTGATTCTATTTTCTGTATTATTCCAAATAATATCTACGTTATTGATTTCTGAATTTTCTTGACTTGATTTTAGAGCTTGGTCGTCAATATCAACCCCAAATACAGTTCTTGCACCAATTTTTTTTGCTGCAATACTCAAAATGCCAGAGCCACATCCATAGTCTAAAACTGTTAAATTTTTTTTAACATTCTTTAGTAACCATAAAAGACATAAATGAGTGGTTGCATGTGTGCCTGTTCCGAAAGCTAGGCCAGGGTCTAGAATTAAGTTAATAGCTTTGTTGTCTTGAATTTTATGCCAAGAAGGAATAATCCATAATTGGTTTTGAATGTTAATAGGTGAAAACTGCGATTGAGTTAATTTAACCCAATCTTGGTCTTGTATATCTGAAACTTTAATAGACATGTTTAAGACACTAAATTTTGTGTTTAAAGCCGCTTTAACTAATTCAATATCAATCGATTTGTTAAATAAGGCTTGAATAGTATTATTTTCCCAAAATTGTTGAGAGTTATGGTGAGGCTCACCAAAAATTAACTCTTCATTATTTTGATTGAGATTTGTATTTTCAATTGAGGTAGATATTGCTCCAAGGGCTATTAAAAAATCACTTATTGAATCCACATCTTTTTTGTTTATTTGAACAATTAAGTTTGTCCAAGTCATAATTTATAATTTGGCTCCAAGCTTATTTTCTAAATAATGAATACTGACTCCACCATTTTTGAAAGCTAAATCATTCATCAAGTCTATATGAAGAGGAATATTTGTTTTTATACCTTCAATGACTATTTCTGATAATGCAATTCTCATTCGAGCAATTGCTTGCTCTCTATTACTTCCAATAGCAATAACTTTACCAATCATTGAATCGTAATGCGAAGGCACTTTATAGCCACTATAAGCATGTGTATCAACTCTAATTCCTGGGCCACCTGGAAAATGAAAGCGACTAATAGTTCCTGGTGAGGGTGTAAAATTATATGGATCTTCAGCATTGATTCTACATTCAATTGAATGACCATTTATTTTAAGATCTTTTTGCCTTAAAGATAATTTTTCACCAAAGGCAGCTTTAATTTGCTCTTGAACAAGATCAACCCCAGTAATTGACTCTGTTACTGGATGTTCAACTTGTAATCTAGTGTTCATTTCGATGAAATAGAATTCATTATTCTCATAAAGGAATTCAAAAGTACCCGCCCCCACATAGCCAATTTTTCTACAAGCATCTGCGCAACGGGAAGCAAGCTTATTTTTTTGTTTTTCAGATGCTCCAGGCGCAGGTGCCTCTTCTATAATTTTTTGGTGTCTTCTTTGAAGTGAGCAGTCGCGGTCAAATAAATGGACTACATTTTTATGTTCATCAGCCAATACTTGAAATTCGATATGGCGAGGGTTTTCTAAAAATTTTTCCATATACACAACTGGGTTACCAAATGTAGCTTGCGCCTCGTTTTTTGTCATAGCAACAGAATTCAATAATGCAGCTTCAGTGTGTACAACCCTCATTCCTCTTCCACCTCCACCACCAGATGCTTTTATAATTATTGGGTATCCAATTTTTTCTGCAGTTGCTAATATTTCTGATGGCTCATCTGTTAAAGCACCATCAGATCCTGGGACACAAGGAACACCAGCTCTTTTCATTGCCTCTTTTGCACTAACTTTATCACCCATTAATCGAATAGTTTCAGATTTAGGACCAATAAAAGTAAAGCCACTTTTTTCAACACGCTCTGCAAAATCTGCATTTTCAGAAAGAAAACCATAGCCTGGATGGATGGCTTGAGCATCAGTTACCTCAGCAGCACTTATAATTGCTTGTATATTTAGATAACTCAGATTGGAAGGGGCTGGCCCAATACAAACTGACTCATCTGATAGAGCAACATATTTTGCTTCTGCATCAGCTTGAGAATGAACTGTGACTGTCTTAATGCCCATTTCTTGGCAAGCACGTAAGATTCTCAAGGCAATCTCACCACGATTAGCGATTAATATTTTATCAAACATAAATTATTTTTTATCCAATGATAAATAGAGGTTCGCCAAACTCAACAGGCTGACCATTTTCAACAAGAATCTTTTTGATTATCCCATCATGCTCAGATTCAATCTCATTTAGCAATTTCATAGCTTCTATAATACAAAGTACGTCACCTTTTTTGACAGTTGATCCAATTTCAATAAATGGTGAGGAATCTGGCGAAGCTGCTCGATAAAAGCTTCCAACCATAGGAGAATTGATAGGTTCACCATCGATGGATGGAGGCATTGCTGGTTTTTCTGTTTGAATCAATTGCGGCTGACTCTGAATCAATTGTGGAGTTTGAGATATCCCACTATTCCGGCTGATTTTAACTTTTTCTTCACCCTCTGTTAGCTCAAGTTCTGATATTCCTGATGCTTCAACTAAATCAATCAATTTTTTTAATTTTCTTAGATCCATAATTGCCTCTTATTTATTTAATTTTGCTGCATAATTTAACGCAGCACAATATCCTTCAGTACCTAATCCACTGATAATACCGACTGCAATATCAGAGAAAAAAGATTGTTTTCTAAAATGTTCACGAGCAAATACATTAGAAATATGCACTTCAATAAATGGAATTCCCATGGCTACAAGTGCATCTCTAATAGCAACTGAACTATGTGTATAGGCCGCTGGATTGATTATAATAAAATCACTTTCAAGAGATTGAATTTTGTCAACAATTTCTGATTCCCCATTGCTTTGATATATTTCTAGATTAAGATTTAAAGTAGATGCCTCTTTTGTGAGAGTGCTATTAATATCATCAAGTGTAAGAGTGCCGTAATGATCTGGCTCACGCTGTCCCAGTAAATTAAGGTTTGGGCCATGAATAATAGTAATATTTTTTATTTTCATAATTAAATTATATGTATAAATTTAAAATTAAAGAAAGATTTTGACGAAAATAACTACTTTTGTCTACACTTTAATGCATTTTAATGCATTTTTTATTTAATTACGTCTTTTAGGTATGTATTTAAGCTTTTCATGTTTAATTTACCAAAAAAGACTTCTTGTATTTTTCCATTTGGTTTAATTAAGACAGTAAAAGGTAAAACACCTTTATTATTTCCTAACGATTTAGAGATTTTTAAACCTTGCATATCATTTGAGATTAAAGATTCATAATCAATAGGTGTTTTAATAAGAAATTTATTTACCGCCTCAATTTCATCAATAGCAATAGCAATTAAATGAATATTCTTGTTATTTTTAAAAAGCTCATTAAGCTCTGGTATTTCTTCTCTGCAAGGGGCACACCATGTCGCCCAGAAGTTCACTAATAACCACTTATTTTTGTATTGTGAAAGTGAAACATTTTTATTATTTATATCTTTGCTTGTCGCATTAAAAAAAATTTCAGTTTGAGGATCGCTTAGGGAAAGAGAAATATTTTTACTAAAATATAGTCCAGCAAAACCACTCATTAAACCAATAATGATAATTAAAATAATAAATTTGAAATTCGTCATTTTTGAACTCTTAAAAGTATTGAAGAAAATTCAGTAGCATTTTTAAAACCAATTGTTCGAAGTTCTTTTATTTCAATTCCTTCAGAATCGAAAAAAATAATTCCTGGCGGCCCAAAAAGATTAAATTCTTGCAGAAGAATTTGGTGTTCTTTATTATTTTTTGTTACATCTACTTGAAGTAATTCAAATTTGTCTAATAAACTAACAACCTTAGGGCTATTAAAGGTAAATTTTTCATACTCTAAACAAGCTACACACCAGTCAGCATAAAAGTCTAACATTATAGGTTTTTTATTTGTGTCTGTTAGATAATTTTTAAGCTCAATAATGTTATTAATGGGTATAAATTTTTGGTTTGGTTCATGATTAGGGCTCTCCCACATTGGTTTTGTTTGAAAAATAATTACAATAATGATAGTTAAGCTAATGATAGTTAGAATTAAGTTAGTATTTCTTGTAGTTTTTCTGTTAAACCAAATAAAATAAATACTAAAAATAATAAGAATTAAGAAAAGACTATAAAAATATACTAATTCAGATAGTAATGGCCTAGTAATATAGATAGACATAGCAAGCAATATAAAGCCTAATAATCTTTTAACATTAAGCATCCAAGGACCAGGCTTAGGAATAATTTTAATAGAAGAAATTCCAATAGCTAGAAGTGGAACACTCATTCCAAGACTCATAAAGAAAAGTGACCCTCCCCCTAGTACTAAATCGTTTGATTGACCAATATAAAGAATTGCAGCTGCTAGAGGTGGAGCAACACAGGGACTTAAGATCAACGAGGAAATTAAACCAAGAACGAAAACATTGAATGAATTTTCAAGTTTAAAGTTTTGTAAAATATTAGTGATTTTATTTTGGATATTAGAGGGCATAGTTAATTCGAATAGTCCAAACATAGCTATAGCAAAAATTAAATAAAGAAAGCCAGCAAATAAAATAAAGTTTGTATTCTGTAAGCTGGAAGATAAGAGTGTTCCAGTCATGCCAGCAATAATTCCTAGTAAAGTATAAGTAAAAGTTATGCCTGCAACATAACTCAGCGTGAGCTTAATAGAATTTTTTGGATTAGAAGAGATAATAATCCCTGATAAAATTGGAACCATTGGTAATACACATGGAGTCAGCGACAATAAAAGTCCTGAAATAAAAAATCCTAATAACGTTAAAATAAAACCTTCATTAGAAATTTTTGAAATAAGAATATCAGTTTCTGAATAAAGTGGTTCCGATGAATAATTATTTATTTTATTTGAGTTAATAGTTTTAGAAACCGGGGGATAACAAAGTCCTTTTTCACTACATCCCTGATATTTAAGGATAACTTTATAGTTTTTAGAAAGCGCGACCTTGGGAATAATTTTTAAAGTTGTTGCTCCATAAAAAACTTCCTGTTTACCAAAAAATTCATCTTCTTTAATTTTTCCTTTATCTTTTATGAGATCAAAAACTAAAACTGGGTCAATGATTACATCTATTTTGGATTTATATAAATAATAACCATCTGCAATATTGAATTGTATGTCTAATTGTTTTAAATCTTTAAAACTATAAATTTTGAATTTGAAGGCTTTATCAACAGATAAAAAATTATTTTTTTTAGTGTATAAAGTGGAGCTTTCATCATCAGCAAATCCAACTGAGAAAATAAATAATGATAAAAAAGCTATTAAAAATAAATTTAGGTGTCGTTTCATCTTTTAAAGTCTTCCATAAGGCTATAATTATAGTATTATTAAGAAAATCTGTATTTAATTAAATTATTGAATATCATAACCCATTACCTATGCGCTCGATTCTTCTTTTCGGATTAATTCTTTTACCATTTGCTGAAATTTGGGGCTACTTTAAATTTGGTAGCCTTTATGGCTGGTGGTTTTTAATTTATTTGATAGTAATGGCAGTTTTAGGTTGGCGACTTATCCAAGAAGAAAAGACTTTAGTCTTATCAAGGTTTATGAGTATTATGGCGCATGGGGGAAATCCCATGGCTCTTATACTTGGAGCAGCAAAAAATTTAATGGCAGGAGGTCTATTTTTATTCCCTGGAATTTTTACTGACATTATTGCTTTTATTCTTTTACTCATCCCAATATCAGGAAATGATGAAAATTTAAATAAAACTAAATCTGGTTCGTTTAATCAAAAGAAAGACACTGCTAATAAAGGCGATGTAATTGAGGGAGAGTATCGTCGTGAAGATGATCCAAAATAGAATATGTCTTATACCGTAACTTTAAAAGCTTCAGGAAAGACATTCCAGGCAAAGCCAAGCCAAACTATTTTAGAAGCAGCTTCAGATGCTGGGATTACAATTCCTTATGGCTGTAGAAGTGGGATGTGCGGTTCATGTAAAGGACAACTGCTTTCTGGGAATGTAATGCTAGAGGATTATCAAAAATCAGCACTAACAGAACAAGAAAAATCAGATGGATTAATATTATGTTGCAAAGCCTTAGCTACTGAAAGTATTACAATCGATATTAGAGAGAGCGAAGAGGAAGAAATAATTAAGTCAAAAATTACTCCAGTCAGGGTTGAGTCATTAGAAAATCTAAATAAAGATGTTATAAAAATGATGTTAAAACTCCCAGGAGATGAGAAATTACAATTTAAAGCTGGGCAATATATTGAGTTTATTATGGCTGATAACTCTAGGAGAGCCTTTTCTTTAGCAAATCCGCCTCACCAGGGGTTGCTTGAACTTCACTTAAGGTTAATCGAAGGAGGCAAATTTACACAATTTGTTTTTAATGAAATGAAGGAAAAATCTATCCACCGTATCGAAGCCCCTATAGGACAATTTTATTTACGAGAAAGTGAGAAGCCAATAGTATTTGTTGCTGGAGGAACGGGATTTGCTCCTATTAAGTCTGTGATTGAAGATCTGATTTTTAATAATATTAAACGACCTATTTTCTTATATAGGGGAGCAGGATCGTTTGAAGATCTGTATATGCATGATCTTGCTAAGAATTGGGCAAATAAAATAAATGAATTTTCATATATACCAGTTTCTGAAAAGATACCAAAAAATAATGATCAATTAAGGATTGGCTTAGTTCACCATGCTGTTTTAGAAGATTTTAAATCTCTTGCTAATGTTCAAGTTTATTGTTGTGGCGCGCCAGGGTTAGTTCAAACTGCTTTTGAATCTTTTACAAAAAAAGGCTTACCTGAAGATGAGTTTTATGCTGATGCTTTTACCTTCGCACCACCAAAAAATAATTAATTATTCTGAATAATCTCTAGTAATGATTTTGCACTTAAATCGTTTGTAACAATGACGTCATCCAAGTGTGATCTGTAGTTACCGTTTCTTAGAGAAAACTCAATTTTTTTGTGGTTTACGATAAATTTTGTTTTATAGTCACCAATCCACTGATTAGGCGATTGTTCGAGTTGAAATGCACAACCATAACTGGAAATTAATATAAATATAGTAGTACAATTTTTAAGCTCCCGGTTTAATTTTTCTTGTTCAATTGTCAGATAATTTCTAATATAGCATTCACCATAATCAACTTTGGCACCTTTTTTTTCAAGCATATATTTCAAGGTTTCACGACCACCTTTACCTCGTATAATTAAAACTTTTTTATTTTGAAGGTTATCAAATATATTATTTTTAATTAAATGCTCAGAGTCGTAGTTTTCTTCGGGACAATTTACACTTATTTCAAACTCATTTTCAAGAGCTTCTTTAGTTTTAGGACCAATGCTAGAAAAGATAATATGATTAGGTAGTTTTATTTTAAGATTCTTAAAGCGTGTAACAAAAGAATCAACAGCATTAGTACTTATAAAAATTATGTGTTGGTAGTTGTGTAAATTACTTAAAATTGAATCGAATTCAGCATAACTTTCAAGGGCTTTAATTTCCGTTAAAGGGCAGTTTAGTAATAAAATATTTTTATTCTCTAATCCTTTAAGTAAAGCAATATTTTTCTCATAAGGCCTAGTAGATATGAGGGCAATATTTTGTTTTGTGTCATTTAAGCTCATAAGCTTGATAAAATTTCCTTTGCTCCTTTATCAATAAGAAGTTGACCTAAGATTTTCCCGACTTTATAAAAATCTGACTTATTACCCTTTGCTTCAGCATGGATAATCTGAGAGCCATCAGGTGAAGCCACAAACCCCCTGATAATAAGCTCATTTCCAGATATTGATGCATACGCACCTAATGGAACACTACAACTTCCAGAAAGTGAACGACTCACTGCCCTTTCGGCCAAAATACATCTTGAAGTTTCATCATCGTTAAGAATATTAAGTATTTTGTTAAGTGCTTCGTTTCCGGCAAGGACTTCAATTCCTAAAGCACCTTGACCTACAGATGGAATGCTAATCGTGGTCTCCAAATATTTTTTGATTCGATTTTTTAGGCCTAAGCGAATAAGTCCCGCAGCTGCCAGAATTATTGCGCCATATTGTTTTTTATCTAACTTGTTTAAACGTGTTTGTAAATTTCCTCTTAACGGCTCAATAATTAAACCAGGATATTTTGCTTTAATTTGACTTTGTCTCCTGAGACTTGAGGTGCCAATAACTGACCCTTTTGGCATATCATCAAGAGAATTAAAATTATTTGAAACAAAAGCATCTCTCGGGTCTTCACGTTTTGTTATGGCAATGAGCTGAAAATCATCAGGAATATCCATTGGTAAGTCTTTCATTGAATGGACGGCTAAATCTGCTTTTTTCTCTAATAAAGCTTCTTCAAGCTCTTTAATGAATAATCCTTTACCGCCAATAGTTGCTAATGATTGATTCAGTAAAATATCGCCCTGTGTTTTGAAGCTTTTAATATTAATATTAATGTCAGGGTAGAGTTTGATAATTCTGGACTTAATATGCTCTGCTTGCCACATAGCAAGAGGACTTTCTCTAGATGCAATAGTGATATTTTTAATTGTCATTATTCTTAGATTTTAGCACAGCGGCTATTTGGAGATTAGTCATGTGATTAGTTATTTTAATATATAATTCATTGAATTGATGAAAAAAAATAAATGAAAAAAAATAAATGAAAAAAACTACAAAAAAATGGTCTGGAAGGTTCTCTGAGCCTACAAGTGAAATAGTTAAAAGATATACAGCATCTGTTAATTTTGATCAAAGATTAGCGATGTTTGATATCGAGGGCTCTCTTGCGCATGCGGCGATGTTAAAAAAACAGAAAGTAATTTCTGCTAACGATCTTAAATTAATAACGACAGGTTTAAATCAAATTAAGAAAGAAATTATTAGTCAGAAGTTTAAATGGTCAATTGATCTAGAAGATGTCCATTTAAATATAGAAAAAAGATTAACGCAAATAGTTGGTGAGCCAGGAGAGAAAATACATACAGGCAGATCTAGAAATGATCAGGTTGCAACAGATATGAGACTATATCTGAGGGATGTTGTAGATCAAACTATTGTTCAAATTAAGGCTTTACAAAAAGCGACATTAAGTTTGGCTGAAAAGCATATTAAGACGATCATGCCGGGTATGACTCATTTGCAAATTGCACAGCCTGTTAGTTTTGCACATCATTTACATGCTTATCATCAGATGTTAGAGAGAGATAAATCAAGATTTCAAGATGCAAGGAAAAGAATTAATGTTTTACCTTTGGGCGCTGCGGCATTAGCAGGAACTTCTTATCCCATTGACAGAAAATTTGTAGCTAAACTACTTAAATTTGATGGAGTAATGGAAAATTCTATTGATGCAGTATCCGATAGAGATTTTTTAATTGAATTCAATTCTAACGCATCTCTTTTGATGACACATTTATCAAGATGGTCAGAGGAGTTAATTATGTGGTCTAGTCCGTTTTTTGAATTTATTGAGATTTCAGATAGTTTTTGTACTGGTTCCAGCATTATGCCTCAGAAAAAAAACCCTGATGTACCAGAATTGGTTAGAGGGAAAACTGGGAGGGTAAATGGGCATTTGGTAAGCCTGCTTACATTGATGAAAGCACAACCACTTGCCTATAATAAAGATAACCAAGAAGATAAAGAGCCAATTTTTGATGTCGCTGATACGATTTCAGATACTCTAAATATTTTTGCAGAAATGGTTTCTAAGTTGAAGATATTTCCTAAAAATATGGAGACTGCTGCGCTAAAAGGATATTCAACAGCAACAGATTTAGCTGATTATTTAGTTAAAAAAGGAATGACATTTAGAGCAGCTCATGGGGTTGTAGCCAAAGCAGTCAAGTTTGCAATTGATAATAAATCTGATTTATCTGAACTTGAATTAAAAGACTTGAAAAAATTTAGCAAATTAATTGAAGAAGATGTTTTTAATTGTTTAGCTTTGAAAGGCTCCATTGAATCAAGAAAGCATATTGGCGGCACAAGTTTTAATGCAGTCAAGGCAGCATTAAAAGAAGCAAGAGCTAAACTATCTAAATAAATTACTCAGATCGTATCCGGCTGAGGAAGTCAGTTGCAATATTTCATCTTTAGGTCTTTTTCCAGATTCTGATAATGCCCACAACATAGAAGACCTTGTACCTGTTCGACAATAAGCAAAAATTGGTTTTTCAGCAGCATCGTAATAGTCACTAAATTCGTCAATGTCATTTTGTGAGATTTGGCCGCCAATGACGGGTTGATGAATAAAATTTAAACCACTTTTGATGGCTCTATCTTGAATACTTTTGATCGTAATTTGATTTTGTTCTTCGTTATCAGGGCGATTGCAAAAAATAGTTTTAAAGCCTACTTCTTTCAATTGCTCTATATCTTCTTCTGTAATTTGATCAGAAACAACATAGTCGTCAATTATTTTATTTAGCATCATGATTTTGGTCCCTCAAAAAAATTTGTAAAAGATCATTTAGAAAATTTTTTCCTAAGATAGTTGGTTTAATCCTACCATTAATTTCTGTGATGAGCCGTTTCTCTTTTGCAATTGATAATTCTTTATATATTTCATTGATAGGTAAATTTGTTTTTTGTTCAAAAGAAATAATATCAAAACCATGATTTAATCTTAATGAGTTCATCATAAATTCAAATACACGATCATTAGTTGTTAGAAGTTGTTCTTCGTTAATGTAGTTATTTTTATTAACTTCAGAAATGTAATATTTTGGACTTTTATGGCAAGTATAACGATGTATTGAATTACTCGATGTTATTTTGGTATGAGCACCAGCACCTATGCCTAAATAGTCACCAAAATTCCAATAATTTAAATTGTGGGAACATTGGCTTCCTTTTTTTGCATAAGCTGAAGTTTCATAGTGCTCAAAATTAGCATTTTTTAACTTACTGCTAACTAAATCATAAAGCACCGCGCTTTCATCTTGATTAGGAACTTTAGGGGGATGTTTATAAAAAAAAGTATTTGGTTCAATTGTGAGATGGTAATAAGAAATGTGAGAAGAGCCAATTGCTAGAGCCATCTCAATATCATCATTTAGTTCTGGCTGTGTTTGTCCTGGAAGTGCGAACATTAAATCAATATTAATTTTATCAAATAATTTAACAGCAAGAGTCGCTGCATCGACAGCTTCTTGTTGATTATGAATTCTTTCTAGATTTTTTAAATGTTTTTCATTAAAGCTTTGAATTCCTAAAGACATTCGATTTATGCCAACATCCTTATAGCCATAAAAATATTGCTTATCTACAGTTCCAGGATTAGCCTCGATTGTAATTTCACAATTTTTTTCAAGCCCAAATTTCTCGTTAATTTTTGTAATAATTTTTTTGAAAGATTCAGGAGTAAATAAACTTGGGGTTCCGCCTCCAAAAAATATTGAATGTATTGGCCTTTGCGAATCGAAATTAGAATTTTCTAATTGCTTGATTAAAGCATTTGTATAAATTAATTCATTATTTTTAATATCTTGTCCTTCAAATTCATGTGAATTAAAGTCGCAGTAGGGACATTTATGTATGCACCATGGAATATGCACATAAACTGAAAGAGGTATAGAATCTTTTCTAAACAATGAGGTAGGCCAAAATTAATTTATTTCTTTATTGGGTTATGAAGGTCATCAACTAGCTCATGAAGTATAATTTTTAATTGCTTATCAGATACTTCCATTAATAAACCATCCTCAAAAGCATCTTGAGCAAGTTGCTTTAATTCATCAAAGTTTTCTTTCATAACTTTAATTTTTTCAGTGCAGGAGACAATTGAGTTATCGTCTCTAACCCAAACTGGCCAATGATTATTTTTTTTCTTCATAAAGTATTTTAAGTTTTTGTTTTAATTTTTGCAAAGCTTGGCCGCGATGACTTATTCTATTTTTTAATTCGGGGGAAATTTCTGCGGCTGACTGATCAGTTTTATAATCCATGAAAATTGGATCATAACCAAAGCCATTATATCCTCGCCTTACTTTTAGAATTTCTCCTTGCCATATTCCCTCAGAAACAATAGGTTGTGGATCAGAAGGACTTTTAACAAATACAAGTGCACAATAGTAATGAGCACGACGATTCTCTATGTTTTTTAAATCACTAAGTAATTTATCATTATTATCCTCATCATTTCTATTTCCTCCAGAAAATCGAGCAGATAAGACACCGGGTTGCCCATCAAGAGAATCAACACAAAGACCAGAATCATCTGCCATTGCAGGCAAATTTGTTTGTTTCGCTGCAAATCTTGCTTTAACTAAAGCATTTTCAATAAATGTATTAAATGGTTCTGCACAAGATTCAATACCTAATTGAGATTGTGGAATAATCTCAATGGGGAGCTCGCAAAGGAGTGCTTTAATTTCTGCTAACTTTTTTTCGTTGCTGGTTGCTATAACAATTTTTGTCATTTTAAATTTTACAAAGTAAGAGAGTTTTGTATAACAGTTAATTGTTTAATGCCATGTTCAGCCATATCAATCAAATTATTCATTTCATCACGGGTAAATGCAACACCTTCAGCAGTTCCCTGAATTTCAACAAATTTACCACCACCTGTCATTACAATATTCATATCAGTATCGCATGTTGAATCCTCAGCATAATCTAGGTCAAGCAAAATTTCTGAGTCTTTGACTCCAAGAGATATGGCGGCAATAGAATCAATGATAGGCGAATCTTTTATAATCCCTTTAGTGATAATATTTTGGATGGCATCATACAATGCGATATAAGCACCAGTAATACTTGCCGTTCTAGTTCCTCCATCAGCTTGGATAACATCACAATCAATTTTAATTGTTATTTCACCCAATTTTTTCAGGTCAATAATTGATCTTAAGCTTCTCCCTATCAATCTTTGTATTTCTTGGGTTCTCCCGGACTGTTTTCCTTTCGCGGACTCTCGTGCCATTCTTGTTGATGTTGACCTGGGGAGCATACCGTATTCAGCTGTAACCCAGCCTTGATTCTTACCTTTTAAAAAAGAAGGAACGTTTTCCTCTATACTTGCAGTGCATATGACATGAGTGTCACCACATTTAATAAGAACCGACCCTTCTGCATGCTTAATGTAATTTCTTATAATTTCGATAAATCTTAGCTCATTATTTTTTCGTTGAGATAATCGCATGCAATTCCTTTATTTTAATTCATTAAAAGTTGATTATAATCTATTGGCATCTTTAAACATAAGTTGATTCTCGATCTATTGAAGAAAAGGTTTATAACCATAATAGAGATTAGATTGTTAAAATAGATAAAACATTTATTAAAGAGTTATTATGATTTCAAGTATGACAAGCTTTTTCTTTGGAGAGCATGAGACAGAATACGGTAATTTAGTACTCGAGATTAAGACGTTAAATAGTCGTTATTTTGAGCTGCAGTTGAAACTAAGTGAAGATCTTAAAACTCTTGAGCCAAAAATAAGAAATCAAATTACCAAAAGTATAAGTAGAGGGAAGGCTGATTACAAAATTTATCTAAAATCAGTTGAGGAGGATTTTGACCCACAAAATATAGATTTTAGAGAGATTAAAGATTTGATTAAGACCTCTGAAAAAATTGCTTCGTTTATTAATTCACCTCAGCCAATCAATCCCCTTGAGTTAATGAGTATCGCCGGAGGTAAAAAAAATAAATTAGAGGTAAAAAAATTAGAAAAAATTCTTTTAAGATTTACACAACAAGCTCTTGATAAGTTAGTAATAGACCGAAAAAGAGAAGGGGCTAAGATAAGAAGAATCATCGTAGCTAAATTAGACCTAATAGAAAGATTAGTTTTAAATGTAAAAAAAATTATGCCATTAGCGATTAAATCTTATCAAAAAAAAATTAAAGATAAATTTAAAGCTGCATTAATCGATATGGACCAAGATCGTTTGAAACATGAATTTCTAATTTTTATTCAAAAAGGAGATGTAGAAGAAGAGTTAGATAGATTAGGATCCCATATTTCTGAATTAAGAAGGTTATTAAATAAGTCTGAACCCGTTGGCAAAAAGATAGATTTTTTAATGCAGGAATTCAACAGAGAAGCAAATACAATGGGATCTAAATCAATCTCAAAAGATATTTCAAAAATATCAGTTGATTTAAAAGTTTTAATTGATCAAATTAGAGAACAAATACAAAATATAGAATAAGTTATGAAATCATTTAAAGGAAATTTATTTATTATTACTGCTGCATCTGGTGCAGGTAAAACTTCTTTGGTTAAGGCTTTAGTGTCTGATAATCCCAACATAAAGGTCTCCATATCGTTTACAACAAGAAAGCCAAGAGTTGGCGAAAAAAATGGAGAAGATTATTTCTTCTTAGATGAAATCAATTTTAAAAAAATGGTGGAGAATAATGATTTTTTGGAAATGGCAAAATGTCACGGGGCTTTTTATGGAACTTCAAAATCAACAGTAGAAGAAGCCATTAAGAAAGGTGAGGATATTATTTTAGAGATTGATTACCAAGGGGCATTTAGTGTTAAAAAATTATTTCCAGAATCAATTAGTATTTTTATAATTCCGCCGTCAATTAAAGATTTAGAAGATAGACTTCATAATCGTGGACAAGATAGCAAGGAAGATATTAAGTTAAGAGTTGCTACAGCGCGAAATGAAATGAGCCATTTAGAAAAATTTGATTATGTTACAATTAATGATAATTTTGAAAAAGCTTTGAGCGACCTTAAATCAATTGTAGATTTTAAACCCGAGGCTTTTAATTTAAAAATGAAAAATCAAATTTTCAATCATAAATATCTAATTGATGAATTAAAAAAATAAATTAAAGGATAATTTAAAAATGGCAAGAATTACAGTTGATGATTGTTTAGAACAAATACCAAATAGATTCCAATTGACTCTCGTGGCTGCATTCCGATCTAGGCAGCTTGTAAACGGGGCAGAACCCCTTATTGATATTACTGAATTAAATTCAAATGATAAACATTCAGTTCTAGCATTAAGAGAAATTGCAGCTGGATTAGTTGGTTCTGATATTCTTAAAAAAAGTACAACTTAATAGGGTATTTTTAATTAAATATCTTGCTAAATAAAATGGCTAAAACCGCTCATAACAATAAGGCGGATAAACTACTTAAAGTTACCCCCCCACTTTTACCTGCAGATAAGCAAGAATCAAAACTTACAATTTTATTAAAGGCCTATCTTTCTCAAAAAGAAATCGAATTAATTTGGGAAGCATATCGATATAGTAACAAAGCTCATATGGGACAAAAAAGGGTAGGAGGAGAAGCTTATATTTCCCATCCTGTTTCCGTAGCATGTATTGCATCTGAATTCCATTTAGATGCAGCATCAATTCAAGCAGCATTACTTCATGATGTTGTCGAAGATACACCTTCAACAGCGAACGATATCAAGAAAAAATTTGGTTCTCAGGTTGCAAAATTGGTAGATGGCTTGTCAAAGCTAGATAAAATTCATTTTGCTGATGATACAGAGGCACAGGCTGAGAATTTTAGAAAAATGTTATTAGCAATGTCACAGGATGTTAGAGTTATTTTAATAAAGTTAGCAGATCGATTGCATAATATGCAAACGCTTGAACCATTAAAACCAATAAAAAGAAAGAAAATCTCACAGGAGACTTCAGATATATATGCACCAATTGCAAATAGATTGGGATTAAATAATGTTTATCAAGAATTAGAGGATTTGAGTTTTAAATATATTCACCCTTTAAGATATAACACTATCACTAAAGCAATTATAGCTAGTCGAGGCAATAGAAAAGCAATTATTGAAAAAACTCTTATTGCAATAAAAGAGAAATTAGAGATGTCAGAAATAAAAGCAGAAATTACTGGACGAGAAAAAAATCCTGCAAGTATTCATAGAAAAATGCTTAATAAACATACGAATTTTTCTCAGATTAATGACATTTACGGTTTTCGAATTGTTGTAAGCGATTTAAATGAGTGTTATTTAACTTTGGGAGTATTACATTCTTTATATAAACCTATACCTGGAAAATTTAAAGATTATATTGCAATACCAAAAGCTAATGGTTATCAATCTCTCCATACAACCTTATTTGGCCCATTCGGCATGCCCTTTGAAATTCAGATTAGATCAGAAAATATGCATAAATTAGCTGAAGCTGGAGTGGCAGCTCATTGGTTATATAAAAATAAAGATACTCATGTAACAGAGCTGCAGCAACAAACTAATCAGTGGTTAAAAAGACTACTCGATATACAAACAGAGAGTAGCGATTCATTTGAATTCTTAGAGCACCTTAAGATTGACTTATTCCCTGACGAAATATATGTGTTTTCACCAAAAGGGAAAATTTATGCTCTTCCGAAAGGATCCACAACAATCGATTATGCATATGCTGTTCATACTGTTGTAGGGAACAGCGCTATGTCAGCGAAAATAAACCAAGAACTTGCCCCTTTGAGAGCAGAGTTAACAACAGGTGATCACGTTGAAATTATTACTGCATCTGTTGCTAAACCTAATCCAGCATGGCTTAATTTTGTTGTTACACCCAAAGCACGATCACAAATAAGACTTTATCTTCGATCTGCTGAAAGTAGAGACCTTGTTATTTTAGGAAACAGCATGCTAAATAATGCACTTAAAGCCTTTCATGTTTCTCCAACATCAATAAAGAAAAAGTATTGGGACAAATTAATTTTAGACTACCATTTAGATTCTAAAGATAATATTCTTATAGATATAGCTTTAGGGAAAAGAATTAATGTAATGGTCGCACATCAATTAACGAGCATAATAGATGGCTCAAAAAAAACAAAAAAACAAACAAAGTTTTTAGATGTAATTACAATAAAAGGTTCAGAAGGAATGGCAATAAAGCTAGCAACTTGCTGTCATCCAATTCCTGGAGACCCAATACTTGGATTTATTAATAAAGATAGAGGACTCATAATCCATACTCATGACTGTTTAGGAATCCGAAACTCTAAATTAGATCATGAAAAGTGGGTTGATGTTGAGTGGGAGCCAAATCCGGAGAGTTATTTTAATGTTAGTTTAAATTTACTTGTTATAAATGAGCGAGGCGTATTAGCAAAAATATCATCAGTTATGGCAGATTCAGAGGCGAATATTGATAATATTTCAGTGGATGAAGGAGATGGAAGCTCATTTTCAAATCTAAGATTAATAGTTCAAGTGCGAAACCGTATACATTTAGCAGATTTAATAAAGAATTTGAGAAAAATCTCTAAAATTAATAAGATCAATCGTGTAAAATCTTTGCATTAAAATTAAGGAAAAAAATGAAAAAAATAGCAATAAATTCAAAAAATGCACCAGAAGCAATCGGGCCTTATAGCCAAGCAATTCGTAAAGGAAATATAATATTTTTATCTGGACAAATTCCATTAGATCCAAAAACCATGCAATTAGTAGAAGGTATTGAGGCACAAATAAAACAAGTATTTGAAAATTTAAGCCAAGTTATTCACGCAGCTGATGCTAGCTTTGATGATGTAGCCAAATTAAATATTTATTTAACTGATTTATCAAATTTTGCTTTAGTAAATGAAATTATGAAGACATATTTTACAGAGCCATTTCCTGCAAGAGCAGCAATAGGAGTCGCATCTCTTCCAAAAGGATCGCTTGTTGAGGCTGATGGGTTTTTAGTTTTAGAATAATTAGGTAATTATTTAAATTGCCAAAAAAAATATTTACAGAAATACAATCAAAAAAATTAAAAAAATTAGGAATTTTAAATTCACTTGATTTGCTTCTTCATATCCCTCTTAGATATATAGATGAAACAAAAATTGATTTAATCAAAGATATTAGACCAGGCTCCATGTGTCAAATTGAAGCTAAAATAATAAGTATAGAAGTTTCATATCGACCAAGAAAAAATTTAACTGTTTATGTGCAAGATGTATCTGGTGAATTAAAGTTGAGATTTATAAATTTATATCCAAGCCAGATAAAGCAATTTGAAGAAGGTATGATTTTAAGAGTTTATGGCGAGATAAAATCGAATTCATTTTTATTCGAGATGGTTCATCCTCAATATGAAATTATTTTTATAGACACACCACTTAAAAATTTTTATACCCCCGTTTATCCTTTAACTGAAGGACTGTCTCAAAAATTAATTTTTAAATTAATACAAAAAGTATTTGAACAAGAAAATCTTAACGAAAAGTATCCTGATTATTTTGGAAATTTATATCGAAAAAAAAATCTTCCATCATTATTAGAATCATTGAAATTAATTCATAAACCTAGTAAAGAATACGAGAAGAAATTATTTGATGAAAAAAAGAGCATTTTTCATCAAAGAGTAATTTATGACGAATTGCTTACCCATCAATTTTATTTTCGTGGCAAATATCATGAGAATAAATCTTACAAATCTAAACCAATTCAATACTTAGAAAGTATTCAAAAAAAATTCTTAAATAATTTAGAATTTAAATTAACAAATCAACAACAATCAGTATTCTTAGAAATTAGGAATGATTTAAATCAAAGCTACCCAATGTATAGACTCCTTCAAGGGGACGTAGGCAGTGGCAAAACAGTAGTTGCAGTAATGGCAGCCTTACAAGCCATAAGTTCTGGTTTTCAGGTTGCATTTATGGCCCCAACTGAGATTCTAGCAGAGCAACATTTTGAAAAACTAAACAACTGGCTGACAAAGCTTGATATTCATGTTGAGTTATTAACAGGGAGTATGAGGCCTAAATTAAAAAATATATCATACGAAAAAATAAAAAGTGGCGCAGCAAAATTAATTGTTGGAACACATGCATTAATTCAAGAAAAAGTAGATTATAAAAATATTGGATTTTATATTATTGATGAACAACATCGTTTTGGAGTAAAACAAAGAGTAGCCTTAAAGAAAAAAAGTGAGTCAAATAAAGATTTTGAACCTCATCAGTTAATGATGAGTGCAACACCCATACCTAGAACATTAGCAATGAATTATTTTGCAGATATGGATATATCAATTATTAATGAAATGCCCCCAGGGAGGCAAAGTATAGTTACAAAAGTTTTTTCAAGTGAAAAAAGGAGTCAAATATTAGATACAATTAATCAGCACTGTTTAAATGGCAATCAGGTTTATTGGGTATGCCCATTAATTGAAGAAAGTGAAACTTTACAACTTGAAACCGCTGAACAAACATTTTTAGATCTATCAGAATATTTTGTTAAGCACAAAGTTGGGTTAATTCATGGACGCCTCCCTTCAAAAGACAAAAAAGAAATTATGGAAGAATTTAAAAAAGATAAAATCCAGATTTTAGTTGCAACAACTGTTATTGAAGTAGGAGTAGATATTCCTAATGCGACATTAATGGTTATAGAGAATGCAGAAAGAATGGGGCTCTCACAATTACATCAGTTGAGGGGGCGAATTGGTCGGGGAGATAAGAAAAGTATTTGTATTTTGCTATATAAAAAGAAACTTTCTGATATCGCGAAACAGAGGTTAAAAGTCATATATGAAAATATTGATGGCTTTAAGATTGCTGAGGAGGATTTAAAATTAAGGGGGCCAGGAGAGCTTTTAGGATTAAGACAAAGTGGGCTTCCTTCTATGCGAATTGCTGACTTAGATCGCGATCATGAACTTTTAAATATTGCAAAGGTAGATGCAGATTTTCTTTTAGAGAGAAAACCTAAAGATGTATTAATGCATATGAATCGTTGGCATAGCAACTATCAAGATGTAGGAAGGTCATAAATTTATAATGTGGAATAAAAATATTCAAATAGAAGAAAAATTAAAGTATTGGCTTTTAGATATGAAATCTTTAAGTTATCGTATTAGAAATATTGCAAAACTTGAAATCATTCCTGTTGAAACGAGGGGTATTAATATCTTTCTAAATGAGAAGAAGGTATTTGGTAATATAAAGTCAGAGCATTTGTATCTTAGAGAAGTTTTAATTTATGCAGATAAGTTACCAATTATGTATGCAAGAACTGTATTACCTTCTAAGCATCTAAGAGGGTTTTGGCGTAAAATAAAAAAATTAAAAAATAAGCCATTGGCAGATATTGTATTCGAAAAAAAAATAGTAATACGTTCAGATTTTAAGTTTAAAAAACCATCTAACAATGATATTTTTTCGAAAAAGATTAAGAAGTTAAATTTAAAAAAAACTAAAATACTTGCGACAAGACAATCAACATTTACAAATAAGAATGAAAAAGCAGTTTTAACTGAAGTTTTTTTTAATAATTTTGAGAATTTAGATTATTTAGATGGATAAATTTAATATTTTAATAAATTTAACTAGAATTAACAAACCAATTGGTATATTTTTATTGCTATGGCCTACACTATGTGGCGTCTTTCTAGCTTCAGAAGGAATGCCTGATATAAAAATATTAGCTATTTTTATATTAGGAACAATTTTAATGAGATCTGCAGGATGTGTTGCAAATGATTTAGTCGATCGCAATCTAGATTCTTTTGTAGAAAGAACAAAAGATAGGCCAATTACATCTGGCTTAGTAAGCATTAAATATGCAACTATATTACTGTTCATATTATTATTCTCCGCCTTTGCTCTTGTGTTGCAATTAAATCATCTAACTATTTTAATTTCTTTTTTGGCACTATTATTTTTATTAACCTACCCCTTTACTAAAAGGTTTTTTTCTATTCCTCAACTATATCTTGGAGTCACCTTCGGCTTTGGAATATTAATGGCTTTTTCAGCGATTCAAAATACAATTCCTATAATCGCTCAAATCTTATTTATATCGAATATTTTTTGGGCTTTTTCTTATGACTCTCATTATGCAATTAGTGATATGGAGGATGATAAGAAATTAAATATTCATTCTGCACCATTAACATTTAATAATAAAATTATCTTGATGGTTACACTAAGTTACATTTTAATGTTTTTAGGCTTATCTATTATTGGAATTTTAAAAGAATTCACTATTAGTTTTTATATTTTATTAGGCTTGGCTATGATAATTTCAATGTATGGATGTTTTGAAAGTAGGCATATGGAACCAAATAAAAATTTTAAAGCATTCTTAAGGAATAATTATGTGGGACTTATTATATTTACAGGATTTTTCTTCCAAATATAAAAATGCAGTTTGATCAAGGAATAAATTGACATACAGGCCTAAAATAGACTAAAATTCGCATCTTAATTTTTTTAATGCAAAATTGGTAATTATAAATAAAATGAAAACATTTTCAGCTAAATCACATGAAGTTAAAAGAGATTGGTTATTAGTAGATGCTACTGACGCAACTCTAGGCAGGCTAGCAAGTGCAATTGCTCATAGACTAAGAGGCAAACATAAGGCTATTTACACTCCTCATGTGGATACCGGAGATTATATTGTTGTAATTAATGCAGAAAAATTAAAAGTTACTGGAAACAAAGCAGATGGTAAAATTTACCATAGACATTCTGGATTTCCTGGAGGACTTTATTCAACAAACTTTAAACAGATGCAAGAAAAATTTCCAGGAAGAGCTTTAGAAAAAGCAGTCAAAGGTATGCTTCCTAAAGGCCCTTTAGGGTATGCTATGGTAAAAAAAATGAAAGTTTTCGCTGGAAGTAATCATAATCATTCGGCTCAACAGCCATCACCAATAACTTTATAATTACAGGATATATTTCAATGATAGGTAAATATTATTACGGTACAGGAAGAAGAAAAAGCTCTATAGCGAGAGTATTTATTCAGCCTGGTAAAGGAAATATTGTGATTAACAATAAGCCTATGGCTGAATATTTTTCTAGATACACTTCACAAATGATCATGAAGCAGCCATTGGAATTGACTAAGAACACTTCAACATTTGATATTAAAGTTAATGTTATTGGCGGCGGCGAGTCTGGTCAAGCTGGGGCTGTAAGGCATGGAATTACTAGGGCTTTAATGGATTATGATATTGAACTTAAACCTGAGTTATCAAAAGCAGGATATGTAACTCGTGATGCTCGTGAAGTAGAGCGTAAAAAAGTTGGGTTACGAAAAGCAAGGCGTGCTAAACAGTTCTCAAAACGATAAATGTTTTGATTGAAAAAAGCCGCTTTAAGCGGCTTTTTTTTTAAACAAGATTAATTATTAACAATGTAGAATAACCAATAATTATGGATAAAAAAATAAAAGTAAGTATTGTTGGCGGATCTGGCTATACCGGCATCGAATTAATAAGGATATTATCCCTGCATCCCAATGTAGACATAAATCATATTACCTCAAGAAATGATGCCGGTAGTTATGTATATGATATTTATCCATCATTAAGAGGGATATTAAGTCATAAATTTGTAAATCCCGAAGTAATTCATTTAGAAGAGTCAGCTTTAGTGTTCTTTGCAACCCCGAATGGAATTGCTATGAAACATACTAAAGACTTAATTGCGAAGGGGGTTAAGGTTATTGATTTAGCTGCAGATTTTAGAATTAAGGATGTAAAAAAATGGGAAGAGTGGTATGAAATGCCACATGAATGCCCCGATCTTTTAGATGAATCAGTTTATGGGCTTCCAGAATTAAATAGAAATCAAATTAAGAATGCACAAATTGTAGCTAATCCAGGTTGTTACCCTACAGCAATTCAATTAGCTCTAATGCCTTTGTTAAAAGAAGGCTTAATAGATCCTTTATCTATCATAGCAGACGCAAAATCCGGTATTAGTGGTGCTGGTAAGCAGAATAAACCCGGCCTATTATTATCAGAAGCCAGTGAAAACTTTAAAGCTTATTCGTTGACAGGGCATAGACATCAACCTGAAATTGAAGAAAATTTAAGTAAAGATTCGCCATTGGGGAAAATTAAACTTTTATTTGTTCCTCATCTTTTACCAATAGTAAGAGGAATTCATGCAACAATTTATGTTAATTGTGTTGAAGATTTTGATCCTTCGCTTATCTTTGATAAATATTATGCAACAGAGCCATTTGTTGACGTCATGGAAGCAAATTCATGTCCTGAAACTAAATCTGTAAGAGCCTCTAATTTGTGTAGAATATCATTTTATAAAGTTCCTGACACTAAACAATTAGTAATTTTGGCTGTTATTGATAATTTGGTAAAAGGCGCAGCAGGGCAGGCAGTGCAAAATATGAATATTATGATGGGATGGGAAGAAACTCTTGGATTGGAATCAATTCCTCTAGTTCCTTAATTATGAAGAATCTATCAAAAAAAAGAAATTATAAATTAACTGGGAATACAGCTAGAATCAAAACTGGAAGTGCTTGGCCTAGTTATATAGTAATAGCGATGTTTTTTGGTTTGATCGGATTTGGTTTTACATATTATTATTTTGACGGTGGGAAATCTATCAAATTTCTTCTAACTATAAATGATTTGAAAAAGACTAATAGTTCTAAAGAAAAAGAATTACTTGAGTTAAAGTTAGAATTAAAAATGTCACAGATATCATATGAAAAAATTTCTAAGAATTTAAGAGAGTCAAAAGAAGAAAATATTGAACTAAAAGAAAGTATTTTATTTTATGAAAAAATTGTAGGGAAAAGAAAATAATTTATGTTTTTTAAGAAAAAAAAGAAAAAATTAGAGGTAATCAATACTTTAATAGATAAAGATAATGTGATCAGGGGAAATTATTCCTATTCTGGGGGATTGAGACTAGACGGAAAGATTTATGGTGACCTAACAGTTGAGGAAGATTCAGGAGGCACACTTATTATGGGAGAAGAGAGTAGAATAAAAGGAAGTGTTGTGGTAGAAACAGCTATTATTGCTGGTGAGATTAACGGGGATATTAAGTGTTATGGATATCTAGAATTACAACCCGGTTCTGCCATTAAAGGGGATATTGAGTATAATTTGATAGAAATACATGCAGGAGCAAGAGTTAATGGGCAGCTAAAGCAGATAACTAAGGCTCAAATTAGTAAAGTACAAAAAAAATTACCATTTAAGAAAGATAAGAAAGTTGAAATCATAGGAGATAAAAATGACAGCTGAAATTAAAATGCCAACACCAATTAATTTTACAGACAATGCAGTAAATAAGGTTAAGGAATTAATAGTTGAGGAAGGTTCCCCTGATCTTAAATTAAGAGTATTTGTTAGCGGGGGTGGATGTTCTGGTTTTCAGTACGGTTTTACTTTTGAGGAAGTAATTAATGAAGATGATACTCAAGTTGTTAAGGATTCAGTTACTTTGTTAGTAGACCCAATGAGTTTGCAGTATTTAACTGGGGCTGAAATTGACTATCAAGATAATGTTCAAGGATCTCAATTTGTAATTAAGAACCCTAATGCAACTACTACTTGTGGCTGTGGATCTTCATTTTCTGCTTAAAGATTAGGAACATCTCTCCTAAGTTTTCCTGTATATATTTGTCTAGGGCGCCCAATCTTAGAATCTTCATTTGTCATCATTTCATTCCAATGAGCAACCCAACCAGCTGTCCTTGCTAAGGCGAATACTGCCGTAAACATAGAGTTTGGTATTCCCAATGCCTTCATTACAATGCCAGAGTAAAAGTCTACGTTTGGATATAATTTTTTCTTAACAAAATATTCATCCTCTAGAGCAATTTTCTCTAATTTAAGAGCCAGTTTAAATATAGGATCATTTCTAAGCCCGAGCTCATCTAATATTTCGTGGCAAGTCGCCTTCATTATGATAGCTCTTGGATCTTTATTCTTGTATATACGATGTCCAAAACCCATTAATCGAAATGAATCTGTTTTATCTTTTGCTCTTTTAATGTATTCATTAATTCGTTGTTCGTTTCTAATTTCGCCAAGCATTTTAAGAGTTGCTTCATTGGCTCCACCATGGGCTGGCCCCCATAAAGAGGCTATTCCAGCAGCAATACAAGCAAAAGGATTCGCTCCTGAGGAACCAACAAGTCTGACGGTAGAGGTTGATGCATTTTGTTCGTGATCTGCATGTAAAATAAGTATTTTTTCAAATGCCTTTGCTAGGACCGCATTCTGTGAATATCTATTATTAGGACTTGAGAACATCATATTCAGAAAATTTTCTGAATAACTTAATTCCTCTTTAGGGTAAGTAAAAGGCATACCTTGACTATAAGCGTAGCTCCATGCAGCAATTGTTGGCACTTTTGCTATTAATCTTTGAGCTGCCAATTTACGGTGGTTTTGATTGGTAACTTTCATACTTTCATCAAAATAAAATGCAGACATTGATCCTACTACTCCCACCATAACTGCCATGGGGTGAGCATCTCTCCTGAATCCTTGGAATATAGTTTTTAACTGATCATGCGGCAAGCTATGTTCTTTTATTGAATTAATATAACTTACTTTTTCTCGTGGATTTGGTAATTCGCCGTTAAAGAGCAAAAAGGCAATATCTAAATATTCACATTTTTCAGCAAGCTGTTCGATTGGGTGGCCTCTGTGAAGTAACTCTCCCTTTCCCCCGTCAACAAAGGTTATGGCTGATGAGCATTCTGCAGTAGATGAAAATCCAGGGTCAAATGTCTTAATTGAGGATGAATGTAATGTTCTAACATCCACTGCAGAATAACCCATTGACCCCTCTACAATCGGAAGCTCAATTTCTTTATCATTAAGTATTAGTTTTGCTTTTAATTTAGCCATACATTTTAATTTATTTGAGTAAAGTATTGTTTATAGTTTTCGTATTATACCTAAACTTAATGGTTTTTTAGGAGTAATGGATTGTACCAAGAATTCTAGGCCCTGAAGAGCCAGTAATAGAGGGTGAATTATTATATTGTTTTTGAATGCATTTTTTTGCAAGCCAAGCAAACGCAATAGCCTCTACTTGTTGTGAGGGAATATTAAGTTTGTCAGTAGTATTGATGCCTATCCCAGTAATTTCTTTAATTCTTTCGATTAAAAATTTGTTTTTACTTCCCCCTCCACAAACATATATCTCCTCAAAATTAGGACAAAATGTTTGTATAGCTTCATTAATTGTCACAGCGGTTAATTCTAAGAGAGTTCTTTGGACATCTTGAGGTGAATAATCATTAATACTAAATTTATTTAACCAATCAATGTTAAATAATTCTCTACCAGTACTTTTTGGAGGCAACTTTTTAAAGAATAAATCTTTTTTAAATTTAAATAATAAATCCTCAATAAGTTTTCCTGATTTTGACCATTTTCCTAGGTTATCAAAGTTTTTATTACGTTGAATTTTTATCCAATGGTCTAATAAAATATTTCCTGGGCCACAATCAAAACCAATTATTTTTTTATTATCGGGGAGGTAAGTTATATTGCTTATCCCCCCAATATTAATAATTATTCTATTTTTATTTCTTTTAAAAAAGTATTCATTATGAAAAGCAGGCACAAGAGGAGCTCCTTGCCCCCCAGCAACTATATCTCTATTTCTAAAATCAGAAACAACAGTTATATTAGTTAGCTCAGCTAAGAGGTTAGCATTACCTAGCTGGATAGAATAACCGCTTTGAGGATGATGTCTTATTGTTTGGCCATGATAACCAATACATTTTATATCTTTAGTATTTAGTTTATATTTTTTAAGAATATTATTAATACCCTTCGCTGTAATTTTTGCATGTAATAAGGAAAGATGTATAGAGCGTTTAAGATCAGAATGCTGTTCTGTATGAAGTGCAAGAAATTCTTTTTTTATGTTTATGTTGAATGGAATTTGAAGAAATTCAATTATTTTTATAGTTTTACTATTTTGATTAATTAAAACAATATCAATTCCATCTAGACTTGTTCCAGACATAACTCCAAATAATAGCGATGAATTATCCATGTTTTTAATTGTGAGCGTTTTATATTTTTATACAAGTATTTGAAATAATAAAAGTCTAATTTTTTTAAGTATATAATTGCGATAGAATTAAATTAAATACACATATTGAGAAAAAATATTGGATATAAAAGAACAATTAGAGATAATTAAAAGAGGATCCGATGAGATTTTAATTGAATCAGAATTAATTTTGAAATTAAAAAAAGGGGTTCCTCTTAAAATTAAAGCTGGGTTTGATCCGACAGCGCCAGATCTTCATTTGGGACATGCTGTATTGCTTAATAAACTTAGACAATTTCAGGATCTTGGTCACGAAGTTTATTTTCTAATTGGTGATTTTACTGGAATGATTGGTGACCCTACTGGTAAAAATGTGACAAGACCCCCCTTATCAGAACAAGATGTTAAAGAAAATGCTAAAACATATTCAGATCAAGTTTTTAAAATATTAGATAAATCTAAGACACAAATTGTTTTTAATTCCAAATGGCTCAACGATTTAGGGGCTGCAGGCATCGTTAAACTGGCTTCAAGTCATACTGTTGCTAGGATGCTAGAGAGAGATGACTTTGCGAAAAGATATAAGGCTAATCAACCAATCTCTATTCACGAATTTTTGTATCCATTACTTCAAGGGTATGACTCTATTGCATTAAAAGCTGATATAGAGATTGGGGGGACTGATCAGAAGTTTAACTTATTAATGGGAAGAGAATTACAAAAAAATGTGGGTCAAACTCCTCAATGCATTGTCACAATGCCTCTTTTAGAGGGCTTAGATGGCGTCCAGAAAATGTCAAAATCTTCAAAAAATTATATTGGTATTAATGAACCACCTGAAATAGTTTTTGCAAAACTTTTATCACTGTCTGATGAATTAATGTGGCGCTATATCGATTTAATTTCTTTAAAGTCGTTGGACAATATAAGTTCTTGGAAAGAAAGAGCTAATGATGGAGAAAATCCCAAAAATATTAAAGTAGAATTTGCAAAAGAAATTGTTAGCCGTCTGTATGATGAGAAAGCTGCACAAAAAGCTGAGGACGATTTTAATTTAAGAGCTAAAGGAGATGTTCCAGAAGATATTAAAGAACATTCAGTTTTAATTATCGAGCCAGATGGCATAAATATTCCTCAATTATTAAAAAAAATAGATTTGGTTTTAAGTACTTCAGAAGCTATTCGACTGATTAAGGGAGGAGGCATAAAGATTAATGGAAATAAGCTAGTAGAGACTAAGTTTATTGTATCTAAAGGGGCTAGTTTTATTATTCAGGTCGGCAAAAGAAAGTTTGCAAAGATTAACACTTAGGAGCTTTAACTTTATTCTTTCAATTTGTTGAATTTATTGATATAATTCGCATCTGTTAATGGGCCTTTGGCCCTTTTTTGTTTTTAGGACCATTACTATTTAACAAGGAATTTGAAATTGACTATAGATCTTGAGGCGTTAATTGAAAAAAATGTTTCTAAAATGGGATATGAATTAGTTGATTTCGAGATAATTAATAGAGGTGAATTATTAAGAATATTTATTGATAAGCCAAGCTCAATAACTATTGAAGACTGCGTTGCCGTAACTAATCAGCTTAAACATATTTTTACTGTAGAAGAAGAAATAATTTTCGATAGATTGGAAGTTTCCTCACCGGGAATAAATAGAGCGATTAAAAAGTTGAAAGATTTTGAAAGATTTAAAGGTGAAAAAATTAAGATAAAAACAAGATCGCCCATTGAAGAAAGAAAAAATTTTACTGGGACTCTAAAAGGGACAATAAAAGACTTAATTCTAATAGAATTTAATAATACTTTATTGGAAATCAGTTTAGATAACATTGAAAAAGCCCGATTAGACTTAGATTTTTAGCTAAACGAATGACTGGAGAATAAACAAATGAGTCGTGAGATATTATTATTAGTAGACGCCCTTGCACATGAGAAAAATGTGGCTAGGGAAGTCATTTTTACAGCTGTAGAATTAGCTTTAGCATCTGCAACAAAAAAAAAGTATGACGTTGGTGTTGACATACGAGTAGAGATTAATCAAGAGACTGGTGAATACGAGGCTTTTAGGTGTTGGACGGTGTTGCCTGAAGAAGAGATTGAAAATCCAGAAGCTGAACTCACTATCGAAGACGAAAAAGCCAAAGGAAAACTTAATAATGATCTTATCAAAGAGCCAATTCCTTCTGAAGAGTTTGGAAGAATTGGGGCTCAGGCTGCAAAACAAGTTATTTTGCAAAAAGTTAGGGAGGCTGAACGTGAACAAATCCTTAAAGACTTTTTAGCTCAAGATGAAAAGTTAATATCTGGTCAAATCCGAAGAATGGAAAGAGGTAATGGCGTTATTGAAATCGGCAGACTTGATGCAATACTGCCCCGCGATCAAATGATACCTAAAGAAAATCTTAGAATAAACGACCGTGTGAGAGCAATTTTAATTAAGATTGATGAAACTGCTAGAGGCCCACAACTAATTCTATCAAGAACTGCCCCAGAATTTTTAATACGATTGTTTGAGTTAGAAGTTCCAGAAATAGAAGAAGGCTTGCTTGAAATTATGGCCGCATCTAGAGACCCGGGCTTAAGATCAAAAATCGCTGTTAAAGCTAATGACCAAAGACTTGATCCAGTTGGTACATGTGTTGGAATGAGAGGATCTAGAGTTCAAGCTGTTACTAGTGAATTAGCTGGAGAAAGAGTTGATATTGTTTTATGGTCTATAGAGCCAGCTCAATTTGTAATTAATGCAATGTCCCCTGCGGAAGTATCAAGTATTGTGGTAGATGAAGATAAACACAGCATGGATTTGGTTGTTGCAGAAGATCAATTAGCTCAAGCAATAGGAAGAAACGGTCAAAATATTAGACTAGCATCTGAATTAACAGGTTGGGAACTAAATATACTTACTGAAGAGCAATCCGATCAAAAAACAAAAGAAGAGTATTCATCTTCCAGTCAATTATTTATTGAAAAACTTGATGTTGATGAGGATGTTGCAGATATCCTTGTGAAAGAAGGGTTTTCTTCCTTAGAAGAGATTGCTTATGTGCCTATTGAAGAAATGGTTCAAATTGAAGCCTTTGATGAAGAAACTGTTAATGAGTTAAGGTCCAGAGCAAGTGCAGTAATTCTTACTGCTGCAATTGTAAAAGAAGAAAAAATATCTGAGCCTGCAGCTGATCTTTTAGATATGGATGGTATGGATCCCGGTACAGCTAAACTGTTAGCGTCAAAAGAAATTGTAACTATGGAAGACTTAGCAGAATTGGCTGTAGACGAATTAATTGAATTAGTCAAAATGGATGAAGAAAAAGCTAAGGTATTGATAATGACAGCACGTGCACCCTGGTTTGTTTAAATAATTTATGGAGTTTTAATGGGAAAATCTAACGTTGAAGAGTTTGCTACTGAACTAGGCATGCCAGTAGATTTATTACTTAAGCAATTAAAAAGCTCTGGAGTTGATAAATCAAGTGGTTTAGATGTGCTTAAGGAAGAAGATAAATCAGCATTATTGACATATCTCAGATCTGAGCATGGGGCTTCACTGCGGCCCAAAACTAAAATAACGTTAACAAGAAAACAAAATACACAAATCAGAAAAACAGATAGTGAAGGAAGAGCAAGAACAATTCAAGTAGAGGTAAGAAAAAAGAGGACTATTGTTAAGCCTGACCAAAATAAAAAACAAGACTCTGAAATAGTTGATGATAATAAATCAGTAAAACCTAAAGAAATAGTTGATGATAATCAAAAGAATATAAGGGATGAAGAAGAGAAAAGACATGCCGCATTAGCAGAAGCACAAGCAGAAGATTTAAAAAAGAAGAAAGAACCATCAGAAAATAAAAATGAACCCCCTCAAGAAGGAACATTACACCGACCAGCATCAAAAGCTGGGGTAAAGGTAGAGAAAGAAAAAAAAGAGAAAAAGAGTAACTGGGTTGATAGAACTATAAAAAAGAGACCAATCAAAAATCGGGGTGGAAGTAATAATTCATCTGGATGGAGATCTCCAAAAAATAAAAATAAAAATATAGATTCAAATCAAGAGCAAGATTTTGTTGCACCAAGCGACCCCATTGTAAAAGATGTTTTAATTCCAGAAACAATTTCAGTTGCAGACTTAGGGCATAAAATGGCTATTAAGGCTTCTGAACTTATTAAGTCTTTAATGGGTATGGGAATGATGGTAACTATAAACCAAGTTCTGGATCAAGAAACAGCAATGATTTTAGTAGAAGAAATGGGACATAATCCTCTAGCGGCAAAAGAAAATGATCCTGAATCACTTTTAGATAATGATGAAAGTATTGTGCCGCAAATCGAATCAAGACCCCCTGTAGTCACTGTAATGGGACATGTAGATCACGGAAAAACTTCTTTATTAGACTTTATTAGGACTTCACGTGTTGCTTCTGGCGAAGCTGGGGGCATCACCCAGCATATCGGAGCATACCATGTTGAAACCGAAAAAGGAGTAGCAACTTTTTTAGATACGCCTGGGCATGAAGCTTTTACAGCAATGCGAGCTCGAGGAGCTAAAGCAACAGATATAGTTGTTTTGGTTGTTGCTGCAGATGATGGGGTGATGCCCCAAACTATTGAAGGAATAAATCACTCTAAAGCTGCAGGTGTACCATTAATTGTTGCGATTAATAAAATTGATAAACCTGATGCCAATTCTGAAAAAGTTAAGAATGAATTATTAGCTCAGGAAGTTATCCCAGAAGATTTGGGTGGAGATTCTATGTTTGTAGAAATTTCTGCAAAAACTGGTCAAGGGATTGATGATTTATTAGATGCAATTCTTTTGCAGGCTGAAATATTAGAACTAAAAGGTCCAATTAACACCCCGGCTAAAGGGATTATTATTGAAGGAAGATTAGATAAAGGTAGGGGCCCAGCAGCAACTCTATTAGTCCAATCAGGCTTTATTAGGCCAGGAGATAGTTTGTTAGCAGGGAATGCTTCTGGAAGAATTAAAGCAATGCTCAATGAGGCTGGAAAAAGTGTAAAAGAGGCCGGCCCATCAATTCCAGTGGAAGTAATTGGACTTTCAGAGGTACCAAAAGCTGGCGATGAATTTATTGTTCTAAGTGACGAGAAAAAGGCACGCGAAATTGCTTTATTTAGACAGGGTAAATTTAGAGATGTGAAGCTAGCAAAACAAGCTTCTAAGTTAGAAAATGTTTTTGATCAAATGACAGAAGCTGAGGTAAGATTTTTACCATTAATAATAAAGGCTGATGTCCAAGGTTCAGCAGAAGCCTTAGCTGGTTCTTTAGAGAAACTTTCAACAGAAGAAGTAAAAGTTAATGTAATTCATTCTGCAATTGGAGCCGTTAATGAGTCAGATGTAAATTTAGCGTCTGCATCTAATGCAGTTATTATTGCTTTTAATGTTAAAGCTGACAGTGGAGCTAGAAAGTTGGCTGATAGCCTAGAAGTTGATATGAGGAATTATAGTATTATTTATGAAGCAGTTGACGAGGTTAAATCAGCATTAGGAGGCTTGTTAGCGCCTGAACAAAAAGAGAATATTCTTGGACTTGTCGAAATTAGAGAAATTTACAAAGCATCTAAAATTGGAAATATTGCAGGATGTATTGTTTTAGAGGGATTAATACGAAGAAATTCAAATGTAAGACTTTTAAGAGATAGTGCTGTTATATTTGAAGGAGAACTTGATTCTTTGAAAAGATTTAAAGATGACACCAAGGAAGTTAAGGCTAATATTGAATGTGGTTTGGCATTAAAGAACTTTAATGAAATTGAAGTTGGAGATAAAGTTCAAGTCTATGAATTGGTTCAAGTGCCTAGGAAGCTATAAATTAGTGAAAGATTACCCTAGAAGTGATCGAATTAGCCAGCAGATTAAAAAAGAGTTAGCAACCTTATTACAAACACAAATTAAGGATCCCGCTTTAAAAATGTTAACTATCTTAGATGTTGAAGTATCACCATGTTTAAAGCATGCCAAAATATTTATTATTTCAGCTGAGTATGACGAAGAAATTTTTAAAGGTATTAACCGGTCTATGCCATTTCTTAGATCTCAGCTGGCAAAAAGAATGACGACAAGAGGCATTCCTAAGTTGCATTTTGTTTACGATAAAACGGTAGACGAAAGTATGAAAATTTCAAAATTATTAGCCTCAGTTTTACCTTCACAAAAATAAAATAATGCAATTTAAGCGACTTAAATTTAATGTCGATGGACTTTTACTTATTAATAAGCCACTTGGTATTTCCTCCAATAAGCTAGTATCTAAAATAAAATTTTTATTTTCTGCAAAAAAGGTTGGCCATACAGGGACACTTGATCCAATGGCAACAGGTTTACTCCCAATTTGCTTAGGAGAAGCAACTAAATTTTCAAGCTATCTTTTAAATGCAGATAAAACTTATGAAGGGGTAATAAAATTAGGTTATAAGAGTTCTACAGGAGACACTGAAGGAAAAATTACTAAGCAAAATATAGATACCTTGCCCTCTTTGGCAGGAATAAAAAAAGTACTCCATAAATTTATTGGGACAATTAATCAATTACCCCCAATGTACTCTGCACTTAAATATAAAGGCAAACCTCTCTATTCATATGCTCGAGATGGGATTGATGTTCAAAGGCCTAAACGTAAAGTGATAATCCACATAATTGAATTAATAGAATATAAAGGAGATAAGCTTAGGCTTAAAATAAAGTGTTCAAAAGGTACATATATAAGAACATTGGCTGAAGATATAGGAGATCAATTAAATGTAGGAGCCTATTTATTAGAGTTGAAAAGAGTCAATATTGGAGAACTTAGTATTAAAAACTCTATAAATATTGAGCAGATTGAGAAAACAAAAGATGAAGAAAGAATCAATTTTTTATTACCAGCCGAAGAATTATTGAGTGAATATGAAAAAATAGTATTAAATGCCAACGAAGAAAATGCAATAAAAGATGGAAAGATAATAGATAAACGAGCAAATATTCCAGGCTTATATAGATTATATGGGGAAAACAATGAATTTATTGGGTTAGGGGAAATTGATAAAGATGAAAGCTTAAAAGCTAAACGTCTTAAATCAACAAAAAATTCATTTAAAAAAATATTGTTAAATTAGTAAAATGCCGCTAAAATGTGCGGTTCTGTAATAGGAGAATTTGAATGACTAGTACTGCTGTAGAAAAAGCAAAAATTGTAGAGAAATATCAGATAGCTAAAAATGACACGGGATCGCCTGAGGTTCAGATTGCATTAATGACAGATCGTATAACTTATTTGACAGGGCATTTTAAAACTAATGCTAAAGATCATCATTCACGAAGAGGCTTGTTAGCGCTTGTTAGCCAGAGACGGAAACTTCTTGATTATTTAAAACGTGAAAGTTTAGAGCGATACCAAGGATTAATTAAAAGCCTTGGGCTTAGAAAATAGAAAAGTAAACAAAAATTTGAGCCGATTATATGCAATTTTTTGTATGTGTCGGCTTTTTTGTTATTGAAGTAAGTATTCATTATTGAGAAGTGAATAATGGATTTAAATTATAAAAGGATAAATCAAATGTTTAATAAAATAAAAAAAAGTATCAAATATGGATCTCATGACCTAACTATTGAAACTGGAGAAATTGGCCGTCAAGCAGATGGTGCTGTAATGGTCAGTTATGGAGATACCGTTGTTTTTGTAACTGCAGTCGGAAGAAAAGAGGCAAAAGAAGGCCAAGACTTTTTCCCACTAACGGTTGATTACCAAGAAAAAAATTATGCTGGGGGAAAAATACCAGGAGGATTTTTTAAGAGAGAAGGTAGACCTAGCGAAAAAGAGACTCTCACTTGTAGACTTATAGATAGACCTTTAAGGCCATTATTTCCAGATAATTTTTATAATGAAATACAAATTGTTGCAACGGTAATGTCTTCTGATAGTGAAATTGATTCTGACATTCCGGCGATTATAGGGGCATCTGCAGCATTGGCAATTTCAGGAATCCCTTTTCATGGACCAGTAGGTGCAGCACGAGTAGGTTATATTGATGATAAGTTTGTAATAAATCCTTCCAAAACAGAGATGGAATCAACTGAGCTTGATTTAGTTGTTGCTGGAAGTGATTCTGCAGTATTGATGGTTGAGTCTGAAGCTAAAGAGCTACCTGAAAAAGTTATGCTTGATGCAGTATTAGAAGGGCATAAAGCAATGCAGCCAGTAATTAAATTAATAAACGAATTAGCAAAAGAAGCTTCAAAAGATCCATGGGACTGGGCGGCTCCTGAAGCAGATAAAAAATTAATTGATCAAATTGAGAAGATTGCAGTTAAAGATTTAGAGAAAGCATTTGCTATTAAGTCAAAAGGAGATCGATCTGAAAAAATTTCTATAATAAGAGATAAAGTTTTAGGTGAGCTTGTAACAGAGCAAACAAATACAACTCAATTAAATCAAATTAAAGACGAGTTTCATAATTTAGAAGCTAAAATTGTTAGGACTAAAATTCTTGATGGCGATCCACGAATCGATGGAAGAGATACTCGCACAGTCAGACCTATTGAAATTAGGACTGGTGTTTTACCAAGAGTACATGGCTCAGCATTGTTTACTAGAGGAGAAACACAAGCAATTGTAGTTGCAACATTGGGGGGCGGTCGAGATGAGCAAATTATCGATGCCCTGCAAGGTGAATATAAAGATAGGTTTATGCTTCATTATAATTTCCCTCCTTATGCTACTGGCGAAACAGGTAGAGTAGGTACTCCAAAACGAAGAGAAATTGGTCATGGAAAATTAGCAAAAAGAGCTTTAAGTGCTGCATTACCTAACAAAGAAGATTTTGATTATACAATTAGACTAGTTTCAGAGATTACTGAATCAAATGGCTCAAGTTCTATGGCTTCAGTTTGTGGAGGTACCATGGCTATGATGGATGCCGGTGTACCAATTAAAGACCATGTCGCTGGTATAGCAATGGGTTTAATTAAGGAGGGCAATAGAGTTGCTGTGCTGACTGATATCTTAGGTGATGAAGACCATTTAGGAGATATGGATTTTAAAGTTGCTGGAACCGATAATGGTATAACAGCATTACAAATGGATATAAAGATTACTGGAATTACCACTGAAATTATGCAAGTAGCTTTAAGTCAGGCACGAGAAGGAATAAACCATATTTTAAAAATTATGAAGAAAGCTCTTAAGGGTAGTCGTGAGAATCTATCAAAATTTGCTCCACAGATTCTTACGATAAAGATTCATACGGATAAAATTAGAGATGTAATAGGTAAAGGCGGGGCAGTAATTAAAGGGTTAGCTGCAGAAACTGGTGCCACTATTGATATTGACGATGATGGGCTTGTTAAAATAACATGTACAGATGCTGAATCTGGTGAGGCAGCATTAAGTAGGATTAAAGAAATTACTGCTGACGTAGAAGTAGACCAAGTTTACGATGGAAAGGTAATTAAAGTTCTTGATTTTGGAGCTATAGTTTCATTATTACCTGGAAAAGATGGTTTACTTCATATTTCTCAGATTGCACATGAAAGAATAAATGCAGTAAAAGATCATCTATCAGAAGGCGATGAAGTAAAAGTGAAGGTAATAGAGGTGGATGATAAAGGAAGAGTTAGGGTTAGTGCTAAGGCATTAATTGAAGCTCCAACCCCTGAGACACCAAAGAAAGACAACGCGAAAGAGGATTGAATAAAAAAAGTTAAAAAAAAGCCCAGCATAGCTGGGCTTTTTTTATTTAGCCATCTGTTTTTCTCTAATTTCATCAAGAGTTTTACAATCAATACATAATGTGGCTGTTGGCCTAGCTAACAGCCTATTTAGTCCAATCTCTTCACCACATGAATTACAATAACCATATTCTTTATTTTTAATATTTAATAAAGTCGAATCTATTTTTTTTATAAGCTTTCTTTCTCGGTCTCGATTACGAAGCTCAAGAGCCATATCAGATTCCTGACTGGCTCTATCATTAGGATCTGCATAAGCTGTTAATTCATCTTGCATATGGCTTACTGTTCTATCTATATCACTTCCAAGTTCGATTTTCCAGTCATTCAATATTTTTATAAAGTGCTTAATTTGTGTTTTATTCATATAGCT